>JBEKTC010000319.1:0-5505 GCA_049516475.1 Candidatus Korobacteraceae bacterium | reverse complement strand
GTCGCACGTGTAGCACGTTTGCTTCTCTTTCGCTCATGGTAGGCAAGACTAGGGCAAAACGAGAGTGCAAGCAATTGCCCAAAGGCCTGACTCACTGTGCACCTTGGTGGTCTTCCATGCGGACCGGCTGCGCCCTTTTTATGCGTGCATAAAACGTCAATTCAGTTAGAGCCACCTTTCCCCGCTGCCCGGCGGAACGGCAAGCCTCCAGCCCGAAGGGCGGAAGTTAGCCCAGGGCGGAAGCCCTGGGTAGGTGGGTAATGAGATCCGAGTCCCTTCAGGGACGGCACAGCCTGACGACAGGGTTGTGGAACAGCAAGGACCTGCTCCCGGCACACTGCCCTAGCCCCGCACCAGCCTCAACAAATCCACCGATTCCTCAAACTCTATCCCCATAAACTCCCGCAGACAGCGCCGCAAATCACCTGGGGTGCTGAGCTGAAGCTCCTCGCGACTTCCTCCGCGTGTAACGATGAGCCGCATGTTGGCCAGGGTAACGCGTCCTTCCGGCGTCGCCCGGCTGCAAATCCAATTCTTAGTGAAGTGCGATTCTGGCGAGACCTGGTGAAACCTGCACATCTCCTGGTAATCATTAAGCGTATGCGGAACATCATGAAACGCATACAGCGGGACTTGCCCTTTCTCATCTTCGCGCAGCAGTTGCCACTCCTCGCCAACGGCCGACACGACATATCGATGTCCGTTAACTTGATCGGCGCCGCCTGCTTGAAACACGATGGGGTCGACAAACGAGTCTCCGAAGCCGACATCCACCAGCCACGGTTCTTCCAGCTCCACCTTCAGCAGCATGTGATCGAATTCGGGGCCGAAGCCACCGTCCTCGCGCCGCACCCGCGCTGACAGCATCTGCACAGAGAAGCCCATCGCGGTGAGCAACTCGCCAAACAGGCCATTGAGCTCATAGCAGAATCCGCCGCGACGCCGGGTGACGATCTTGTCGTAGATCTGGCGTAGGTCAAGACGAATCGGAGTTCCCAGGGGTATGTCGAGATTTTCGAAAGGGACGGTGAAGAGATGTTGGCGAAGCAAGCCGCGAAGAGTTTCAGCGGACGCCACCCGCGGGCCATCATACTCGATGCGCCGTAAATAGGCGTCGATGTTCATAGTTAACCCGCTTTTGGCTTTTCGTTTTTAGCTTTTAGCTTTTAGCTTTTCGTTTTAAAAGGGCACGGCTTCAGAGTCTGCGTGAGAACTGAGTTTAATCTTCGGCGGTGGAGTATGACTCACGAAAAAAGAACCCCGAAGGGGTGGCAGCGCAGTTAGCCCAGGACGGAGCGCAGCGGAGTCCTGGGTAGGTGGGAAAAAGTAACCGAGTCCCGTAGGGACGGCACGGTCTCACGCACTCACTTCAGCCGTGCCGCAAGCATCGGAAAATCAACAGGGCTTTAGCCCCTGAGGCGAGTTATTCAGAGCTGCCCTAACGGCTTACCCTCAAACCGGCAGCTCATCCTGCAGCCAGCCCGCTTCCTGCGGCTTCGGTTCGGCAGTCAAATCCAGCACCAGGTTTTCCAGGATCAGCCGTTTGCTGGGAGGATTGGAGCGCAGCGCCAAGTCGGCCCTCGCCACTCGCCGGATGGCGCTGGTCAGCTCGCGCCGCGACTTGTAACGGCGCGCCTGCCGAATGATATCTTCCGCGGCAAATGGCGGGATGCGAAAGCCCTGCCACAGCGCCTGCCACAGCGCGCGCGAGTCGCGCACATTGCGCTCCAGGATCACCAGCATCTGGCGGAAGGTGCGCTGCAGCATGTACAGATGGCCAATCGCAGCTTCCTCGCCGTCGCCGCTGCTCAGAATCGCATCCAATACGGCCAGCGCGCGGCCACGGTCGCGAGATGAAATCGCGTCCGTCAACTCGTAGAACGATCGTTGCTTGGCCGCCAGCACCAACGTTTCCACATCGCCCAGCGTGATGCGCTTCTTGTCGCCGACGAACAGCACCAGCTTCTCCAGTTCATTGGCCACCATCATCATGTCGCTGCCCAGCGAGTCCACCAGTTCGCGCGCGGCCTCCGTGTCCAGCGTCACGCCCTCAGCGCCGGCAGTCGCAATCGCCCACTTCACTGCGTCGCCTTCCTCCACGCGTGCGAATTCCAGCAGTGGGCAGTACTCGCCCAGGGTCTCGCGGATACGCTCGTAACGGTCCTTGTCGGTCAGGTCCATGCGGCGCACGTCGGCCGGAATGCTGATGTGGTCGGCGATGAATACCAGCAACGCGTCGGGATTAGGGTTCTTGAAGTAGTCCTTGATGGCGCCAAACTCGTCGTCATGTTTGCCGCGTCCATAGAGGTTCTTGATACCCCGGATGAAGAAAACCTGGAAAGGAGACATCAGCGATGGCGTCCGCGCCTTGTCCAGGACCTGCTGCAACTCCACTTCGGCCAGGTCCATGTCGTACAGACTTAGTTCGCGAACATCGGCGGGCACCAGGTGCTGCAGGATGGCATCGCGGCAACGTTTGCGAAAGAACGCCTCATCGCCGATGAACACATATCCCGGAGCCACCTTGCGGGCTTTCACGTCGGCCACGAAGCGATCGGAAGCCGCAAAGCTTCGCATCTAGTAGGCCTCCAGAATGTTGGCCACCAGCGTCTTGGCGAAGTTGGTCGCTAACCGCTGCACTGCCGGCGTAGATTCCTCGAAAAAGCTGGCAACGTTGACCGATTCCTGGTACTGCTCGCGATACACCATGTACCCGTTGCTCCATAGCACATTCCCGCCCTTTCCCGTCAGGCTGGCGCTCAGCACTATCATCACCATCGACGACGAGATGCGGCCGGTGACGGAGTCGTAGGTCAAGGGAGCGACATAAACGGTGATAATCTTTCCCGTGAGAACGGCATCCGCATCACTGTCGTTGACCGTTACGATGCGGTAGTTGGTACGCTCGCGTAACTCCCGAATCACCGCATCGGTCAAGATTGGGCCAACCCGATAGGCTGGCGAAACATTGCCTATTCCCGCGACATAAATTGTGTGCAGGTCGGAGGGCAGGCGCACACTATTGCCGGCTGTGTGATATCCGCAGGAGGTCGTCAACAATAGTAGAGCAGCGATCCCAGCAGGAATCAGTTGGCGCCGCATTGCGTAATGGCTCACTGGACCGTCCCTCGCGGGCGCGAAGCAATCATGTTCTCGGCGCACTCCACTGCCATCAGGGCCGCAATTCGCAGATTGTCGGATGCCGCCCATAGCCAGAACCCATTGGGATTTTGCGCATCCGCTCGCACAAACACCTGGATCTGTTCCTGCCCCGCGGCGTTGACGTTGCTGGGCGACTCTTCTCCGCCCTGCAGCACGTCAACGTGCTCGCCGGAGATCGCGGCCGTCAACTCTTCAACTTGCGCCGCGTTGTCCAGCTCAATGTAAAGCGAGAAGGCGTGCCCGTGGAAGATGGGCGCTTGCAGCAGCATCAACGAAGGCACGATCAGTTTTTTCTGGACGATACTCCGGAAGTGGCGCTCAATGCGGCTTTCCACGCTCGCCAGCGATGGCAAAGAATTTTCGCCATAACGGTCCAGCAGATTGAACGCAACTTGCGCGTCGAACACTCCCTTGGGCAGTTGCTGGAAAGAGAGCAGGTTGACGGTCTGCTCATGCAATTCGTCCATGCCGCGCCGCCCGTGCTCGGAGGCAGGCTCGAATGCGGTCGCTATCGCCCGCACGATCTTCCCCACGCGTTGCGCCCTCAGCATCAGCAGCGCCAGCACCACTGCTGCCGGATGCACAACTACGACGGTCGCTTCCGCAAAAGGCAGTTGGGGAGCAGCGCCCAACTCCCGTTCCACCCACGGCGCGCGCAGCAAAACTCCCGCCTGGCCCTCAAGTGCATAGGAGAGATCGACAATGTCGCTGCCCGCCTTGCGCGCCATCGGCCAGATATCGCGTGTGAAGTTTTCCTCCGAAGCGAAAAACGTGAAATCCACATTGTCCAGGTGCTCAGGCCGCACACTTTGGATGAAGGTGGGCTCATCGCCCACCGCTTCCAGTTGGCCCAGGGACTCGTCGTCGTCAAGCAGGCGCACGTCCTGCGCCGGAAAATTGCGATCGGTGAGGACTTCCTTCAACTCCCGGCCCTTCAGAGTTGCGGCCCCTATGATGGCAACGCGGAACAGGCCGCCCCAGTGTAATGCTTCACTGGGGGCCGCCGACGGCTTGTTAGCTTCACTTTTCATCAAGCGTGCGAGGCCTCATCCTGGTGCGGTGGAGGCGGCACCGTCGGCCGGCGAAAAACAAAAGAAAGCCGCGCGATCACTCCGGAAAGAATGTAAATCAGCGCCAACGCAAACAGAACATATTCGGAAGAAAACCAGATCAGTGCGATGACCACCCCGATTACGATCAGCCAGCGGAAATTCTGCGGCTGGCGAAAGTTAATACCCTTAAAGCTGAAAAACCGCCAGGTGCTTACCATCAGGAAAGAGATTCCTCCCACAAAGACTGCCCAACTGATGGACCACCACCAGATCTGCAGCGGATTGCCTTGCACCAGGTGCACCACCGCTACCAGGGCTCCCGCACCTGCGGGAATCGGCATTCCCACAAAGTACTTGCGCCCGGGGCGGCCAGGATTCGATGGCTGCGGATTCACCTGGATATTGAAGCGTGCCAGACGCGAGGCGCCGGCCAGCAGAAACGCAAATGTAACGATCGCGCCGATCTGGATCACATGGTTTCGCCAAACCAGGTTGCCTTCCAGCGGCAGCATGCGAAAGCCCCACATCCACGCCAGCACCGCCGGCGCAACGCCGAACGCAATCACATCGGCAAGGGAATCCAGCTCTCCGCCAAACGCGCTGGCGGTGTTGGTCAGGCGCGCGATGCCGCCGTCGAAGAAGTCAAGGACTATCGCGATTCCAATCGCCTTGGCAGCCTGATCGAAGTGCCACGGATCGTTCGCCGTACCCTGAATGGCCTGCGAGATCGCATAGTAGCCCGCTGCCATATTGCCGGCCGTGAACATCGACGGCAGCAGATACAAACCCTTCCCGGGGCGGCGGCGCGCCGGAACCCCGGCATCAGGTTGCTGCGAACGACCGATCATCGCACCTCCGCAACATCGCGCAGACGGGATGGCATGGGCAGCGGTTGCGCCACCACTGCCAGGACACTCGATCCGCCCTTCACATTGTCGCCCACGCGCACTTTCATGTCGGCGCCCGCCGGAAAAATCACGTCGGTGCGCGAGCCGAACTTGATCAGCCCCACCCGCTCGCCGCGCTCCACCGCGTCCCCAACCTTCTTAGTGAACACGATGCGCCGCGCCAGCAGCCCGGCAATCTGCTTAAACACTACCTTGCCCGCGTCACCGCGGATGGTGACAACGTTCTGCTCGTTCAGGTCGGCTGAGGCTGCGCCCATGGCGTTGACGAACTTGCCCTTCTGGTACCGCACTTCCTCGATAACGCCGCTGACTGGCGAACGATTCACGTGAACGTTAAACACATTCAGAAAAATGCTGATGCGGGTGCGCGCTTCTCCGCTCTC
>JBEKTC010000318.1:0-5599 GCA_049516475.1 Candidatus Korobacteraceae bacterium | reverse complement strand
CGAATGAGTGGTGCAACACGCTTTGCCACGATGTAGGCAAAGCAGGCGAGTCCCAGGAGCTGTATGACAAGAAACAGGACGGAAGCCGGAACATGCCCGCCGAGGGTGTAGTCGGGAATGGGCGCGCGATCGATCATAAAAATAGCATCTCCGCTTCGCGGCCAGATTTACGTAAGACGAGGTACGTCAGACTGAGAGCTTTCGTCCGCGATTCGTCGTCGGCGGCGAGTCCTGATCTGGTTCCTGGAAGTGGCGGCCTGGCGCGGCCGTTATGGACTCGTGCTCGTCTGGCTAACTAGTATCTTGTTCTGCCGGGTGCGCACCAGTCAGTGAGGAATGTCGGCATGGTGAGTGACAGGCGTCACAGGGAGTGGGTGATAACCCGCAATTCATGGCAGGCGGAGTACCGAGAGTTGCTTGTTATAACACATTAAGTTGGACGGATCGAACGAACATGGGCGAGATTTGTTTGTTGCAACACGTTAATTTGGGAGGGGTCAAGCGATGCAGGAGTTGTCACGTCGCGAGCAGCGGAGCCGCCCGGAGTTTTCGCGCCCCAAAGTGCTGTCCGTCACCGCAGGCGGTGCCCACCATCACTGCAACAATTCATGGAATGTGAGAATCTTTACATTGGGAGCGTTGTTGACACACGGGCAGTTGTACGGAATCGGGAGCGCTGTGAGGCAAGGCAACATCCATTCGCTGTGACATGAGGATACGGGTATGAATCGAACCACGCCAGCAACAACCAGGCTCGCTTACGGACGCAGATTGGTGAAAGCCGGGATTTCAGGAATCCGAACCGGCCGGGAAAACTTCGATCCCCAGCGCGCCTCCGCTCTGGTGAGCACCTCCGCCGAGGAGTCGCTAAAGCTGGCGGTGGTCGGTGCGTGTCTCGGGATCCTACCGGCATGTCTGATGCGGCGACGGAGCTCCCGTCTTTCGAGTGCGCTGGTGCTAGGCGCGGCGGGAAGCGCGCTCGGCTTTTGCGCGGGGTTTTCCTGGAAGACGCGGAAACTTACCTCGACCCTGGCCCGCTCCGCAGTGCGCGAAGTGCGGCGCGTGAAGGATGAGCACTGGCTGGAGACGAACCCGATCGACTACGCATAGCCGCATCGGATGACGATCACGCGACACGGTTCGGCATTCTGTGCTCAATCGCTGGCTGTTTGGAAGAGCGCCGCCTCTGCCTGACGGCGCGTCACCAGTCCAGGCAATTCGACCCCTTTGGCGTAGACCCAGACCAGGAACTGGGCCGCTGCACCCGCAGTGTTGCCGGCGTTTAGCTCACGAAGCAAAGTCGAGCTGGCCAAGTTTCCCTGACCCACGTTGAAGGTAAAATCCACCAGCGCGTCGAATTGGTTCTGGGTAAGAGGGACTGTCACCAGCCGGTTGACAGCGGCAACGGCGCCTGCCACGTCTTGCAAAAGCAGGTCGCTGGCTTGCTCCTGGGTGATGGTAAGGCCGGGCTGGACATCGGCACCGGTGTGACCATAACCTATGGTCCACACGCCGACCGGATCCTGATAGGCAGTCAACTGCAAGCCCTCAAACTGCTCCGTCAAAGCCAAGCCTTGATCGCTATACGACAAATTATTAACATTCGCCATTGCTGGTTCTCCAATACATCGCTGTAAAAAGTTCGTGGATTCATTACCTGATCGTCGGTGCGGTCTCAGACAGATTTGCGATACCGCCGTCACCGGCTACAGGATGGGACAGGTGCGGTGCTTTCGCTGAGCGATGACGTCGCAGGTAAGTAAACAACAATATCGCCGAAAATGCCAATAGAACCACGTAAGACCAGGGAAATGAGTTGCCGGCTGCGGGCTTGACCACATGGACAGGCAACGGAAAATCAGCCTGTTGTCCGCCGCGTTCAATTGCAATGTCCACTAACCACTCGCCGTTGTCCGGCAAGTTCAGCGACGCTGATTGCAGAAGTTTGTTCTCCGAATCTTCCGTGGTAGCGCGGAGCCATTGCGTCTTGTGCAGATGTCCCGCCTGATTAGCGCGGAGGGCGACGGTTGCATCCTCCAATACTTCTTGCGAATTGCGGTCCTGGACCAGCACGTTGAATTCTGACGGTCCGGCTTCCAGGTCTCCTGCCGGCGCGAAGATTGAGATGGCGAAAGGGCCGGACGATTGACGCAACCGGAGGGCTTGGTCGTCATTGTCGGACGAGCTTGATGCCAGATGTGCGAGGCACAAGCCGGTTACGGCAAACAGCAAGAGAAATGAAATTGCCTCGAGACGGCGGACGCTCACTCGATGCCGCAGAAAGCGGCCAGGGAACAATGGGCGTTGTGACAGGGCCACCAACCCGTCTAAAGACGAAGGCTCCGGCTTGCGGACCGAGGCGGCCTGTGCTTGCCGTCGATTACTTTGCAGGCATTGGACCGCGATGACGATTGCCGGAACGACAAAGGCAAGCGATCCCATCACCCACATGATGGCGCCGGCTGCCGCCTGATCGTGCGATGCGGAGAAACCGAAGAGCCGCGGGACAGCGTCGTAGGACGGATAGAGCAGCCGGTCGGAGAATACCAGGATCGCGGACAGAGCAGTGTTCTCCAGATCAGCCACCAGCAGATAAGGCACGACCACCCAACGTGGCCAGCGGGTGCGGCTGGGCCAGGGCTGAATCACGGGCCACCAGAAGACGAGCGATGCCAGAAAGAAGCAGGCGTGCTCGACCTCATGCCAGGAGCTCGACGCCAACGCCAACTCATAGAGGCGCGGGGTGTGCCAGGCAAACATCACGGTGCCCATCAGCAGCAGGGCAACAATGGGATGAGTGAGCGCCTCGCCGACGCGATTGGCCACGCGCCAATTGAGGAACGGGCCGGCGAACTCGCGGGCCGCAAAGGCGGGCAATCCCCGCACGAGCGGAATAACGGGAGCGCCCAGCAAGATCAGCGGCGGAGCCAGCATCATCAGCATCATGTGCTGGAGCATGTGAGCGGTAAGCACAAGGCCGGAGAAGGTATCAAGAGGCGAGGCCAGCGCGATCCAGAGTGAGAGCAGGCCAAGCAGAAAACTGACAGCCCGCCAAAGCGGGACGAAGGGCACACCGGCGTTCCGCATCAGAAGCCAGCCGCGCAGATACACCACCGCAGCCAGCACCAGCGCGAATGTCGCTGCCGGAGGCACCGACCACGACAGCAGTACGGCTTGGCTAACGGGCGGCATGGTTCAAGGCTTTTGTGCCGGCAGAATCGCCGGCGTTCCAGTTTATGCCTTCCTGGCGGAAGCGGTCGAGCGCAAGCCCTCTGATTCTCAGCCCTTCCGATGTGCGAGATAGATGTTTCGCGTTCGCCGCATTACATCCGACAACTGCATCTCGGGATCGAAGCTGTCTTCGGCCCCGAGCATTCGCCAGAGCAACTTCTGCACGCCGCGCCGGGGATGTTCGGCAAGGGGTATCCACTTCCGCGCCCGGCCGCTGACCAGACGGATCACGTGCTCCAGGGTGCGGAGGAAGCGAGCGCTCTCCGTCAGCGGCTGATATTCGTCTTCCGCCAGCAAACGGTGATCACGCAACAAGTGCAAGCGCTCGGCAAGGTTTCCCGCCAGCCAAAGCTGATGCCGAGCCTGCAGCGATCCAGCCAGATAGTCGAGATCGTAAATCCCGCCCGGGCCGGTCTTCAGATTCTGTGCGCCTTCGCTGCGCTCCAGGCGAGCACGAACGTCGGCCAGTTCGGTATCAAACACAGGCTGCCGGGCCATCGCTGAGATTCCTTCCTGCACAACTTGCAGCGCGCGATCGGCAAGGTTGCGATCTCCAGCGGTATAGCGCAGCTTCAGATAGGTGAGGGCCTCCCACGGTTGGGCTTCATCGCGGAAGTAGGCTGAAAGTTGGGTGGGAGTAACGATCAACTCGCCTTCGCGGCCATGGGGGCGTAAACGCGCGTCCACGGGGAACACAGTTCCCTCGCGCGTGTAGGCGGTGAGGGCTTCCATCAGGCGTTCAGCTACGCGGCGAACGTCTTCCTTGTTGGCATGCTCGTCGCAGATAAAGAGCACATCTGCGTCGGACAGCAGATCGAACTCGCGCGCGCCCAATCTTCCCAGCCCCATCACGGCGAAGTTGCCGGGCGGGCCAGCGACCGCCAAAGCTGCCCGGAGCGCGGCGTCAGCAGCGGCGGTGTTGTCGTCCAGAGAATCGAAGACATCGCGTAGTTGAAACAAGTCGAGGGCTCCGGAAACGAACACGCGTCGCCGGTAATGCCGCCGCAAGATCGACATTGCTTCGGTTTGATTGATACCCCCGTGACCCAGGTAGGCAAATACGGGATCGTCAGCCGGGCCGACATTTCGAGTACTCCCGGCGAACAGATCCTGCTCGCCGGTGGGCGAGCGGTCGTCGATCTGTTCCAGCAGGGCAATCTCCTCGGGATGACCTACCAGAATGTCGGTGAGGAATTCGCTGAATTCGAAGATGGTCAGCGCGCGCGCTACTGCCGCGGGTGCGCGCAACACGGCGCCGTATCGCTCGGAGGTGGTTCCCGCCGAGCCGAGAAAGCGATCCAGATTGCGCCGAGTATGTTGCGAAAGGTCGACTCGGCTGACCACCTCTTGCAAACGCGGCGAGTCCGTTGCCAGACGCTGCATCATTTGGCTGTACGAGTTCTCGTGGGTCGCGGTGAATTCCGGGCGCAACTGAAATTCCAGCGAACCCTGGTCCTGGCTCTGCTCGAGATAAATGACACGCTGATAGATTTCCGCCACCGCTGCCATGCGCCGCCGAACATAGGCGAGGAATTCCTCCGGGGTGAGTGCGACGGTCCCCTCGCGGGCGAGGCTGCGGGCCAGAGCCTGCAGCTCGGTTCGCGAGTTCGGCAGGCTGTGGATCTGCTGGCCTTGCCGCAGCTGCAAACGATGTTCCAGGTTGCGCAGGAACTCGTAGGCGTTGGTCAGGTTCTGGAAGTCCTTGCCGCTGATGTGCTCCTTGTCGTGCAGTTTCTGTAGCGCGAAGAGGGTGCCGCGCGAGCGCAGCCACGGTTCGCCGCCGCCATAGACGCGCTGCAGGCACTGCACCAGAAATTCAATATCGCGAATGCCGCCGCGATCGATCTTCACATCGATGCCGGTTTGCGCCACCTTTTTCAGCAGGCTCTTGCGACGGTGGCTGCCGATCTTCTCGCGGGTCTCGAGTGCCGTCTTAATGGCGACAAAGTTCAGTTCGGGGCGATACACATAGGGCTGAACCGAACGAGCGAACTCGCGCGCCAAACCCACGTCGCCGGCGGAGTGGCGTACCTTGATCATGGCTTGCAGCTCCCAGTCGTGGGCCGCGTGCGAGTAGTAGTGAACGGCGTGAGCCAGCGGCACCGCCGGCTCGCCCTCGCCGCCTTGCGGCCGCAATCGTAGGTCAATGCGAAACACCGGCCCTTCGCGGGTATGCCGGGCCAGCAACTCCGTGGTCTGCTGCGCCAGGCGAATAAAGTACTCGCGGTTCGAAATTTCCGCAGCAGGCGGTTCCACGCCGCCGTCGTAGAGAAAAAGCAGGTCGATGTCGGAGCTATAGTTCATCTCGTTACCGCCCAGCTTGCCCAGGGAGAGCACCGCGAACCGCGAGTCAACCACTCGCCCGTCG
>JBEKTC010000317.1:0-5599 GCA_049516475.1 Candidatus Korobacteraceae bacterium | reverse complement strand
TCGCTCCGATTGCGTTCGTCTACCTGCTGGTGCTCGCCTACAAAGGCGAAGAAAAATCGTCAACACACAATTAGCCCACTACCAGAAAAACGGTTTCAGCCCCACGTAATCGACTGTTGTCGCACTGAGTCTGAGTGCCTCCCAGTTCCCTTCCCGTGCGCCTCGCCTGCTATTGGCTTCCCTGCTGGTGAGCAAGCTCAGGATTGTTCCAGAGCAACGACGCGGCATGTATGCCATGAAATCATCTTTTAGACGATTCTTTGACGAACAGTTCAGCGCCGCCCAGTCACTGGAGTTGGTTTTGAACTTTGACTGCGGGAGGCTTTCAGGAAGTGGCATCATCAACTCGTATTCTCATTGTGGACGACTGCGAAGCCTGGCGTCGCATGGTCCGCACCCTGTTCCAGGAACATTCTGATTGGCAGATCATCTGCGAGGCTACCGATGGGTTCGAAGCCGTTCAGAAAAGTAAAGAGCTTCAACCTGACTTGATCTTGCTGGATGTCGGGCTTCCCAAACTCAATGGCATCGAGGCTGCTCGCCAGATCTGCGCGATCGCTCCACGTTCCAAAATACTGTTCCTCAGTGCAGTCCTTTATTCGGACGTGATGCAAGAAGCCTTATGTATCGGCGCCCAGGGCTACGTCCTGAAATCCGATGCCGCCCACGACCTGTTGGCCGCCGTGGAAGCCGTCATTGAAGGCAAGCGGTTTGTGTGCAGCAGGTTCGCATTCGGTGATCCGGTCCGCCCCGGCAGTGACGGTCCTCACAACCTTCAACGCGGTCGCCCGCAGCGCAAAGCAGATCGCTCACTCGATGACTGAAACGCAAGCAATGATTGGAGCGCAAGCGCAAGGAGCGGCACAAGCGCGGCTGAAGAAGTTGGTCGCGATGGACGTGGCAGTGATCTTGCTCGCCTACGGGGTCGAGCGGGATGAAGCACGACGCATCGCTCTCAACGCAGCGAACGAGGCGCAGCAGTCAGCCGGCCTGTTGCGCAAGGTAAAGTTCAGATCGCCGGGCGTGAGACTGATTGTGAACAAGAGCGCATGAACGGATTCGACCGTCCCGTCGAAAACGACCATCGGGTCGGGGATTTTGCCGGGCAAGTATAACGCAATCCGGGGTACAATCACGGCCACAATTCCACGCCTACACCCCCGGGAGTCCGACACATGACTACGTCTGAGCTGACCGCATTGGTAAGAAGGCTGAAGCCTCCATTCCTCGCCGATCTTGTTCCGCTTGAAATCAGCACCGTCCTGGCCGCTTCACGCCAGCGGCGATTCCTGGCAAACTCAGTGATCACTAATCAGGGTCATCCCGCCAGCCACATCTTTATGGTGCTCAGCGGCGGTGCCAGAAGCTTTTTCCTCACTCAGGGTGGCCAGAAGCTGCAGATGCACTCGTATCCGCCAGGGGAGATGTTTGGCGGCATGGCGCTGGTGACGAGACCTGCCGATTATCTGCTGAGCACGGAAGCTGTCAGCGACAGCCACACGCTGGTGTGGGACCACGTCAAGATTCGCAGCCTGGCAGGGCGATATCCGAGATTGCTCGACAATGCCTTGACGATCGCGTCGGACTACCTGAATGTCTGTATTGCCGCACAAGTCGCTCTGAGTTGCCACACGGCGCGGCAGCGGTTGGCAGAAGTGCTGGTCAACCTGGCCAGTGGAATCGGCCACAGAGTTTCCGGCGGAATCGAACTCATGGTCCGCAACGAGGAATTGGCCGCCGCCGCCAACATCACCCCGTTTACTGTCAGCCGAGTCATGAGCGAATGGCAGCGTGGCGGCGTTCTGGCGAAGAGACGCGGCAAGGTCCTGCTGGCCTCTCCCGAACGGCTGCTGCTACAGGACCTCTGACCGCAGTGTCCCACCTCCCAGCGTTTTCGCCTGCAGCTAATCATTGCTCCAGCGCAAGCTCGATCTTGCGCTTGGACAACGACCGCTCAAATTCCATCATGCGATGATCTGATTAGTTCGCATCAAGCCGGGCTTGCAGAACACTTGGGGAAGTGCTATGGACGGCCGGTTGGATACGCAGACAGAGGGCCACTTAACCGGTGGTCCTCTACGTTTGCCAGCAAGATACCCGGCGTTCACGCATGTGACCTCTTAGCAGATCAATTGGTCGAATCGGAAGCTGAACACTCTATCTATCGCGAGACTCGCAGCAAGGCGCGCTGCGCTGGTTGGAGAAGTGTGTGTCTAAAGTAAATCCCATGGTTATCTTGTGTGTCGACGATGATCCCGCAGGACTGATGGCCCGTCGCCTGGTTCTTTCCATTGCCGGGTACGATGTTCTGACCGCGTGCTCCGGCGATGCAGCATTACGCATCCTTCGCAGTCACCATGTGGACCTGGTGGTCACCGACCATTTTCTCCCGGGCTTTGCCGGCGCCGAAATAATGGTGTCGATGAAACAGATGAAACCCGAGGTCCTGCTCGTGCTGCTGACCGGGACGCCGGTGCTGCCTCCGGGCACGGAACTGGCTGATCTCGTTCTGATCAAAGGTATAGCCCCTCCGCAGTTCCTTGCCGCCATTGCACAGCTGGTGGAACGACGCCACGGTTCAGCTGAAGCCAACCCACGAGGCAACGGGGGACCGCGGTAAGTGCACCGCTCCCCGCGACCGCACTATGCCTGGGACTCCTGCTCCACGCACCATTCCGGTTGGCAGCGTTACCCTCACCCCAAAGAGTGATTTCTACTCGCCAGGTCGCACTGGAGTCCCCCGCTGATTTCTTGCTCTCACGTCTAATTTTGGACAGACAACATGCTGCCAGGAAGCTAACGTAGAAGATGGTGGACGTTTCTCTTCTCACGAGCCACAGCTTTCGTGGACTGACGAGACCAAGTCTGGCGTTCCCGCGAGTCCGTACCGAAAGAGCTGAATGGCTAACACAAGGGGCGCCCTGATCCTTCTGGTCGACGACGACGTTATGGGCCGCGCTGTCCGCAAGTTGGTGCTTGAGGCTAACGGTCATCTCGTCCTGGCGACAGGAGAGGCGCAGCTAGCCTTGCGCGCCCTGACAAACGAGCCGATCAGTCTAGTCATTCTCGACTATTTTCTCGACGGTATTATGGGGACGGAACTCGCCAGGCAGATGCGACTGGCAAAGCCGGACGTGCCCATCTTGTTGCTGTCGGCCTCCAGCGATGTTCCGGAAGGCACCGAGTATGTCGATGCTTATCTTTCCAAGCTGGAGCCGGTAGGGGTGATCGAAGAAAAGATTGCAGAACTGCTGCAACTACGCGGAGGGCGCACGGCTCGGCCCAGTATCCAGAGCGCAGGGGCGCGCAGGCGGCCCGAAAAGCAGAGGCCGATGCCCAGGATTGAACCGGAAACAGGTTCCGCCTGACCTATCACAGCGCTGTAGCTTCTGTCAGTTATGCGACCGGGTGGGTGCCCCCCCTCCCCCTCTTGCTTCTAAATTCTTGATTCCACACAAAACTCTCCGCAAAATCTTGAGCCCGTGGGACTTACATGTAAAAACTTGAGCCCCAAGGACTTACGGTAACAGAATTCGCCCCCGGAGAGGCTAGCTCCGGTTGCTCACCCATATCGCAGGTTTTTAAAGAACGGCGCTGCAAAGCTGGCAGCACCGGAGACTTGCTCCGGCACTCTCAGTTTATTCGCGCGTCTGGAATTGGGTCGAGAACAAAACGCGACGCGCGGAAACGAAGGTAACCACAATTCCCAAAATGGAAGGCATTTAGGTGGGGCGCGTCACGGATGTTTGGAAGAACACGCACTGGGTAGAGCGGCGCTTTAGCGCCGCGTCAGGCCGGCCGCCCTTTTCCCACACCGAGCCGGCTTCACAAACCCGGCGGCAGGGCCTGTCATCGGCTAAAGCGAGGTGGGACAGGCGGCCCACTGATCGAGAAAATCGTTCAGCATGTCGATGACGAGAAGTGCGGGCTTTTTCATCGCTTGCGATTCTAGAAGATGTGTCATCGTGAGGGGCCCCCGCCCGTTCGCAGAACCGGCAGGGCGAGTCCGGCAACTTACGGCTGGGCGCAAAGGTGAAGTTCTGTTGCCACCTCCGAGAGGCGCCGATCCCGGCTCCACAGCGGGGTGTTGCCTAGCGCTGCCGAAGCCAGGAGATGGGCATCAATCCAACCGATGCCGCGGCCCATCAAGCGATGGCGCTCGATAAACGTCAGCACCTCATCATGGCTGGCTACCGGTGCATGCGGTAGGCTCCGCAGAAGGGACAGCACTTCAGAGCGGCGTCGCAGGCAACCGCAGGCCAATTCGCCGATGATGAACGGGTGGCATTCGACTTCATCGCGATTCAGGAGTGAGCTGAGCGTGGGGTCGCCCCGCCGCAAATGCTCCACCCAAACCGACGTATCAATCAGCATGGCTATGAACCGCGCGTGGGCGTGTGCGGCGGCGGCGGATTCCGCGCAGCCCTGGGTCGCTGCCCCCTAAGGCTGCCAACCGCCTGGCGCTTTCCCTTGCGATCAAGGCTTCGAGCCCAGCCCGAACGACCGCAGTCTTCTCTGCAATCCCGCTAAGCCGAGCCGCTTCACGGAAGAGGGTATCGTCAATATTCAAAGTCGTTCTCATATGCATTGGTATGCACGATTTATGCATCACATGTCAAGCCTTCGGGCTTCGAAGCCCACTCAGCGTGTCATCCCGACCAAGAGCTTCAGCCCGCGTGGAGGGACCTGCTGTCCTCCGCGTTGGCAGGATTTCGCTTTATCAGCTTGACCGGCTTACCCCAGTCCGCGGCCAGGTCCTCCCACGTCGGGTTCTCGCGCTCGATCAGCCACACCTTCTTTTCACGACGCCATCGCTTCAGCTGCTTTTCTCGAGCGATAGCGTTTGGGATCCAGGCATGCTGTTCGTAGTAAACCAGCCGATGGACCTTGTAGTCGCTGGTAAAGCCGCTAATGTCGCCGCTGCGATGTTGGAGAATTCGTGCTCCGAGGTTGTTCGTCACGCCAATGTACAGTACTCGCGACTTGCTGGCGAGAATGTAAACGTAATAGCTGTGCTCCACCAGTTGATGCTGGGGTAAGAGGGTCGAGCAAGTCGGTGAGGTGCGTCACATGATGGACAGCAGGTCCCTCCACGCGGGCTGAACCACCCCAACAAGCGCAAATGCGGCGCTTGTCGGGGGCCCCGGTCAGCCCTTGGTCGGGATGACACTATGGATGGAACGAGGGCATTGGCAAACACTCGCAAACAGCGGGTACGTCCACAGGGACGCGAAGCCGGCACCCTGGCTCTGCGCGTCTTCATCATCGATGTGTCATCTCGACGTCATCAACGTGTCATCCCGACCGGAGCGTCCGCAATGTTTTTTCCACCCGCGTCTTTTGCGGGTGGGCGGACGCGGAGTGGAGGGACCTGCTGTGTGCCGCCCCGACGTGACTCTGGATAGATGAGCGATGCGCACTCCGGGTCTCGAACCGCGCGAGACCCGGGGTACCCGGCGCGCGGCCTAGGACAGTTACACCTTGACAAAGCCTTCGTCCATATCGAGGGGCACCCTCAACTTGATAAAATGCTGCATGAGACCAGCCACCCGCCCACCCGCCGGTACTCAAGGGAGTGAATTTTATGCTGGAACAATGG
>JBEKTC010000316.1:0-5612 GCA_049516475.1 Candidatus Korobacteraceae bacterium | reverse complement strand
GGCGTAGTCGAGGCCGGCTCTCCCGAAGCCGCCGCCGCCTTTGCCGACTACGTCGAACCGGCAGCGCCGGCGCGCGATCGCAACGCGCTCCTGCTGGAAGCCATGAAGGAAGAGCTGTTTCAACTGGAGATCGACCGCCAGCAAGGCAAAGTCACGCCTGAGGAATACACCAAGGCCAAGGCCGCGCTGGACGAAACCATCAAACGCGCCCTAGCCAGAAGCAAGAGCAGCTAGCGGCGGCGAATCAGAGGGCTCCGCAGCTCCGACTACTACGCCACACCCTTGGCGTTCATGAACTCGCTGTACTGCTTGTCGATGGCCATAATGTGCTGCGACAGCCACTTGGTAAGGAAGTCCAGCATGTCGACCGACAGGCCGGCGGCGCCCGCCTTGTACTGGTCGGCAACTTCCTTAATTTTGTCGGTGAACTTGCGGTGCTGCTCAATGTGGGCCGGCAGTTGCATGTACCCGAGGTCTTTCATCACCGCCTCTTCCGCGGTGAAGTGCCGCTCGGTATAGTGCAGCAGTTTGGCCAGCACGTCGTGCATGACGTCTTTGCCGTGGCCGGCCTTCATCCCCTCGTGTAGCTCATTGATGATGTTGAACAACTGCTGGTGGTCGGCGTCGAAGCGCTTGACGTTGACGCTGTAGCTGGAGTTCCAGATGAAGAGAGGCATTCTTGTCTCCTGCCAACATCATCGGCAGCGAGGGAGCTATCTTTAGGATTCGCAGATTGTTCCTCGCCAGGGAGCCCCATTCCAGCCCTCTTTGGACTGACGTGGAACAACCGCAGGCAGCGCCAACTCTCCAACGCACACCGGCATCCTTGTACTCGGAGCAGCGTACAATCGACGGCGCCGCTGGTTACGCGGAAATTTCACTCCATCGAGGTTGAACATGGTTCTCTGGCA
This sequence comes from Candidatus Korobacteraceae bacterium, assembly GCA_049516475.1. GTDB lineage: Bacteria > Acidobacteriota > Terriglobia > Terriglobales > Acidobacteriaceae > Bog-257. Next base: position 4,701 of record JBEKTC010000316.1, on the reverse strand, counting down.
GCAGGGTGCACGCTACGCATCGCACAGAATGCCCAAGCTGATCGGGCCCACAACCCACGCTGCGTTCGACTACGCCTTCGCCGGTTCGTTGCTGGTGATGGCCGCATGGCTATGGAAGCGCAATCGACGCGCGGCAATCGGTTCGCTGATCTGCGGCGGGGCTACCGCTGCCAACGCTATCGTCACTGACCACCCAGTCGGGACGCTGGACCTGATCGACTACAAAACCCATGCGCGAATCGATGCTGCATTGGCGGCACTCACTGCCGCTACTCCGCGCCTGATGGGCTTCGCCAACGACGATGAGGCACGCCTCTTCAGCGCCCATGCGTTGGCCAGAACCGTGGTCAGCAGCCTGACCGACTTCGACGACTACGCCTGAAACAATTCACCACAGAGACACAGAGTTTTAAATTTCGAGTCTTCAAGGTTCACCGATGACTTTGTGGTGAATCGCGTTCGCGACGCTAGAGGGTGGGATTCAACAAAGCGCCCAGGGAACTTGATTTCTGAATTCTCTGTGCCTCTGTGCCTCTGCGGTGAAAGCTGTCTCTTACCACGCGAAGGCCTTCGTCAGGAACCGAGAGATATGCCACGCGTCCATGTACTTGTAGGGTGTCTCGCCCAACGAATAATGACCGCAAGGCAGCGCCTTGATGGTGGTGTCCAGCCCGCGGCGCAGGAACTCGCCCGCCGTCTGCACTGAGAACTCCGGCAGAAACGTCAGATCGTAACGGCCATAGATCATCAGCGACTTCTTGGGCCAGCGTTCGAACTTGTTGAAGTACACGATCGGGCTGATGCACATCCACACTCGCCGAAGCTCTTCCTGCGTCAGTACCGCTTCGACGCCTTGGCGGATGTGCTGGGTCGATTGCCCCGTCCATGTCACGTCGCCGAACGACGTGGAGGCGTGATTGAACACGTTAACGCGGATGCGTGGATCGTGCGCGCTGGCCAGGAACGCATAGCACGATCCCAGGCTGGTGCCGACGATCCCCAGCCGCGAGTAGCCCCGCTGCTCCAGCCAGTCCATGCAGCAGCGGATATCGGCAATGCCCTGCCGCGTGGCGTCGATGGTCCGTCCCACATTGGCCGACACCGCGTAATCGGCGCGTGTAAGGCCAGCGGGGCGGCGGATATCGTGATAGGGCATGCTCAGCCGCAGCGCCGCGATGCCCAACATGTTGAAGACGCGACAGAGCGCGTTTTGGCTGACTCCATCGGCGTTCCACTGCGGCAGCAGCACCACCGCACGATGTCCCTTGGCCGGGAACCAGCGCGCGTTGACGCAATTGTTCTCAGGATAGGGCGACTCCACCGGCGACGTGAAGCGCAGAAACTTGCCCCATTCGTTCTTGGGCTGCTTCTTGGGAGGTTCGCTGCCGGTGTGGAAGAGTTCCACTTTGCGATGCTCGATGCGGAAGTCTGTTGGTGTCTGGTAGCGGAAGAACTCGTCGCTGTTCTCAGCCATGGAATCGTTGACCGCCGTCATATAGCGGAGCATGGCTTCGCGATCGCTTTGATCGCTCGGTACGCTGAAGCGCTCGATCCCCGGCCAGCGCGTCGTCCAGTCCAGACCCCACTCGAACGGCCGCACGATGCGGTTGTTGTCGCGCGACGTCATGCGCGCTTCCCATTCATGGATCCAGCGGCGATAGTGTTCTCGCATCACCCATGATGTTATCCCACGGAAGCGGTAAGCATCGATAAAAGCCCAATCAAAATAAGTATTTACGCGTTGAATGGTGCCTAGCGATGTGCGAGTGGGAAAGGCGGAGTGGCAACTTCCCAGTGGACGCCGGGCCAGCGAGCTATCTAACCCAGAGGTTGTAGTGCCCATGCGACCGTTAGGGGATGATTGGAATTTCAGGCTCCGGTAATCTTCGCACCATGCAACTCATACAAATTGGCGAAACCAAGCAGAAGACGGTGCTGGACATGATCCAGGAAATGGCAGAGCGTCAGTTTGCCGAGATCGAACAGCTGAAGGCGACAGCCCAGAACCGCTCGCGAGCCAGCCGGCCCCGCCGCACTCTTCGGCGTTGCACCTCTACCAGCGTCGCTGCCTAGCCGCGCGCCAAAGGTGCGGCTCAGAACGTCAGATCTGGTAGTCCATCTCGATCACCTGCTGCAGTTTGTCCTCGCCATCGCTGAACCCCAGCTCTCGTCCCTTTAGTTCGCGGACTTCCTTCTTCAGTTGCTTAACTTCATTGGCGACCGCAGCCAGCGCTTCCGAGAGCGGATCGTTGATCTGCTTGGGATCGGTAATCACCACTCGCTTGCCATGTTGGAACACGATGTGGCCCGGCACGCCGACGATTGTCGAGTTGTCCGGCACATCGCGCAACACCACCGAACCCGCGCCCACCCGGCAGTTCTCGCCGATGGTGATGTTGCCTAGCACGCGCGCGCCAGCGCCGATGACCACGTTGTTGCGCAGGGTGGGATGCCGCTTGCCGGTTTCTTTTCCCGTGCCTCCCAGAGTTACACCCTGGTAGAGCGTCACATCGTCGCCAATGATTGTGGTCTCGCCAATCACGACGCCCATGCCATGATCGACAAAGAAGCGGTGACCGATTTCCGCGCCGGGATGAATTTCGATTCCCGTGATCAGCCGCGCCCACTGCGAAAGTGCGCGCGCCAGAAAACGCCAGCCGTGGATCCACAGCCAATGGTGCGCGCGGTAGCCCCACAGCGCATGCAGCCCGGAGTAGAGCAGCACGACCTCCAGTCCGGACTTCGCCGCGGGATCGCGATCGAGTACCGCGGCGATGTCTTCGCGCATGCAGGAAAAAATCTTCACACAGCAACCTCGGAGGTAGGCAGAGCGAGAGCCTCGTCGCGCAGCTTCTGGAAGAGCACGCTGCTCAAGTACCGCTCTCCGTAGTCAGGCAATACCACGACAATCAGTTTGCCGGCATTCTCTTCGCGCTGGGCAACACGCAACGCGGCCACCACCGCTGCGCCTGACGAGATGCCTACCAGCAGACCTTCTTCGCTAGCCAGACGGCGCGCCATCGCGATCGAATCTTCGCTCGACACCTGGATGATTTCATCGATGAAGTCGGTGCGCAGGATGCTGGGGACGAAGCCGGCTCCGATTCCCTGAATCTTGTGTGGACTGGGCTGTCCGCCGGAAAGCACCGGACTCTCCGTGGGCTCAACCGCAATCGCCTTGAACGAAGGCTTCTTCGGCTTGATGAACTCCGATACGCCAGTTAATGTCCCGCCGGTGCCGATGCCCGATACCAGAATATCGACCTTGCCATCGGTGTCGTCCCAGATCTCCGGGCCGGTGGTTTCGCGGTGAATCTTGGGATTGGCAGGGTTGTCGAACTGTTGTGGCATAAAGCCGTTCGGAGTTTGCGCCAGGATCTCATTGGCCTTCGCGATTGCGCCCTTCATGCCCTTCACGCCGGGCGTCAGGACGATCTCCGCTCCAAAGGCGCGCAGCAAGACGCGGCGCTCCGTGCTCATGGTGTCCGGCATGGTGAGAATGAGCTTGTACCCTTTGACGGCGGCGACAAAGGCCAGCCCAATGCCGGTGTTGCCGCTGGTCGGCTCGATCAGCACCGTCTGGCCGGGCTGGATCTTTCCCGCACGTTCGGCTTCGTTGATCATGCTGACGCCGATGCGGTCTTTCACGCTGCTGCAGGGATTGAAGCTCTCCAGCTTGGCGGCGACGGTGGCCCGCGCGCCGTTTGTCACTTTGTTCAGACGGACCAGAGGGGTGTGTCCGATCAGTTCCGTTACGTCATTGGCTATCTTCATTGGCTATCTCCAAACGAAGGCACGTTGGCCGGTGCAGTATGGGTTTGACTTTGGTGGAAAAGTGAAGGAACAGCTAGCGACAACAACAACAGCAGGGACAGGGGTGCGGGAAGCGGTTAGCGCCAATCTCAGCGTGGACATGCTGATCTGTATCGATGCGCATCATGGGTCGTCCGATTCCGCAGGACGTGGTTAGCTTAGCACGGATGAGGGCAAGAATCGCGCTTCTTTTGAGTGAGCAAGCCGTCACCGCCGGGCCCCCGAGCACGCCGTTGCGGTTGATTGACACCGCGTCGAGGCGCCCAATTTGTCCGGTGGGATAAAATCAACCGAGGCACTATGGAAGACTCCCGCATTACCTTCGAACCCGGTAAGCGATCTGGCCAGCCATGCATAAGGGGTCTCAGGATCACGGTCTGGGACGTGCTCGCTTGGCTTGGATCTGGCATGAGCGAAGAGCAGATCATAGCCGACTATCCTGAGTTGGAGAAGGAAGACTTTCCGGCGGTCTTCGACTATGCCGCGCGGGTTGGGCGGCGAGTAGCGTTGTGAAGCTGCTCCTGGATGAGAATCTGTCCCGCCGGCTCGTTGACCGCTTTGCCGACCTGTTCCCTGGCTCGACTCACGTAGCTTTCGAGGAACTGCTCCAGGTTTCAGACGCACGCATCTGGGAATATGCGAAGGCTGGAGATTTTGCGATTGTCACTGCCGACGCGGACTTCTACGAACTGGCGACCGCATTCGGACCGCCGCCAAAAGTCGTCTGGCTACGCGAGTGTAACTATCCAACAGCGACTGCGGAACGCCTGATACGCGGTCAAGCTATTCGCATTACAGAATTCCTTGAAGACGCCGATCAGGCGGTGTTGATCCTCACGCCATAGTGCGTCACCGTTCCACCGCCAAACCCACCGCATTGCCGCCGCC
>JBEKTC010000315.1:0-8545 GCA_049516475.1 Candidatus Korobacteraceae bacterium | reverse complement strand
ACTCGAAGCAAAGCCGAGCGTTTGGAAGTGAGCCATTGATCGCCGACGGTTCTGGTTAGAGTCTCATCGTTAACCCAGGCTTGGCCGAGATCGGCTGCGGAGAGCGTCTCAGTCGAGAGGTCGTCCGGCACTTCGACTTTCAGGAGTTGATACGATTTAGGGAGGCGTACTGGACTGAGTTCCAAGTGAACGATCACCTCTAGGAGTGCACCAGGAACGCTTTCCGCCAAATAAACGATGGGCCGACCTTGCGTATGCCAACGCGCCGATGTCTCCAGCCCGCCCCTGCCGTCGAGGGTTCGATGATTGCTGATTCGCCACAGGAACATCAGGCGAACATGCCTTGATCAATTTGAATGAGCATCTGCTCTACTAAGCGGCCGCCGGCTTCCGTGGAGAGCATTTGAATTGGGGTCCGGCCCTCAAATCTACGCTTGGCAGTACGAAGCCAGTCCAATGCCGACTGCTGATCGCCCATCACCGACTGCGCTCGAGCAAGAATCTTCGCGGTGCGAACCGCTCGCTCCGAATCCGCGGCTCCCAAGCTCGGAAAGGTCGACAGCCTCGTGGTTATGAATGTCGACGTGCCGGCGAATGCAAACGGCGTGCTTTATGCGTTGGCCGGTTTCTCCGGAGGCGTCACCTGCTACGTGAAGGACGGCATCCTCAGCTACGAGTTCAATCTGTTCGAGATTGAGCGCACGAAGATCAAGGCCAAAGAAAAGCTGCCGACGGGCAAGGTGAAGATCGAGGTCGAATCGAAGTTGGTGGGCCCCATCGGCGGCCCAATGAACGTCACTTTGAGAGTGAACGGGCAGACCGTCGCAGAAGGCCACGTGCCACGGGCTATGTCACTTCACTTCACATCCAACGCAACCTTCGATATTGGCGAAGATCTGGATTCGCCAGTGTCGCTCGACTACTACGACCAGGCGCCGTTCCCCTTCAATGGAACGATCGGCACGACGAAAATCACGTATCTGAAGAAATAGGAGTCAATCCGACTGTGGGTTGCGGACCAGATCGCAAACCGCCGAAACTTGACGGATGGCTAACTCGCTGAGGCCCACCGTAGTTCTTCGGTGCTCCCAGCGAGTAGTTTTCCCAATACCCCAATCCCGGCTCCAAACCTATCCTCAAGTGAAAGGCGTGAGCCTTATAGGGAAAGGAATTGCAACATGCGAATTGCCCGCTTAGTTCTCCCGATGATCGCGCTCTTACTTTTCACAACCACAGTCTCGCTGGTTCCCGCTCAGGCGCAGGGTCGCCAGCTCCATATCAACAAGGCCATTTACGGTAAGAACGGACAGGGCATGGACGTAACCAACCACCTCCGCTCCCTGATACAGAACAACTCCTTGGATGTGAAAGTCAACAATAAGAACATGGGCGGAGATCCCAATACCGGTGCGGACAAGTCCGTGAAGGTTGAGTACACGTACCAGGGGCATACCAGTACTCGGGTGGTCAAGGAAGGCGATCGGCTCCGGTTGCCTTGATACTTGGCTGCTACCTGCCGCTTGCGTGATCTGCTGCCTAACTCAACAGGAGAGGCTGATAGGGATGCTGTGAGTGGGGTGTGGCCCAAGGGCGTCCAGCAAAGGCGGCATCCATTGTTCAGCGCATATCTCCGCAAGATACCTGTCTACATCCTGCTCGTGATGTTTCTCATGCCCTGCGTGTCAGCCCAGGAGATAAGCTCAATTCCTGAGAAGCTAACCATTCCGGAGGCAACGCCGGTCACTCTCCGCCTTGCTGAAAATGTCTCCTCCGCGCATGCCAAGGTTGGAGATCCACTGGATTTTGTGGTGGTGAAAGATGTGAGTGTCGGTGGCTTCACAGTTATCCCGGCTGGAACCATCGCCCGCGGCTCGGTCACCAGAGTGAGCGGCAAGCGCTTCCTGGGGATCGGGGGAAATGTAGCTTTCAAGCTCGATTCCGTTGATCTGGTCAATGGCGATCCGGTCGGGTTGCGCGCCCGGATGGATGTGAAAGGCCGCTCCCGCACCAAGCTGATGGCCGCAGCCATGATCGCCACCGGCGTGATCTTCCTGCCGGCTGCGCCGGTTTTCCTGCTCACACGCGGGCACGACAGCACGGTGGTGAAGACCACGGAAATCACAGCGCAGATCGACGGCAACGTCTCGCTGGCATACGCAGGACTGCTCTCATCGCAAGAAAATTCCTCCCAGCTCAGCGAGATGATGCAATACTTGCCGCCGCGTGTCTTCACCGGTGAAGGGAGAGAGGGCGACATGCTGAACCTGGTCTTCGTCGCCCAACCAGAAGACTTGCAGGCGGCCTTTGCGCGCGCCGACTGGGTGAAGACCGATAAATGGAAGCTCACATTCGTCTGGCACTTGATGCGGCACGGAACCAGCGACGCGCAGCTGCCGATGGCCAGGTTTTACCTTTTCGGAAGAGTGCAGGACTACTCGTATGCCTTGCCTGATCCCAACGCGATCATGTCACGGCGCCATCATCTGCGAATCTGGAAAACGGATTACACCATCGACGGAACACCCGTCTGGGCGGGCGCTGCCACGCACGATGTGGCGATTGAAATTGCCAAACGGGGACGGATCATTAACCACAGGGTCGATCCCGAGGTCGACGCTGAGCGCGATTTCATTGGCGCCAACCTGACGAAAACGGCGTCGGTTACACGGCAGGAATACGTGCAGGGCATTGAGCCAATTTTCGAGGCGAAAACCTCGGCCGGCGAGAGCTATCACTCCGACAGCAGAATTCTTCTCCTGGATCTCCAGCCGACCACCTCCGCCAAGACTGACGTACCCGCCGTAACGTCCGAAATGGTACAGGCGATTTCACTGCATATTGCAACCGCGCCGGACTCTTTCCACGGCAATCTGAGGGCGCGCCAGTGACGGCTTATAGATGGATCAACATAGTTGACAGAGAGCACGAGGCCTCTCCACGCCTTCGGTTCCCGAACGGACGTTCGCTCACGTCGATGCGTGACTGGGGTCACTGACCCGATGTGCTGTTTGGACTAATAACTAGCAGCACGTTTGCAACTGCGGCACGCCAGGCCCAGCGGCTACCTTTGCTGACGCAAGTCGAACATTCCGAGTGTGGATTGTGGGAGTTTCCCTCACTTTCGTATGCGAAGACTCGCTGGCCGCCTATACTGCCATAAGCTCCCGCCTTCGCCATTGGTCTGCTCGCAGCACGATACCTCGATTACTGACGCTGTGCTTGTTATCGGCATCGTTTGTAGTCCAGTGCTCGGCAACCCAACCCACCAGCGATGACTGCCTGGCATGCCACAGCGACAAGTCCCTCAATACCAAACGCGCCGGACGCACCGTTTCGCTCTTCGTCGATCAGAAGAAATTCGCTGCCTCCATCCATGGGTCACTGCAGTGCACCAACTGCCACGCTGATCTTGACGGTAAGGACTTGCCGCACTCCACGCCCCTGGGAAAGGTTAACTGTGGCTCGTGCCATGGCGACGAGGCGGGACAGTACGCAAAATCGTTGCACGGCAAGGCAGTCGCTCGTGGCGATGCTCTAGCGCCGCGCTGCGTAACCTGCCATGGCAATCACGACATCCTGCCGGTGAAGGACCAGCGTTCCGCAGTTGCGCCGATGAAGGTGCCCTTTCTCTGTGGGCAGTGCCACCGCGAGGGCACGCCCGTCCAGACCAGTCGCAATATCTCCGAACATGAAATTCTGGAGAACTACTCCGAGAGCATCCACGGCGAGGGCTTGCTCAAGAAGGGTCTGATCGTGGCGGCCAACTGCGCCTCGTGCCACACGGCGCATTTCATCCTGCCCCACACCGATCCCAACTCATCCATCAACCGACGCAACATTGCGGCAACCTGTACCCAGTGCCACGCCAATATTGAACTGGTCCACCGCAAGACTATCCGCGGGGAACTTTGGGAAAAGCAAGCCAACACTCTTCCCGCCTGCGTCGATTGCCACCAGCCGCACAAGGTCCGAAACGTTTTCTACTCCCAAGGCATGGCCGATGCGGACTGCATGCGCTGCCATGGCGATGAGCGTCTCAGGTCAGCCGATGGCCGTTCCATGTTGGTGCGCGTCGCCGAAGTGGCAAGCTCCCGTCACGTGAAGGTAGCGTGCAGCCAGTGCCACTCGGAGGTGAACGCCTCAAAGGTGCGGCCCTGCGAAACCATCACCCATCCTGTTGATTGCACCGCCTGTCATGCAGAGGTCGGACAGCAATATCAGCGCAGTACGCACGGTCAAATGCACGCCAAGGGCGATCTTAACGCCCCCTTCTGCAAGGACTGCCACGGCGGGCACCACGTTCTAGGGATGCACAATCCGGAATCGCTCACCTTCCCAACCAACGTGCCCGATCTTTGTGCCAAGTGCCACCGCGAAGGCCAGAAGGCTGCCCTGCTCTACACCGGTATGGAGCGCGCAATTATTCCCCGATACAACGAGAGCATTCACGGCAAAGGTCTGCTGAAGAGCGGCCTCACGGTGACTGCGACCTGTACCAGTTGTCACACCGCCCATCGCGAACTCCCCGCCTCCGATCCGGAGTCCACGGTGAATCCGAAGAACCTGCCCGGAACCTGCGGTAACTGCCACCATGGCATTGAAGAGCAGTTTGTCCAAAGCATCCACTCTTCCGCCGTGACCAAGACAGATAAGCCGCTGCCGGTTTGCAATGACTGCCATACCGCGCATTCCATCCGCCGTACTGATCAGGACCGCTTCAAGCTCGACATCATGGACACCTGCGGGCGTTGCCACGCAGAAATTGCCAAGACGTACTTCGATACCTATCACGGCAAAGTTTCCAAACTCGGCTACACCAAAACCGCGAAGTGCTATGACTGCCACGGCGCTCACGACATACAGAAGGTCACGGATCCGCGCTCGCACCTGAGCCGCGCCAATGTGGTTGCGACCTGTCAGAAGTGTCACTCGGATGCGACCCGGCGCTTTGCCGGATATCTCACCCACGCTACCCACCACGATCCCAAGAAATTTCCGTTTCTGTTCTGGACCTTCTGGGGGATGACGGCGCTGCTGATCGGCACATTTACCGTGAGCGGGGTTCACACGCTGCTGTGGCTGCCGCGTGCGTTCCAGATGCGGCGCGAATTGCGCGCGGCTGAAGCCGCAGAAGCGGAAGCCGAACAGAGCTCTGGCAAGACAGCTACCGAATCGAAGGATGGCGACGATGCCCGATAGTAAACCGCAACTTGCCGTCACCGTGAACTACGCGGCGGGAGCAGTAATGGTACAAGAGGCGCCGCTCGCCGAGGTCTGGTCGAAAGCAACTCTGCCGGTTGACCGGCGCGAGTTTGTCCGCTTCCCTCACCTCTACCGCGTACTGCACGCGTGCATGATCGTCAGCTTCATCACCTTGGCGCTGACAGGTCTGTCATTGAAATTCTCCTATACACCCTGGGCGGCGAGGTTTTCGCGCCTTCTGGGCGGGTTTGAGACTGCGGGATATGTCCACCGCTTCGCGGCTATCGTCATGTTCGGTACCTTCACCGCACATGTGATCGGACTGTTTAAGCAAAAGCGCCGCGACAAGACGACTTGGAAATCGATACTGTTCGGGCCAAACACTCTACTGCCGACCAAGCAGGATATGCACGAATTCATAGCCACCATAAAGTGGTTTATCGGCCTGGGGCCGCGACCGAAGTACGGGCGTTGGACCTATTGGGAGAAATTCGATTACTTTGCCGTGTTCTGGGGGATTGTGGTCATCGGCTCCACAGGGCTCACGCTTTGGTTTCCTGTCTTCTTTACCCGGTTCTTGCCTGGCTCATTCATCAACGTGGCGACCATCATCCATAGCGACGAGGCCTTGCTGGCCACTGGATTCATCTTCACCGTGCATTTTTTCAATACCCATCTACGGCCGGAGAAGTTTCCCATGGACACCAGCATTTTCACCGGCCATATGCCTTTGGCTGAATTGAAGCGCGACAAACCTCGGGAGTATGCCGCACTGGTTGCTTCCGGGGAATTGGAACGGCACTTGGAAGAACCACAACCCGCCATTGTGGTCAAGACTATTCGTGTTTTTGCGTGGATTGCACTGGGCACCGGCTTCAGTGTCGTTCTCTGGATACTCTATGCGATGCTTTTTGCATACCGATAGAGACTTGCCAGTAGCGTGAATAGCCAATAGGGGAGAACGATACAATGAGGTCATAAATGGGTTAGCGAGGAACGAGCAGATAGCCAGGGTTGAATTGGGGTATCTCATGAACAAACGAATTATTAGTCTACTTGGTCTTAGTTTCTTAGCCCTGTGTATGAGCGCCTGCTCACAGGATAAGAATGTAGTAGCCGAGGAAGCTGCCAGCAACTGGTTGAAGATTGTGGACGCCGGCAATTATGCTCAGAGTTGGGACGACACAGGAACCGTACTCAAAACCAATATTGCAAGAGAGCAGTGGCAAGAACTGTTAACACGAAATCGTGCACCGTTGGGCACGCTGATCTCGAGACAGTTGACATCAGCCGAGTACACGACTCAACTTCCGGGAGCGCCGGATGGGCAGTATGTCGTCCTTCAGTATGCGAGCAACTTCGAGCATAAGAGCTCTGCAATCGAAACCGTTACGCCGGTGTTGGACAAGGATGGACAGTGGCGAGTGTGCCTGTATGTCGTCCGGTAAGTAAACTGTTCACTCATGTAGTCTGGAACCGTGTTGGCGACGGCGTTGGGTTCTGTTCGGGTTTATATCGCGAGGCACATGACAGGTTTCCTCGACATCCAGTAAACCATCGCCCTGTTACAGAGGGCTGTAACTAGCAACCTACCTCACCGTGACGATAGGAGATCCGTATTGGATCGTGGCTCCGCTTACTGATGAAATGGGGGAACGGCAAACAGTGAATATCAAAACTCCGCGAAGGCAGTTTGGTAACTACCGCCCTCCGTTTGTCCGAGTTGCGAGAACTATCTCTAGGTTTCCTCAGTCATTACTTTTCTTGAGTGCAGTGCACACCCACCTGTGACGGTAGTTGCTGCCATATAAGATTGTGCTGAAGTGCGCGCCCAGCTGGCATTTTCACGAAGTGACCCGACACCTCCCCATCCCGCCGGAGGCTCCCGAACGGACGTTCGCTCACATCGCTACGTGACCGGAATCACTGACGCAGCGGGCTGCTTGGACTGATAAATAGCAGCACGTTTGCAACCGGGGCGCGCCGAGCCCAGCGGTTCCCGTTGCTGACGCAAGTCAAACATGCCGAGAGTGGTTGTGGAAGTTCCTCTCACCGCCGTCCGCGAATGCCCGCCGGCCCTGGGTACCTTGAAAGAGGCATCGCCAGGAGTCTGGTTTCATCGCTGCACGGCAGGTTGTCGACTCCTTTTCACCACTGATCCACCCTGGCTGAACTCCTTCCGCCCTTCGCATGGCGGGTCTGCGTACCGCCGACCTTACCGAAGGTCGGTCCAAGTCCATATCGAACGCAAGCATAGACAAACAGCAGAAAACGAGAACAAAGCAGCATTAATTCAAGTCTGGTAGGGAGGCACTATATGGCAGCTCGACTTGCCGAAGAATGGTTCGCTATATGCGGAGGTTGCGAGGTCACCATCCTCGATATCGGTGAACCACTCCTCGACGTACTGAAGCAAATAGAGATCGTGCACATGCCAGTCCTGATGGACCATAAGCTCTATGGTCAGACTGGCGAGGGTACGGAGATGGAAATCCCCGCCGCGGATGTCGGACTTATATCGGGTGGAATCCGCAGCGAAGAACACAAGAAACTGGCGCAGGAGATGCGCAAGAAGTGCAAGATCCTGATCTCTCTGGGTTCTTGCGCCTGTTTTGGCGGCATACCCGCGCTCGCCAACCAATTCAGTACGCAAGAATTGCTGGAGAAGGTTTATCGCGACAGCGTCACCACCGAAAAGAACGGCATACCGAACGAACAGATCCCGGCGCTCACCGACCGGGTCTATGCAGTCCACGAGGTCGTGCCCGTGGATGCCTACTTGCCCGGGTGTCCAACCACGCCCGAGATGGTGACTGGAGCGCTGCTTGCTCTTCTGGAAGGCAAGCCCTTGCCCGCGCTGGCGACAAAGAGCGTTTGCGATGAATGTCCCACCAAACGCGAGAAGAAGGCTGTCTCCACGCTGAAGCGCCGCTTGGAAGCTCCGGACTTCGTGCCGGGAGCGCCGCTGAGCGAAATGCGCTGTCTGATGGAGCAAGGCATCCTGTGCCTGGGTCCGGCGACACGCGCCGGCTGCGGTGGCAGCGATGGTAACCCGCGCTGCATCCGCGCCTACATGCCATGTGAAGGTTGCTTTGGCCCGATTTCGGACAAAGCCAATCCCATGGTCGACATGATGGGCGCACTCTCCTCCATCGGCCTCGATCCCAAACAGATTCCAGACCGGGCCGCAACCTTCAACCGTTTTGCTGGCGCTGGCCGTTTGCGGCCGCTGCCCCGGAGGTGATCCATGTCAAAGACACTGGTCATTCAACCTGTCACCCGCATCGAGGGCCACGCCAAGATAACCATTCAGCTCAACGATGCCGGCAACGTGGATACCGCC
>JBEKTC010000314.1:0-5671 GCA_049516475.1 Candidatus Korobacteraceae bacterium | reverse complement strand
GCAGATCGACGAGGGCATGTTCGTTTGACCACGCTCTGGCGCGTGAGCCAGCATCGCGACCTAAAGGGAGCGGGAGGATTGCGCGCTCCCGGACGCTGGCACGAGCGCGGTCTGCCCGTTGTATATCTGGCGGAAAGCCCGGCAGGAGCCTTGCTGGAAGCGTGCGTCCACACCAGCGCCAACGATGTTCCGCCCAAATACACTCTGCTTGCGCTGGAAATGGATACTCGCGTGCCAGTGGAATCCGTGGACGTGAGCAAGCTTCCGACGAATTGGCCTGACGACTTGCACAAAACTCGCGAGATTGGTTCGGCATGGCTGCGATCGGGACGCACGGCGCTGCTCCGGATCCCGAGCACGCTTGTACCTTCGACTTTTAACGTCATGCTGAACCCGCTCCATCCCGATGCTGCGCGGGTTCGCATCCAATCCGCTGTTCAATATCCGTTCGATCCTCGAATCAAGAAATGAGAATTCTGTTGGCACATGAATTTACTTCCCGGCTGCGGGGCCGCCTGCGCGGTCTAGCTTGGATCGCACTGATCGCGTTCGCCCCTCTGCTACATGCTCAGGGCCGCGCCGAGTGCTCGGTCATCAAGTCGCAAATCCTGACCCGGCCAGTGCGCTACTGTGCGTTTCTTCCGCCGAACTTCGATCAGGACAAGACACGGCACTATCCCGTGCTGTACTTCCTGCACGGCTTGGGCGACAACGAGCAGTCGCTGCTCAATTTCGGCGGATGGGATGTCGTCTCAGAACTGCGCAGCAAAGGCAAAATTGGCGACTTCGTGATTCTGGCACCGAGCGCCGGACACACCTTCTACATCAATTCCGAGGACGGCAAGGTTCGTTATGAGGACTTCCTGACGAAGGAGTTCATGCCGGAGATGGAAAAGAAATATCGCGCGGAAGGAACGAGAGCGGCTCGTGGCATCACCGGCGTTTCCATGGGAGGTTATGGGGCGCTGCGGCTGGCGTTCAAGTATCCCGACGAGTTCGCCGCCGTCAGCGCGCAGATGCCTGCACTCATGACCGACTTGCCCAAAGAAATTGGCGCCAGCGCACCGGGAACTCCGGGCGGGATGCTAGGCGATGTGTTTGGCGCTCCCTTCAATCGCGCGTACTTCGATCGCAACAATGTCTTCTACTTCGCGCGTACTGACAGCGCCGCCAGCCTCAAGCGGTTGAAGATCTACTTCGATGTGGGGAACAATGACGATTATGGTTTCGAACAGGGAGCGCAGGAGTTGGACAAGCTGCTGAAGTCGCGCGGAATCCCGCACGAGTTTCACATCTATCCCGGCGGACATGATGCCCAGTTCGTCGTCCGCCACTTCGGCGACGTAGTGCAGTTTCAATGGAATGCGATCGGGGCAGGGAAGTAACTCTTCAGTAGCCTACACTAGTGGTATAACGGCGAGAAACCCTGCTAAAGTTAAGCTTCGAAGTGCGCACGTGGCGTCAGGGCCATCTCCGCTCCTCTTGCGCCTAACTCGCTGACGTCTCCCACGGGTACGGCCGCTGGATTCGCCGTTCCGCGACCTTTCGGTAAACGGCATTATTGTGTTCGATCGACGATCCAAACTACTGGGTACGATCACCCTGCTGCACGATCTCGGGGTGACCTGTGTCGCCTTCGTGGCGGCATACCTGCTGCGCACCTTCCTGGTTCACTTTGCATTTTTCAGCGAACACCTGCCGGGAATCTATCCTTTCAGCCATTATCTGCCCCTGCTGATCGCCTTCCTGGTGATCTGGGCAATCGTGGGATATTTTTCCAGCTTCTATCGCGATCTGGAACTCAGCAATCCCATCCAGCTCATCCTGAACATTGTCAGCCAGCTTGCCATCGTGCTGGTGGTCATCTACGCCGGTCTGTATTTGTTTCGCCGGACTGACATCAGCCGCACTTACGTCCTGCTGATCGGTGTCGTGGACTTCGTTCTGCTGCTGCTGGGACGCAGCATGTCGTATTGGGGCGTCTCGCTAATGCGTGAACGCCTGCGCCGCTATCACTACCTGCTGATTGTCGGTTGCGGGCCACGGGCGCGCGAGATGGCGACGCTGATTGAAGAGAGCCGTGGTATGGGCCTGCGGCTGAAGGGCTTCGTTGATACCGATGTCTGCGACACACCGGCTGACAAGCTCGGCGGCTACGACGTTTTCCCGCTCGCTTCGGTTGGCGGTATTCTGCAAAACCACGTCGTCGACGAAGTCATCTTCGCCGTCAATCTGCAGGAGCTGGCCCGGCTGGAACCGGTGATGCAACACTGTGCCGATCTCGGCATCCGCACCCGGGTACAACTCGAGTTCCTGCCTCCGGCGTACTCGCGCATTTACCTGGAAAATTTTCGCGACGTGCAGCTGCTCAGCCTGTCGAGCGCACCCGACAGCGAGTTGCGCCTGTTCTTCAAGAGGGTGATCGACGTGGTGCTCTCCGTCGCTTCGCTGGTGGTTTTCTCGCCGGTCTTGCTGACCATCGCGGCCCTGATCCGGATCACCTCGCCTGGCCCGGTGCTGTTCCGGCAGACACGCTGCGGCCTCGGCGGACGGCGCTTTATGCTCTACAAGTTTCGCTCCATGATCAACGATGCCGAGCAGATGCGCGCTGAACTGCACCAGCTCAACGAGCTCGACGGCCCGGTATTCAAGATCAGCGACGACCCACGCATTACGCCGGTAGGACGCGGGCTACGCCGCTTCAGCCTCGACGAGCTGCCGCAGTTGTGGAATGTGTTTCGCGGTGACATGTCGTTCGTCGGCCCGCGCCCGGCGGTTCCGGAAGAGGTTGAGCAGTATGAGGATTGGCAGCGGCGGCGGCTGCGCATGAGGCCGGGACTCACCTGCACATGGGTGCTGGAGGGCCGCAGCCACGTGGACTTCAATCGCTGGATGCAGCTTGATCTGAAGTACATCGACAACTGGTCGCTGTGGCTCGACGCCAAGATCTTCCTGCGGACGATTCCTATCGTGCTGTCGGGAAGAGGTGCGTACTGATCACCCATGCGGTTTCGGTATCTGGCGCGAAACCTCTGACGTGATAGGGGTTTATGCAAAACAGGGCGTTTCGTCGGGGTGCGACGAAATAGCAAAGTGGTGGACATATGAAGCGAGCAGTGGCCTCCGTGACTTTCGTTCTTCTGGCGGCGGTTGCGAACGCGCAACAGCAACCCATTCCCCAGACCTACAAGTTGGACATTCTGGACGCGCGAACCATTGCCGTGGTCGCTTATCCTTCGCAGGCAGCTGAAGACCCGCAGGAAAACCAGCGCTCGCGTCTGGAGGTGCAAAACGCTATGCGGGAGTGGGGCAGATATCAGGTAGTAGCCGATGCCGGAGTCGCCGACCTAATCATGGTTGTCCGCAAGGGCCACGCTCAGGCGGCCACGATAGGGGGTCCTACAGGCACGAGTCCGGTGACCGTCGGTCCTCTCGATTCCGGAGTAAACATTGGGGTGCATCGCGGTCAGAACCCAACGCTCAGCCGAACCGATTCCTCACAGGTAAGTTCGCAGCCGCGGCCCGGATCTGAAGTCGGCTCGGCGGCCGACCTTTTGGAGGTTTACCGTGGGCATCAGCCGTTACCCGGTGACGCCAGCCGCGACGCCACACAATATCCTCTCGACGAGACCCCAGTGTGGACCTATACGGCAAAGGACGCGCTCAAATCGCCGAAGATCGAAGCTGTCACTGAGTTTAGAAAAGCAGTCGAGGCAGCCGAGAAGAAAAAGCCATAGCGTTCTGCGAAGTATTGAATTGTCCTTGTAGATGGCGATATATACCCTGAAATCTACTCAGAGGCTGAAAGCCGGGCTAGCTGGCGTAATATCGTCATTTCACCACCGGCTCGCCTAAACTGAAGCTTGCGAGTGCCGCACTTATCCGCGGTTTTCGGAGGAGTGTGAGCTCGGTTCTCAATGGTTTCCGTCACAATCGTCACCTGGAATTCGGCGCAATATCTCGAAGAGTGCTTCGCCGCGCTTTCGAGCCAGGACTATCGCGATCTCGATGTGGTCATCGTCGACAATGCTTCCGAGGATGGCACGCGCGCGCTGCTGCGCGAAGTTGAGACGAAGTGGCGTGTCATCTACAACGAAAAGAACGTTGGTTTTGCCGCCGGGCAGAATCAGGCGATTCGCGCCTCGCGCGGCAGTTGCGTCTTGTGTCTCAATCCGGATGTCGTGCTCAGTCCGAACTTTGTAGCCCACCTGGTGACGGAGAGCGAAGGCCATTTCGATGCGGGAGTATTCTGCGGCAAATTGTTGCGCTGGGATCCGGCGCCTCATAAGGTAGAGCAACCCTTTAGGGTTGCGTCCAGTGCCAGTAACGAAGGTGGTCGGGAGCTGAGGTCTTCGGCCTCAGCTCCCGACCAATACTTGAGCGGCCCGGGACGCGGACCTGAAGGTCCGCTCTACCAGAACCTTAACGGCACGCCTGAAGGCGTGCCCCTTCAAGAACCGCACAAGACGAACGTCATCGATTCGACCGGAATCTACTTCACGCCCAACATGCGGCACCTCGATCGCGGCGCCGAAGAGGTCGACCACGGCCAATACGATCGCCCGCAGTATGTCTTCGGCGCGACGGGAGCGGCGGCGTTTTTCCGGCGCAGCTTTATCGACGATGTGTCGGTTGAAGGCGAGTTCTTCGATGAGGAGTTCTTCGCATTTCGCGAAGATGCCGACCTGGCTTGGCGCGCGCAGGTCCTGGGCTGGAAATGCCTGTACACGCCCAAGGCGGTGGCCTGGCATGTGCGACGCGTTACGCCGGAACGCCGGAAGGACTTGCCGCTCATCATCAACTGGCACTCAGCCAAGAACCGCTTTCTGATGCGTGGTAAGAATGCATCGGGATGGCTGTGCTG
Organism: Candidatus Korobacteraceae bacterium; assembly: GCA_049516475.1. GTDB lineage: Bacteria > Acidobacteriota > Terriglobia > Terriglobales > Acidobacteriaceae > Bog-257. The sequence continues at coordinate 807 of JBEKTC010000314.1, read as the reverse complement.
GCGTCTGTTCCTCCCGGTGGCGTCACGCGATCTCATGACCTTCGGATACGCCGTCGTCCGCGACCGACGATTGTGGTCGGCGGTAACGTACTGGTGGCGCGCGCGCGACAGCGTCCGTCGCAAGCGAGCGATTATCCAATCGCGCCGCCGCGTCTCCGACCGCAATTTGCTATGGTGGTTCAGCAATACGCCGCGTGCGATCGACGCGGAAAAGTAGCCGGTAGGCAGTTGTCAGTTATTAGTGGCGATTGTTTGCGGGAGATAGAGGTCCTTCGACTCCGGCGCGCAACTGAGGCGCGCCTCCGCTCAGGATGACACATCGAAAGAATCGGCTGACGGCTGAAAGCTGACGGCCGACAGCTCGTTAGCTAGTTGCTAATTGCTAGTTGCTGATTGCTGCTTCATGAACATCGCCATCGTCGGAACTCGCGGCATTCCCAACCGGTACGGCGGCTTCGAGCGCTTTGCCGAGCAGATCAGCTCGCGCTTCGCCGACCGCGGCCATCGGGTGACGGTCTATTGCCGCCGCGCCTTCACCCGTCCCGACGATGTCTACGACCGTCGCGTGCGGCGCGTCATCGTGCCCAGCCTTCACCAGAAGCATCTCGACACTTGGGTCAGCAGCTTCTTCGCGGCCGTTCACGTCGCCTTCACCGACAACGATGTCGTGCTGCTGTGCAATGTCGCCAACAGCGCTCTGGCTTACATCCCGCGGATGTTCGGCAAGCCGGTAGTGCTTAACGTTGACGGCCTAGACCGCAAGCGCGAGAAGTGGAAAGGCTTGGGCGCGCAGGTGCTGCACTTCTG
>JBEKTC010000313.1:0-5696 GCA_049516475.1 Candidatus Korobacteraceae bacterium | reverse complement strand
GAGGATGGCGATCAGTTCTACGTTCCCAGCCGCCCCATCGTTGTGAGTGTGGTCGGCGACGTTTATAACCAGGGATCCTTCATCCAGCGTCCAGGAAAGACGGTTTCGCGTTACCTACGCGATGCGGGAGGGCCGACCCGCAATGCCGACAAGGGCAGGATCTTCGTGGTCCGCGCCAATGGCGCCGTGGTGAGCAAAGACGCTGCTTCCGGATTCTGGTCGGGCGGTTTCGAAAGCATGGTGATGATGCCGGGCGATGCGGTGGTGGTTCCGGAGCAGTTGAATCCCGGCGCCGCCTGGCGAAACTTCAAGGACTTTGCCCAGATACTCTTCGATTTCGGCCTGGCTGCCGCTGCCGTCAAGGTGCTGAGTCAGTGATTGCTGGATAAGCGGACATCCGCTTAAGTTGGGAAGTGAGCATATGCGTGAAGGTTCCAAGACATCGGAGATACCCTCCGGCAGCGACCCATTGGACGATGCAGTTGTGGTGCCGCAACTGGAGGCAGAGAATGGCGGCGGCAACGACATCGATATGATCGAATTGCTGCTCATTCTCTCCCGAAAGAAGGCGACCATTTTCAAGCTCACTCTGGCCGCGGTGGTGGCTGCGGTAATTGTCTCCTTCCTCCTTCCCAAGATGTACACGGCAACCTCAACTATCCTGCCGCCACAGCAAAGCCAATCGGCGCTGACCGCCATGCTGGGGCAACTGACCTCGGTGGCCGGACTGAATGAGTCCGATCTGGGACTTAAGAATCCTGCCGACCTGTTTATCGCCATGTTGACGAGCCGCACCATTGAAGACCGGTTGATCGATCGTTTCGATCTGCGCCAGGTGTACTGGGTGAAGGGTTATCAGGACGCCCGCAGGCAGCTGGAAAGCCGCAGCTACATTGTCGCGGAGCGGGAAGGCTTGATCTCGATCAGCGTTGCCGACCGCGATCCGCAGCGGGCTGCCGACCTGGCCAACGGCTACGTCGAAGAACTGCATGTGATGAACTCGGATTTGGCAGTCTCCGAAGCTGCCCAGCGCCGGGTTTTCTATCAGCAGAAGCTGGATGCCGAACGCGAAGAGTTGTCGGTGTCCGAGCTTGCTTTGAAACACGCGCAGGAGAAAAGCGGTCTGTTGCAGCCTGACGCCCAGGCCCGGGCGATTATCCAAAGCATGGCCGACATGCGGGCGCAGGTTGCCATGCACGAGGTCCAACTCCAGGCCATGCGCACCTATGCCACTGCCGGAAACCCCGACTTGCGGCGTGCCGAGCAGGAGTTGGCCGGCTTGCGCGCGGAGTTGGCCAAGTTGGAACGCAACACCGGCGAGATCGGCAACGGCAATCTCGAGGTGCCGACGCGGCAACTGCCGCAAGCTGAGCTGGAATACATCCGGCGGGCGCGTGACCTTAAGTATCACGAAGCCTTCTACGATTTTCTCAGCAAGCAGCTGGAAGCCGCCCGGCTCGACGAAGCCAGGGATGCGGTTGTCGTCCAGGTGGTGGACAAGGCTGTCGTGCCGGAGAAGAAGTCAAGTCCGCGACGCATGCTCATCGTGTTGGTGGCGGGTGCGGCGGCTTTGTTGCTGGCTTGTCTGTGGGTGCTGGTGACGGAGTCGATCCGGCGCAAGGAGCAAGACCCCCACAACCGGGTTCGCCTGGCGATGTTGCGTCATTCTCTGAGGTTTTCTTCCTGGAATTCATGAGCACGCTGGCCCAAAGTTTCCCCCTGTCAGCCCGAACCTCGTTGGCGTTGCCCAAGGCGGCCATCGAGATACTGGGCCTGTTCGGCGCTGTGGCAGTAGCCACACTGGTCTTCATTTTCGGCTGGATTACGCCCGAGCAGGCCGCCGTCCTGACCCTGGCCTTGCTGTTGTGCCTCGACGTGCTGGCGTGGAAGCGCTTCGATCAGGGCCGCCATCCCTGCTTCCTGTTTCTCTCGATGTTGACCTTGCTGCAGGGCGGAAGGTTGATCGCCTACTGCGCCGGCGCCGAGCCCTACCCGCTGCGCATCGGCAGCATTACCACTCATCCTTTCGATCTCTCCCGGGACGAAGCCGGCATCGTTCTGCTCTGCCTGGCATTGTCGGCGATTTGCATCTATGCGCCCTGCCGCTGGAGTTACCGCCGCTTTGCCCCGCCGAGCACTGCCAACGTGCGTCAATACCTGCCGTATCTTTACCTGCTGTTCTACGGCAGCCTCCCTGTTCTCATCTTCAAGAACTACAGCTATTACCAATATGCGCAGGCGCACGGAGGTTACGTTTATTTCTGGGTCAACCACGGCGAATTTGCCGCTACCGTGCCCCTATGGGTCCGTCTGGCCTCTCTCATCAGCTTACCCGCCTTCGTGGCAATCTTCGTCTTCGAGGCTAGAAAGAAGTGGGTCTATCTCGCAACGTCCTGCTATTTCGGCGCAGCGTTGCCGGTGCTCTTGATGGGAAGCCGGATGGCCACATTCGGCTTGGTCCTGGCGCTCTGGTACGCATCCGGGATCAAGTCCGTCAGGAAGAGCCGGCTGGTGCGAATTGTCGTGCTGGCCTTCGTAGTGTTTCTTGGTGCAGGCATGGTCCAGGCCCTGCGGGAGGATTCCGATACCGTCTTCTCGTATGCCGTCGATCCGTTCACGTTTGTGAGACTGGCCGGCAATTCGCTTGACGTTACCGAGGTGGTGGTCAAGTACAGGCAGGTTTTTTCTCCGTATACCGCCTCCTATCTGTGGAACGAACTTCAATTTGGTTTCAGTCCTCACGACTTGCAACACTATTTCCGAGGCCGCGAGTTGGGGCATGACGTCACCGTACTGCTGAACCCGTATGCGCTGTCGCACGGCAACGGCACAGCAGGTTCCTACATTGCGGAAGAGTACATGATTGGCGGGCTCGCGGGCGTCGCCGCGATCTCGCTTCTAATTGGGCTGGCGCTGCAGCTGCTGCACCACTTAAGCCGCAATGCATTCTCCTTGTTCCTGGTACTCATGGTGCTGCCGGATTTCCTTAATATGCCGCGCGGAGATCTGCTGGACTGGCTTTCCGTGCTGCTGCGAAGCTTCCTGTTCATCGCGATGCTGGCCTGCGGGTGGGGGTTGTACAGCGTTGCAGTCTGGCTCAGGCAGTCGCCGGCAACCGGCGCCTCGCCTGCCGAGGCGCGCACCGTTGCATAAGTGGAGAATTCGACCACAGCGCGCGGCGCAGGACGCGGTGGAGCTGCTGCTGGGCTTGGCCGTTCGTCTGTCGAAACCCAGCGGCCGTCTCGTCTTGAGCAGTAATTTGGGCGCCATGCGCCACCAAGTAGGGGAGTCGTGATCTCGCTGATTGTAGCCACCGTGGACCGGGTGACGGAGTTGGAGCGGCTCTTCGCCAGCCTCGACAGGCAATCCTACAAAGATTTCGAGGTCTTTGTAGTCGATCAGAATTCCGACGAGCGGGTGCTTGCCGTTCTCGGCAGGTATGAGAGATTGACGGTTCGGCGCCTGGCTTCGGGCAGGGGACTCTCGCGGGCCCGGAATGTCGCTCTGCCTCATGTCCGAGGCGACGTCGTCGCTTTTCCGGACGACGATTGCTGGTACCCTGACAACCTGCTGGCGACCGTGGCTGCCTGGTTTGGCTCGCATCCGGAATTCGACGGACTCATCACTACCCTGCGGGACGCCGATAACCAACCGGTGGGTCCGCCGTGGCCTGCCACGGCGCGCAGTATCACGAAGCAAGAAGTTTCGCAATATGTGGTATCTCCCAACGGCTTCCTGCGAAGGGAATCCGTGGACAAGATCGGTCTCTTCAATGAGAACGTCGGGGTCGGTGCCAATACCAGGTATCAGTCGGGCGAGGAGTTCGACTATTTTGCCAGGCATTTGGCCCTCGGCATGAAGCTCTGGTACGAGCCTTCCATAACGGTGCACCACCCCAGCTTTCATTCTCTCGAACGCCTGCTGGAAAGGACCTACTCGTATTCGCTGGGCGCGGGCTATATGATGCGGCTACATGGTTTGTCGCCGGCGTACTTCGCGAAGACTGTAATGCGATCGATGGCCGGGGCCGGCGTCAGCCTGTGCAAGGGGCATTTCATGGTGGCATACTCGTATTGCATGCGGGCCGCCGGCCAGCTTCGGGGATATTTTTTCGGCTCACGGGACCTCAGGGCGGGGACGGGAACGCGACGAGGCTGACCGATGCTGACCTTTCTCTCCCCCTTGATGCGTAAGATGCTGCGCCTGGGCTCCGGCGAGGCATTGGCACGTCTCTGCAGTGTCATTACTCTTGTCTTCCTGGCGCACCGGTTTGGCGTGGTTGTGGTGGGCGTCTATGCCCTGTCGCAAACCATGCTGCTGTATTCGCAGCCGTTCATCGATTTCGGTATGAAGCACGTGGGAGCGCGGCTGGTGGCGCGGTATCCTCAGGCTGCGAAAACCATCATGCACCGCGTGCAACGGCGGCGCATCACCATGGCGCTGGTGCTGCTCCCGCTGCTCCTTGTCTATGCCGTATCCACCAGGCTGCCGTGGAGTTTACGCGCTTGTCTGCTGGCCATCGCGGCCATCTCTCCGCTGTATGCTCTTTCCCTGGATTGGCTGGCGTGGGCCAAGGAACGTCTGGGATTGGCGGGATTGGGCAGAAGTGTCATCCCCATCGTGGTCCTGGTATGCGTGTTGCTGGGGAGGCACTCCGCTAACGTGCTGTGGTGGGTCGTCCTGGGCCAACTGATCGGCATCCTGCTGCACAGCGCAATCCTATGGGTCTGGTGGAAAAGCCAGAAGCACGCCGAGGACGAGGTCCTTCCGCTGCCGCAGATTCACGAATCGCTCGCCTGGCAGCGCACCAGCATCCTGGGGTTGGCGACCTTGTGCAACCTGGCCTTCAACAGCATTGACATGCTCATGCTCGGCGTGATGTCCAATCCGCGCGAGGTGGGACTCTACAGCGCCTCGTATCGCGTGGTGAACCAGGTGTTCTTCACCTACTACCTACTCACCCAGGTGCTCTACCCTCAGTTGGCGCGGCAGGATGCGCAGCAGCGGGTGCGGATGTTAAGCCCGCGCGTTCTGCTGGCGCTGGCCGCCGTGGGAACCGCTCTGGCAACCGTGCTGACCCTTACGCGGCGTCCCGTGCTGGGCGTGCTGTTCGGCCCTCAATTTCTGCCCGCAACTTTGCTGCTGTTGTTGCTGGCTTGGGCCATTCCGCTGGACTTCTTGACCTCGTACCTGAACAACGCTTATCTCGCTTGGGGGATGGAGAAGAAACTTCTCTTATGCACGATCATTGCCGCCGGGAGCAATGTCATTTTGAACCTCATTTGGATTCCAATTTATGGCGCGGCGGCAGCGGCGGCGAATACCCTGGTTTCCTACGTGCTTTATCTGGTCTCTCTTGGCTTTGTGGCCCGTTACGCCAAGGAACTAGCTTCTTCCCGGCAGCAACCAGTGGTTGCCCCAGCGTAGATGATTATGACCGTCACGACTTCCGCCCGTCAGAGGCTCGAAAATATCTCGGAACCACCGGAGGTCTTTCGTGATGAAGCCAAGGGGGCAGGCCTTCGCGTACTCTACGACCATCAGGTGTTCTCGCTGCAGAATGTGGGTGGGGCGTCGCGATATTTTTACGAGCTGGCGAAGTTCCTGACGACTGTACCGCAGACCCAGACCGACGTGTGGCTGGGAATCAATGGCACGGTTTACCCCTTCCGCGCGCTCGACCGGCGCAAGGCGCA
>JBEKTC010000312.1:0-5731 GCA_049516475.1 Candidatus Korobacteraceae bacterium | reverse complement strand
TTCGTGGGGGCGGAGCGTCCCATTGTGGGAATTGTGGTTACCTTCGTTCCGGAAAATGGCTTGACATCTATGCCGCGTTAGGGTTCTGGCTGTAGGCTGGTGTCAGGGCGCCAGCGCCCGAACCGTCTATGTGTGACCGCTAATGACGGCAGACACGAGGCGGGAAATGTTCTTTGAAAAATGGGACAGTGGATGACGGGAGCTACAACGTAGTCTGGTTCTCCTTGACATCCCGACGTGCCGCCCCTGAAGGGGCTCAAATTTCAAAATAGAGTCTACCCAGCACTCCGCCTCCCCAGTTCGCCCCCTTCGGCTTCGCTCAGGGCGGGCTCCGCGGCGAAGCGGGGACCCCAGTTTCGCGGAGCCTGCCCTGAGCGCAGTCGAAGGGTGCTGGGCTATCCTGTCGCCGTCCCGCTTTTGCGGGACTCGATTGCTGGTATATCGAACTCGCCTCGCAGACCCGGCATTCGAGCGTGACGCAAGGAGTCAACAGCGCCACATGGTCTCCGCCTTTGCGGCTATGGAAGGTGCAAGATATTGATTCCAAAAGACAAAGCATCATCCTTTGTTATCAATATTTTGCGATGTATCCGGGCAAGCTATTGATAAGATGCAGGTTACATCCATGCGTAAGTCTCGCGTTTTGAATATTTTACGGGCAAAATATTCAAAATAAAGATCTTGAGTTGTGGGGGGGAGGGGGGTACAAATCAGGCGGGAAATTGGTGATCTCCTCAGCTGAGTACCACCGTTCGAGCGAAGCCTGAGCGGATCTTTTCGGTGGTACGAACGAGAAACCCCACTCAAGGCCAAAGGACGGCCTTGAATGGGGCACCCACTTCTTTTCTCTCAACCGTTGATCGCCGAGAGCAATTTATAGAGCTGGCGTTCCGCAGAATTGTTCAAACGCTCTCTTCAGTTCGGACGCGATTGCGCCGGGGTCGCTGCGCTCGATGTCGCTGCGCTGCATCATGTAGAGCAACTTACCATCGCGCAGAATGGCGATGGACGGCGAGGATGGCGGGTATCCCGTGAAGTAGCTGCGGGCGCGCTCGGTTGCCGCCGTATCCTGTCCAGCGAAGACCGAGAAAACCTTGTCCGGACGCGAAGCATTTTGCAATGCCACTCGCACCGCAGGACGCATACGGCCTGCCGCGCATCCGCAGATAGAATTCACCACTACCATCGCGGTGCCCGGCTGGGTGGAAATTGTCCGATCGACCTCTTCCGCGGTGCGCAATTCCTGAACTCCCAGGCTGGTCAGTTCTTCACGCATCGGCGCAATCATGATTTCGGGATACATGTTTTTCTCCTCTTGGTTCTACGGCAGTCAAGGCAATAAATAGCCCGGGTGCCGGGTGCCCTTTTCAAGCGAAACTTGAGCGGGTCCTTCCGGTGGTGCGAACGCGAAACCCCACTCAAGGCCAAATGAAGGCCTTGAATGGGGCACCCACTTTCTAGTTGGCGCGGTTACTCCGCTACCAGCTCTTCGCCTTCGTTCTCGCCTTCGTGGCGGAGCAGTTCCAGCGCGCGTTCGGCTTCTTCATACGCGGCCGTGACCTCCTCCTGAACCTTGGCGGCAGCCTCTTCCATTTCCTGCGAGAGCCGGACATTGCGGTAGTACTCCATGCCGGTGCCCGCGGGAATCAGACGGCCCACGATGACGTTTTCCTTCAGACCGCGCAGGTGATCGACGGCGCCCTGGATGGAGGCTTCCGTCAGTACGCGCGTGGTCTCCTGGAACGACGCCGCCGAGATGAACGAGTCGGTGGAGAGCGACGCCTTGGTGATGCCCAGCAGCAGCGGACGGCCCGTGGCCGGCTTGCCGCCGTTGGCAATCGCCTTCTCGTTCTCTTCGCGGAAGCGGAACTTGTCGATCTGCTGTTCCAGCAGGAACGACGTGTCGCCCACGTCTTCCACCTTAACCCAGCGCATCATCTGGCGAACGATCACCTCGATGTGCTTGTCGCTGATGTTCACGCCCTGCAAGCGGTAGACTTCCTGGATTTCGTTCACCAGGTAAGCCTGCAGCTCCTTCTCCCCGAGCACGGCGAGAATGTCGTGCGGGTTGAGCGGGCCGTCCATCAGCGGTTCACCCGCCCGGACACGCTCGCCTTCCTGCACGTTGATGTGGACGCCACGCGGAACGGAATATTCCTTCTCCGTGCCGTTATCGGCTGCCACGTAGAGCTTGCGCTGTCCTTTGGCAACCTCGCCGAAGCGTACCACGCCATCGATTTCGCTGATGACGGCGGTCTCGCGCGGCTTGCGGGCCTCGAACAATTCCACCACGCGCGGCAGACCGCCCGTGATGTCCTTGGTCTTGGTTGTTTCGCGCGGGATCTTGGCCAACACATCTCCCGGAAACACCGTGTCTCCGTCCTGCACCATAAGGTGAGCGTGCGAAGGCATCAGGTACCGCTTGCTCGCCTTGCCTTTGATAACAATGGCCGGCTGACGCTTTTCGTCGGGCGAATCCGTCACCACGTGACGCGACAGGCCGGTGACTTCATCCACTTCCTCGTTTAGCGTGATGCCTTCCTGCAAATCCTTGAACTGCGCTGTGCCGCCAATTTCGGTCAGGATGGCAAAGGTGTACGGATCCCACTCGACAAGAGCTTGGCCGAGCGCCACCGGGCCGCCTTCAGCAACCTTGACCTTGGCGCCATACACGACTGCGTAGCGCTCGCGTTCGCGACCCTTTTCGTCCACGACTGCGATCGAGCCCTGGCGATTCATGACTACCAGGTCGCCGGTCTTCGACTTCACGGTCTGCAAGTTGACGAAGCGCACGATGCCGTTGCTCTTGGCATCGAGGCGCGACTGTTCCGAAACTCGCGACGCCGTACCGCCGATATGGAAGGTACGCATGGTGAGCTGCGTTCCAGGTTCGCCAATGGACTGAGCCGCGATCACGCCGGTAGCCTCGCCGAGTTCGACCAGTCGCCCGGAAGCCAGATTGCGTCCGTAGCACATGACGCAAACGCCACGCCTCGACTCGCAGGTGAGCACCGAGCGGATCTTCACCCGCTCGATACCAGCAGCCTGAATCGCGCCCGCCAGATCTTCGGTGATCTCATGGTTCACGTCGACCACGACCTGGCCTTCATAGTCCTTGATTTTTTCGAGCGATACGCGGCCCACGATGCGGTCGCGCAGCGGTTCGATAATTTCGCCGGCTTCGACAATACCGGAAACGAAAATTCCGTCCACCGTGCCGCAGTCGTATTCGCTGATGATCACGTCCTGTGCGACGTCTACCAGACGACGCGTCAGATAGCCCGAGTCGGCGGTCTTCAACGCCGTATCGGCCAAGCCCTTGCGGGCGCCGTGCGTCGAGATGAAGTATTCGAGCACCGTCAACCCCTCACGGAAGTTGGCCGTGATCGGAGTCTCGATAATTTCACCCGTCGGTTTCGCCATGAGTCCGCGCATTCCGGAGAGCTGACGGATCTGCTGCTTCGATCCGCGGGCGCCGGAATCGGCCATGACGTAAATCGGATTGAGCTGGCCTTCTTTATCCCGCTTCTGCATCTGGCCAAACATTTCATCGGCAACTTTTTCCGTAATGGCCGACCAGATTTCGATGACCTTGTTGTAGCGTTCGCCGTTGGTGATTGCGCCGTCCAAGTATTGCTGCTGAACCGCGATAACCTGCTTGTCGGCGTCTTTCACCAGGGTCTTCTTGTTGTCCGGAATCACCATGTCATCAATGCCGATGGAGAGGCCGGCGCGCGTGGCATACTTAAACCCGAGCGACTTGATCTCGTCGAGCATCTTGACGGTGACTTCCAGTCCAAACCGCAGATAGCAGTAATTGACCAGTTGGCCGATGCCCTTCTTCTTCAGCAAGCCGTTGATGTACGGCATGCTCACGTTGACACCGGGCACTGCCTTGGGCAGATGGTCGTTCAGAATGGCGCGGCCGACGGTGGTATTCAGGAACTCGCGCTTAATGTGCACGGGCTCCGTATGGTTCACGTCCTGATCGTCGTAGGCCTGCGTCAGGTCAATGACCTCGCCGGTGTAGCGCAGGCGAATCGGGGTGAGCGTTTCCACCTCACCCATCTCGAGCGCGATCACGACTTCGTCAATATTGGCGAATGAACGGCCTTCGCCCTTCGCACCCGGTTTCGCTTTTGTCAAATAGTAGAGACCGAGCACCATGTCCTGTGTGGGCACGGTGATGGGTTGGCCGGATGCCGGCGACAGAATGTTGTGCGACGACAGCATCAGGACGCTGGCTTCCACCTGCGCCTCGGGTGAAAGCGGAATGTGTACTGCCATCTGGTCGCCGTCGAAGTCGGCGTTGAACGCGGTGCAGACCAGGGGATGGATCTTGATCGCCTTGCCTTCCACCAGTACCGGCTCAAAGGCCTGAATGCCCAGGCGATGGAGCGTAGGCGCGCGGTTCAGCATGACCGGATGGTCTTTGATGACCTCTTCCAGAATGTCCCAGACGATCGGTTCCTGCTGCTCCACCATTTCTTTTGCCTGCTTGATGGTGGTGCAGTTTCCCGTCTGTTCCAGCCGGTGATAGATGAACGGCTTGAACAACTCGAGCGCCATCTTCTTCGGCAGTCCGCACTGGTGTAGCTTGAGTTCGGGACCAACCACAATCACCGAACGACCGGAGTAGTCCACGCGCTTGCCGAGCAGGTTCTGGCGGAAGCGTCCCTGCTTGCCCTTCAGTGTGTCGGAAAGCGACTTCAGCGGCCGGTTGTTGGCACCACGCAGAACGCGCCCGCGGCGTCCGTTGTCGAACAGAGCATCGACCGCTTCCTGCAGCATGCGCTTCTCGTTGCGCACGATAACTTCGGGAGCGTGCAGATCCATCAGCTTCTTCAACCGGTTGTTGCGGTTGATGACGCGACGGTAAAGATCATTCAGATCGGAAGTGGCGAAGCGTCCACCATCCAGAGGAACCAGTGGCCGCAGCTCCGGTGGAATCACCGGTAGCACGTCCAGGATCATCCATTGCGGCTTGTTGCCGCTCTTGCGGAAAGCCTCAACCACTTTCAGGCGCTTGGCATATTTCAGGCGCTTCTGCAGCGAGGTCTCATGCTTCATCTTCTCGCGCAATTCGGCCGAGAGCGAATCGACTTCAATCCGTTTCAGAAGTTCCTTGATCGCTTCCGCGCCCATCATGGCCTTGAAGCCGGCGGGGCGATATTGCTGGTCGAGTTCGCGGTACTTTACTTCGTCCTTGATGACTTCGCGTTCTTTCACCGGAGAGTCGCCGGGATCGACGACCACGTAGGCCTCGAAGTAAAGAATCGCTTCCAGATCGCGCAGAGAAATATCGAGCAGATGCCCGATGCGGCTGGGCAGTCCTTTGAAAAACCACACGTGCGAACAGGGCGACGCCAGCTCGATGTGCCCCAGGCGCTCGCGGCGGACTTTGGATAGCGTGACTTCCACGCCGCACTTGTCGCAGATCACCCCGCGATGTTTCATGCGCTTGTATTTGCCGCAGAGACATTCCCAGTCGGTGACCGGGCCGAAAATGCGGGCGCAGAATAAGCCATCGCGCTCCGGCTTGAAGGTGCGGTAGTTGATGGTTTCCGGCTTGGTCACTTCCCCATGCGACCAGCTCCGGATCTTTTCCGGGGACGCCAGGCTGATGCGAATGGCATCGAAATCAGCCACGGGATTTGCCATATCGAACGGGCTCGAACGAAACATGTTCCTCCGCTTTCCTGTGGATCTCACGCGTCCACCAGCGGCCCTC
>JBEKTC010000311.1:0-5741 GCA_049516475.1 Candidatus Korobacteraceae bacterium | reverse complement strand
CACGGCCGCGACGAGATGGATGCCATGGACTTCCTGCCCATGTTCCGCGAAAAGCTGAAGCTGCTGGAGATGGACGAGAAGATGATGAATCGCTCGGTCAACGAAGGCTTCTCCGGCGGCGAAAAGAAGCGCAACGAGATTTTGCAGCTGGCGATTTTGGAGCCCAAGTTAGCCGTCCTCGACGAAACCGACTCGGGTCTCGACATCGATGCGCTGAAGATTGTCGCCAAGGGCGTGAATTCCATGCGCAGTCCGGAGCGCTCGTTCGTCGTGGTGACGCACTACCAGCGGCTGTTGGACTACATCGTGCCCGACTTCGTGCACGTGCTGATGAATGGCCGTATCGTTCGCTCCGGCGGTCCCGAACTGGCGCTGGAGCTGGAAGAAACCGGTTACAGCTCGATGGAAGCCGAATCCCGCGAAACCGCGCCGGCTTAGGTGGAAGAGCTGGCCTTCAGGCCAGCGTCCAGCGAGATTCGTGAAGGGGCGCGGCTTTAGCCGCGCCGAACAAGGTTTTTATTTGTCATCACGAGGCGACTTTAGTCGCCGAGGGATCTGCTTTTCGACCATTGGCATTCAAATCGAGGTTCGGAATAAATTGATTACCGCGATTCCACAATTAGAAACTTACCTGGAAACTTTCAGCGACTTCCAGAAGACCGCTCCCGGCCGCGACCTGACGTGGCTGCGCAAGCTACGCGAGGATGCCTTCGCGCGCTTCTGCGAGGTCGGCTTCCCCACGACACACGATGAAGACTGGCGCTTCACCAACGTCTCCCCCATCGCGAAGACGCCTTTTAAGCTTGCGACCGGCACTAGCCAACTCGAGAAGAAACAACTTGAGGCGTGGCTTCTTCCTGGTGCAGCCTGTCAGCTCGTCTTTGTCGACGGACACTTCAGCCGCGAACTGTCATCGCTTGGCGATCTGCCAGCCGGAGTCCACGTCAACAGCCTCGCCGAAGAAATCCGGGCCAATCCATCTGTACTGGAAGCGCACCTCGGACGTTATCTCGACACTGAGCGTGATGCCTTCGCCGCGCTCAACACGGCGTTTGCCGCTGATGGGGCGTTCGTTCACATTCGCAAAGGCAAGGTACTGGAAAAGCCAATCCATCTGCTCTTCGTCTCGACCGCGGCGGATCAGCCGCTCATGACGCATCCGCGCAATCTGATCGTCGCCGAAGAACAGAGCCAAATCGCCATCGTCGAAGACTACGATTCGCTCAATGGCGGCGTAGCTTTCTGCAACACGGCAACTGAACTCATCGCGGCAGAGAGCGCAGTCGTTTCGCACTACATGATCGAGCGCGAAGATCGCGCGACCTTCAACGTTTCCACGTTGCGCATCCAGCAGGGACGAAGCTCTAACGTGGCCACGCATTCCGTCCTTCTGGGCGGAGGGCTGGTGCGCAACAACGTCCATCCCGTCCTCGCCGGCGAAGGGGCGGAGTGCCTCATCAACGGCCTCTTCATCGGCGTTGAACGCCAGCACCTCGACAACTACATGCTGGTGGAGCACACCAGTCCGCACTGCGACAGCCGCCAGTTTTACAACGGCATCCTCGACGGCCGCTCGCACGGCGTCTTTCATGGCCGCATCATCGTGCATAAGGACGCGCAGAAGACGGACGCGAAGCAGACCAATCGCAACCTGCTGCTCTCCGACGACGCGCAGATCGACACCAAGCCGCAGCTGGAGATCTACGCCGACGACGTGAAGTGCACCCACGGCGCGACCATCGGGCAAATGGACGAGACGGCGCTCTTCTACCTGCGCTCACGCGGCATCGATGAGGCGTCGGCGCGCAAACTGCTGCTGCTGGCCTTCGCCAACGAATGCCTCGACCGCATGAAAGAAGACACTGTCCGGGACTATCTGCGAGAGCTGATTAATCGTCATCTATTTGGAATGACGGACGCCGTGGCAGTTGCAACCGCTCGCGGTGAGGGCAAGGGGAGAAACTGGGAGGAACTAGGATGACAGCCGCCGCGAACAGCGTGCCTTGGGAGTTTCAGCATCCGATGGTTGGTGAAACAACATTTCCGGTAGAGGAAGTTCGCCGCGACTTTCCCATCCTGCACCAGCAGGTTTACGGGCACCCTTTGGTTTACTTGGACAACGCTGCGACGTCGCAGAAGCCGCGTGCGGTGATCGATGCCATCTCGCACTACTACGAGCGTGGCAACGCCAACATTCATCGCGGCGTTCATTTCCTCTCCGAGCACGCCACGGAAGAGCACGAAGCTGCGCGCCGCACCGTACAGGCGTTCCTGAATGCCCCGGACAAACGCGAGATTATTTTCGTGCGCAGTGCCACCGAAGGCATCAACCTGGTGGCGCAGACGTATGGCCGCAAACATGTCGGTGCCGGGGACGAAGTCCTCATCACGGCCATGGAGCACCACTCCAACATCGTTCCCTGGCAGATGCTTTGCGAAGAGAAAGACGCCAAACTACGCGTCGTTCCCATCAACGATCGCGGCGAGTTGATGATGGATGAGTTGCCGAAGCTGCTGGGCCCGCGCACCAAGCTGCTTGCAGTAACGCACGTCTCGAACGCGCTGGGCACAATTAATCCGCTCCGAAAGATCATTGAAATCGCGCACAGCCACGGCGTTCCCGTAGTGGTCGATGGAGCGCAAGCCGTTCCACACGTCAAGGTCGACGTGCAGGAACTCGATTGCGATTTCTATGTTTTCTCGGGACACAAGGTCTATGGCCCGACGGGCATCGGCGTTCTCTATGGCAAGCGGGCGCTGCTGGAGGCGATGCCGCCGTATCAGGGCGGCGGCGACATGATCCGCTCGGTCACTTTCGAGAAGACGCTGTACAACGATGTGCCGTACAAGTTCGAGGCGGGCACTCCAAACATTGCTGGTGCGATTGGTTTGGGCGCGGCCATCGAGTACGTCAATCATTTGGGGATCGACAACATCGCCGCTCACGAACACGATCTACTGGTTTACGCGACGGAAGCGCTTTCCGCGATACCGGACATTCGCCTGATCGGGACGGCCGCGCAGAAGGCTGCGGTGATCTCTTTCGTCATCGAAGGTATTCATCCTCACGACATCGGCACCATACTCGATCGCTCGGGCATTGCGATTCGCACCGGACACCATTGCGCGCAGCCGGTAATGCTGCGCTTCCGCATTCCGGCAACGGCCCGCGCTTCCTTCGCGATGTACAACACGCGCGGCGAAGTCGATGCGCTGGTCGAGGGCATCCAAAAGGTGAAGGAGGTCTTCGCCTGATGTCCGATCTGCGCGAGCTCTATCAGGACGTGATCCTGGAGCACAGCAAGGCCCCTCGCAACTATCGTGAGTTGAAAACGGCGAACCACAAAGCGGAAGGTTACAATCCGCTCTGCGGCGATCACTTCACGATCTATCTCGATCTGGAAGGTGACGCGATTCGCGACGTCACGTTTCAAGGCTCGGGCTGCGCCATCTCCAAGGCATCGGCCTCGATGATGACGCAGAGCGTGAAGGGCAAGAGCAAGGAAGAAGCGACAAAGCTGTTCGAACGCTTTCACAAGCTGGTCACGGGAGAAGTGAACGGCGAACGCGACTCGCTGGGCAAGCTGGACGTCTTTGCCGGAGTCTCGGAGTTTCCCGTGCGGGTGAAGTGCGCAACCCTGGCGTGGCACACATTGCAAGCGGCGCTGGAAGGCAAGCAGGATCCGATTTCCACCGAGTAGCTAGAACACCTGGCGAATTCATCATGCACATAGGCGTAGCCATCACGTTGAGCCGGGACTGCGAGGTCATCGAAATCCCCAGCGGCACACGCAGCACTCTGCCCGCGGGCTCGATGGTCAGCATCATGCAAACTTTGGGCGGCAGCTATAGCGTCAGCGGCGGCCAGTACGGATACATGTACCGCATTGATGCGCATGACGCCGATGCCCTGGGATTGCCCGTTCCCGAGGCAGTACCGTTATCCGAACAGCGGCCCTTCAGCGAGCAACTTGTCTGGGACGAACTGAAGACCGTCTTCGACCCTGAAATTCCCGTCAACATCGTCGATCTCGGTTTGGTCTACGGGTGCAACATAACTCCCGCCGAACAAGGCGGAAACAAGCTCGACATCAAGATGTCGATGACTGCGCCGGGTTGTGGCATGGGCAATGTCCTGAAGTCCGACGTGGAAAACAAACTCGCGCGCCTGCCCGACGTGAAAGAAGTCAACGTCGAGATCGTTTTCGATCCGCCGTGGAGTCCCGCCCGCATGTCGGAGGCGGCCAAGCTCCAACTTGGCTTCGATCTCGACTTCGGCGAAGAGTCGTCGTCCGGGCTGCCGATGATTCGGTAGCAAACACTCGTTACATCGGTTTCACTGAAGCGTCCAACCAGGGTGGGCACCCGTTAGATTGGCTGCTCGTCCGGTTGACGGCATGGTGAACTGGAAGACATTTGCAGTAGGCTGTAGTCTGGCGCTGGCGGTGTTTCTGTTTGCGCAGCACAAGCCTTCCATGCCCGATCAAAACACATTTCGCGCCGTCATCGATCTCACGCACAATCTGAACGACCGTTCGCCTAACTGGGAAGGGACGGTTGAGTCTCCTTATGAGTCGCGGGAACTTGGCAACCTGGAGCGCGATGGCTACTACTCGCGGGTCTTCACCACCCAGGAGCATTACGGCACCCATCTGGACGCGCCGGCGCACTTTGCGGCGGGAGCGTGGACGGTGGACCAGATTCCGTCCGACCGACTGGTGCGACCGCTGGTGGTCATTGATGTTCGCAAGCAAGTGAAGAGCAATCCTGACTACGAAGTGACGGTGGAGGACGTCGCCGCCTGGGAGGACACGCATGGAATGATTCCCGCGGGCGCGGTCGTGATGGCCTACACCGGCTGGGATGAGCGCTGGAACTCGCATCAGGAGTTTCGCAACCAGCGGAGCGGTGAACTGACGCATTATCCAGGCTTCTCGCTGGAGGCGGCGAAATTCCTGGTGAAAACCCGCGAGGTAGTTGGGCTGGGCATCGACACGATGAGTGTGGACACGGGCGCAACCACAACCTATCCCGTCCATCTGTTCACGTCGAAGGAAAACGTTTATCACGTGGAAAATGTAGCCAATCTTTCGCTGGTGCCGCCAGCGGGAGCGACTGTGGTGGTCGCGCCCATCAAGCTGGAGAAGGGCTCTGGCGGGCCCGCGCGCGTGCTGGCGCTGGTGAGGTAAAGCCGCTTTTCGCTTTTCGCGACCCCAGGCTTTCGGCGGGAGCGGCTTAACTTCTAGATCTCGGAGGGTTTCCGACTTGGTGCAGTACGGGTAGAGCCGGCCTTCAGGCCGGCGTCGAGGCCGGTTCATACAAAAGCTGGAGCTACGGTGGTCATTTTCAATGACCACCGTAGCTCCAGCGACTTGTTTGTCCACCGTGAACGCGGCGCTGAAGCGCCGCTCCACCCGTACTCCGGACTTTAGCGAAGAGCGAAAAGCGAACCGCGAAAAGCGGCTTCACCGCACATGCGCCTTGTATAGAAGGTAGCTGAAGCTTTCGCGCAGGGCGGCGAGATATCGTCCCACGACAGTCTTGGGAATTGAACCGGGACGCGGCGAGATGTACACCGTGATGCCTTGGGCCGTCATCATCTGCTTGGCGCGGAACATGTGGTAGGCATCGCTCACCAGCAGGCAACTGCGCATGTCGTTCACGTGCAGGATCACGGCGACGCGCTGGGCGGATTCGTCGGTGTCGCCGCCCTGGGTTTCGGCGATGAGGTTTGCGTCAGG
>JBEKTC010000310.1:0-8149 GCA_049516475.1 Candidatus Korobacteraceae bacterium | reverse complement strand
TCCTCCAGCACTTCCAACGCGCGCACTACCTGGCTGTCGGGCACTTGCAACCGGATGCCGCCCAGCGCCATGCCCATGTGCCAGTTCATGGCGTGCATGTTCTCGTCGCACACGAAGGCGCAGATGCCGACGGAAACCAGCTTGCCTTGGGCCAGCTTGGCTTCGCCCAGGCTCAGGAACTTTGTGATGGTCACCAGTTCTTCCAGCATGATGATTCCGCAAGCGTAGGACAGCTTTCACTCCCGAGTCAATTCCTTTAATTTGGCGCGCCGGCTGTGCTCGGCGATGGCGTCGACGATTTGCATCGCCACTGCCAGGGCCCGCCTGCCGTCCTCCAGCGTCACTTCCGGCGCTGAGCGCTCGCGCACCGCGCGGAGGAAGCTGCTCAGCTCCGCACGCAGCGGCTCCTGTTGCTCCACCTTCGGCTTAAAAGGTGTGATGCCGGGGAAGGCGCTGGCGGCCACACTCGCCGGGTTGAAGGGATCGAGAGCGGCTACCTCGGGACTCGGCTCGTCCACCGTGAGCACGAGCACGTCCTGCCGCGAATAGTCGAGCGAGACATACTGATGCGGCTGGAAGAAGCGCAGCTTGCGGACACGCTCGGTGCTGACCCGACTGGCGGTAAAGTTGGCCACACAGCCCGATCCGAATTCCATGCGCACATTCGCGATGTCGATTTTTTGCGACAGGATCGGCAAGCCGACGGCGCGGATTTCCTTCACCGGCGATTTGACGAATGACAGCACCACGTCAAGGTCGTGGATCATCAGGTCGAGAATGACGTCCACGTCCAGCGAGCGCGGAGTGAACACGCTGAGCCGGTGGACTTCGAAGAACATGGGCTGGGTGAGCAGCGGAACGGTCGCCCGCACTGCCGGATTGAAGCGCTCCAGGTGTCCGGCCTGGGCGACGCGGCCATGCCGCTGGGCGAGTTCGATCAGCTCATCGGCTTCGGCGACCGTGGTGGCGAGCGGCTTCTCGATCAGGACATCAACGCCGCTCTCGATCAATCTGCGGGCGACTGCGAGATGGCTGACAGTGGGAACCGCGACCGAGGCAGCGTTGATACCGGCTGCGATGAACTCATCGAACGAACGAAAGGCCTGCGTGCCGAACTCTTTGGCGATAGCTTGCGCACGGTCGATGTCGAGGTCCGCGACACCGGCGAATTGGACGTTCTGCGAAGGGTCGGCTTCGAGGTCGCGATAGACGCGCGCGTGATTGCGTCCGAAAGCGCCGCAGCCGACAACTCCGACGCGCAGTGCGTCGCTGCCAGGAGACATTCTGCGATTGTCGCCCATCGGAGCGTCAGGAGGCAAAGGGACAGCGAGCGATTATTTATGCGGGAAGGGCTTCGGCGGGCGTGTGTTCGCGCGATGCTAGCGATCCATTCGCGGGCTCGCCGCTTAGCAGAGCTGCGAAGAAGCGATCCACTGCGTCGAGGATTTCCGTGCTCGTCTTCGCTTCGTAAACCGCTTTGCGCAACTGCGCGCCGCGCGGCACGCCATGGGTGAACCACGAGGCGAACTGCTTCATCTTACCTTCGGCACCGCCCACACGCTCCTGTACCAGCATGGCGAAGTAGGTGCGAATCATGTCGTAGCGGTCGGCATCGCTGGGCAGATCGTACGCGCCGGTCGCGGTGTACTGCTCGATCTGGCGGAAGATCCACGGGTTGGAGGCAGCGCTGCGGCCAATCATCACCGCGTCGCAGCCAGTCTGCGCAACCATGGCGGCGGCGTCCTCGGGCGAGCGCACATCGCCGTTGCCGATGACGGGAATCGTGAGCGCGTCCTTCACCGCGGCAATCCACTCCCAGTTCGCCTGCCCGCTGTAGCCCTGCTCGCGGGTGCGAGCGTGCAAGGCGACTGCAGCCAGCCCGCATTCCTGGGCCATCTTCGCCAGGTTGATGTGCACCACTTCCTTGTCGCTCCAGCCGGCGCGGAACTTCACCGTGAATGGAATCGTCACGGCCGAGCGTACCGACTCGAAGATGTTGCGGATGAGCGGCAGGTCGCGCAACAGTCCCGAGCCGCCATTGCACTTCACAACCTTCTTTGCCGGACAGCCCAGGTTCAAGTCGACCACGTCGAAGCCCAGGTCCTGAACCACGCGCGCCGCGTCCGCCAAGGTCGAAGGATCGCTGCCGAACAGTTGCGCCGAGATAGGATGCTCGTTGCCGTAAAACGTGAGGTACTGTTTCGCCTTCTTGTCTTTGTGGCGGACGATGCCGTCGGCGGAGGTGAACTCCGTCATCATTAGCCCGCAGCCGCCAAGGTTGCGAATGAAGCGGCGAAAAACGGTGTCGGTAATGCCGGCCATGGGAGCGAGCACGGTTGCAGGGCGGATTTCGACGTTGCCGACCGCAAGCGATGCCGGAACCCGCGCGCCTAAGGGCGCAACCCGCTCGGCCGGATTGTCGTAGAACTTGTGCACAGGATGATTGTAAATGAGGCGGGTAGAGCGGGGCTTCAGCCCCGCGTCCGCGTGCAAGGATAGCTGGTTTTCGGCTCCGAGCTCACGAGGTGAGCTCGGAGCCGAGAAGAGGATGATAATGTCGCTTGACGCGACGCTAAAGCGACGCTCTCCCCGAGCGCAGTCCTACGGCATCACCGCGGCAACATTGGGCGGTGCGCTCGTCGTGGTATCGGGAGTGGAATCGGGCTTTGGCGGCGAATTGGGTGACGTGCTTTGCGGAACGGTTGCACTCTTCTTCTTCGACGGCGACGGCGGCAAGTTGAACTCGACGCCGCGGTCATCATTGGCCTTCACGGTTGCGGGAATGTCCAGATCGGCGAGCGCGATCTTCTTCCGTGCCTGATCGAAGACGTACAACGAATCGCCCATGATGGCGTAATTGGTCACTTCCTGCTGCTTGCCGTTGCGGAAGACCAGCACCGTGGGATCGCCTGGCTTCACGTCCGCCGGCGGAGGAGCGGGCGGCTCCGGAGGCGGTCGTGGAACGTAAGCTTGCGGATAAGGCTCCTCTTCGCTGTAAGGTCTTGCCGGCGGCTGCTCCACCACCATGTGCAGGCTGGGATCGTTGGGCCCGACCGGAGGACCGGAGTACAAATCGGGGCTGCCACCGCCTACGTAGTCGTAGCCGTATGCGGAATTGTCCACCGGGTAATAGTAGGGGACAGCGTAAGCCCAGCCTCCGCTGCGATAGCCATGACCACCGTGATATCCGTTGTAATACGGACCGTAGCCGTAGTGATAACCGTAATTGGGGATGGACGTGACGCTGGGCAAGGCATTCGGCATATGCCGAGCGGCGGTTGAGGTGGCGCTGGGCGCAGGAGCCAGGAAGTGACCGCCGGCCGGACCACCATACATTTGCGCAGCGGCAGGGAGCGCAACCGCAATACTAATGCTAAGAAGAGAAATCGCGATCAACGGACGGATCGCTGTTTTGCTCAGCGCTGGCCTCACAGAATGGCCTCCGATTCCCATGCTCCCTTAGTGTAATCCAACCCATTGGATGCGGGAAAGTTCGGTAGTGTCCTAAAGTTTACCGCAGAGATGCGATTGCAACCGCTTGCTGTTTAAGAGCACCGCAACTTTAGGACACTACCGAAAGTTCTTAGTGGCTTCGGGAGTTCAGATTCAGCAGACCATAAACGTCGATCATGACATTCGCGATGAGAACGCCAACGACCACCGCATTGGCGACGACCGCGTAACGGCTCTCCAGCAGATCGGCGGAAACCCCCGCCATAAACAGGATCAGGAATGGAAGCGCCAGCAGGAAAAACGTGAACGAGGAAAAATGCATGCGCAGACCCAGACTGAACAGCAGGAGGCTCACGATCAATGGCGCTGCCGTTCCGAAAAAACGGGTTCGCTTCCAAACAACAAAAGCTACCAGCGTGACGGCGGTCAGGATCAACAGACCCAAGCCGTTTTCCAGGAAGTACCTCGACAGCAGCCACGACATGCCGGCCGAGACGAAATCGCGCGAGGCGACTTCAAGCCAGTCAGCGTGGGCAAGCGCTCTGGCGAAGACGGCCGGCCGAAAGCCGTAGAGCGGCCATAGGAAGATCAATCCGGTGACACAGGCGGCGGCGAAAATCACCAGAGCAGCGCCCCGTCTGATGTGTGCCACCCAAAGCATAAAGAGCAGCGCCGGCAACAACAATATCCAGAAAGAAAACTGCGCCCCGACGCAGATGGCGATGGCCAGCCCCAGGAGCAGAATGCGCCGCCAGTTCCACAGCACGACTTCCCGCGGAGCATAGAGCGTGTGCGCCACGGCAATGCTGGTAAAGATCAGACCGAAGCCTCCCCAGGCTCCCACCACAGCCGGCCCGACCTCGCTGGCGCAGCCGATCGCCAAGGGCGAGAAACAGTAGAGCCCCAGCGCCACATATCCGCCGATATTTCCATAGAGGCGGCGCGCGACATACCAAAGCGAGGCCCCCAGCAGCATACCGACAATCAGGAATGGCAACCGGATCGCCATGCGGTAACGGTTGAAGTCGTCGACGTGTCGTTCCGCGCCGCTGACTCTGGCGGCCACACCGGCCAGCAGCGGAACCAGCGCGGTGTGCTGGGTCGTGTTGGCGTTCGCATAGCCCTCAAGCTGAAGCAACCCGGCTTCGACGTAAACGCTTTCCAGCGCCGACAGCGGCTCGTGGGCAATGAACCACACACATTGCAGGGCAAATATCAGAAGCAGGACCAGCGCGATCAATTGCGGTGCACCAATGCGCGAGTGCAGGGAAGAGAAAGACATGAGCTTTTGTTGTAACACGACACTGGGCCGGAGGCGAACAGCCGGCGGAGCTCGCCGGCGCTACTCGGATTCCAGTATTACTTGTGCCATGGCGAGATCGGCGGTGTGAGTGATCGACAGGTGGGCGCGGACGGCTCCCAGGCTGCGGAAGAATTCTTCAGCCTTGTTATGGAAGGCGATGGTGGGGCGGCTGCCGGGTGCTCGCAGCACTTCCACATCCTGCCAGGTGACACCGCGGTTCCAGCCGGTACCGATAGCCTTCATGGCAGCCTCTTTGGCGGCAAAGCGTCCGGCGTAGCGCTCTGCCCGATTCGCCTTGGATTCGCAATAGCGGATCTCATCGGGCGTGAAGACGCGCTCCACGAAGCGCCGCCCGAAGCGCTCGATGGAGTTGGCGATACGGTCGACTTCTGCGATATCTATGCCAGTGCCGACAATCATAAAGTCGCTATTCGCCTTTCGCCCTTCGCTTAGTCCCCCCTACCACGCCGCAGGAATCCCTTGGTAGCCCGGCAGACGATTTCCGCGCTGCGCCTCCAAAGAACCACAATCGATGTCGCCGCTTGCCGGAACTCTCTGTCTAGCGAAAAAGCGAAGAGCGAACCGCGAAAAGCGTATCATCCCCAAGCTAACATACTGATAATACAAATCCTTGCTATGTTTGTGTGAGCGTAATTCGCAAAAATTGCTTGGGATTTTTTCCGACCTACTGCTATGATGAGGCTGCTCGATTGATCGACGTTGTACGCAGCAGTTCCTGCCTATAGCGCTCCCTGTCTGCATCACACCCCGATCGAATTGCAGCAACACTACTTCTAGAAGGAACATGTATCACCATGGAACAAGGAACAGTTAAGTGGTTCAATGACGCGAAGGGCTACGGCTTCATCAGCCGCCAGAATGGAGAAGACGTATTCGTTGACGTATTCGTTCACTATTCTGCGATCCAGACCAATGGCTTCCGCAGCTTGCAGGAAGGCCAGGCAGTCTCGTTCAACGTAGTCAAAGGGCCCAAGGGCTGGCAGGCGGAGAACGTACAGGTCCTGTAGGTCTCGAGCTTGAAAGTTCGAAGAGGGCGGCCGACCAGGCCGCTCTTTTTGTTGGACGCAGCAACTGGGATCGCGATGATCTATCGGCTGAGGAAGTATGCTGCTGCGGGATGGTGAGAGCAACTAGCAATTAGCGACTAGCCCCGAGCTTATGAAGAACCATCTCAACCCTGTTGTGGCTTTGTATCAGGGCATGATCTGCAGCTTTGTATCACGGCATTGATTTCACAGCCTGCGGAAAGAGTCGCCTTTGGAAGTGTTTTGTATCAGGGCATGACTTCACAGGCCGCTGAAAAAGTCGCCTTTGGAGTGTTCTGTGTCAGGACCACGACTTTCACAGGCTGCTGAAAAACTCGATCTGACGCCTAGCTCGGGTAGTGCGGGCCTTTAAGGCCCGCGTCAACGCCGGTCAAGACGATTCGGCTTTAAGCCGCTGAGGTACTTAGTTCGAACCCGCTAGAACAGGGCGACTTCAGGATTTCCCGGTATGTACCTGAGAGCCTAAAGGCTCCTTGAAGGGTTAACACCTGACGCTGCGCTGAAGCGCCGCACTAGCCGAACCAGCCCCTTCCTCGACTTTTTCAGCAGCCTGTTCAGTCGTGCCGATAAGGCCCTCCTTGTCCTTCCCGAGCCGGCGGCACAGCTTCGCGTCAGGACACGAATTTGCTCGTGCCGCTAAGCGCTAACCTCGTTCCGAGCCGGCTTTTAGCCGGCGGCACTCCTGGCGTGCCCTGGGAAGAGTGTGCTCGGGTACTGGGGCGCTTCAGCGCCGCGACAGCCGGGCGTCTCTCCGCTTCCCCTTTCCTCTCATCCCGACGACGGCCCTGCAGTCCCCTGCCTTCTGCGTCTGTCATCCCCGACGAGGGCTTCAGCCTGAGGAGGGATCTGCGGTTCGCTTGCCCTCCCTCGACAGCTGACGACTGTTCCACCCCCTCCCCCCATATCGTAAAATCTTTGCTTTGAATATTTTGCCCGCAAAATATTCAAGACATTGGACTTACTCGTCGCCATAAGTCATTCCGGCTCAACAACTTACCTCATGCCCTCCGCAAAATATTGATAACAATAAGGATTCCACAACCCTATTGCAAGCAAAGACTTACGGCTTTCGACGCTTCAGGCAGAATCCGGGGGCAGCCGACAACTGGCCACCACTACTGACCACTTTGCGAAGAAACATTTCTACGTTGATCAAAGATCAAAGCGATCTCAGCTTCGTGTCAGGGCACGAGTTTGGAGGCTGCGAAAAAACTCTGGGTTGTGCCCTGATCGGGTAGTGCGGCGCTTCAGCGCCGCGTTCAAGCCCCCCTTCATTTCTCATCCCGAGCCGGCTTCAGCCGGCGACACACGGCGTGTCCTGGGAAGAGTGTGCTCGGCCGCTGGCCACTAGACTTGTCAAAGATCTCTCGCCTCCGGAAAACTCCCCGAGAGGCATTGGACACTGCGCCCAACTTATCAGCGTACCGCATCGCTCCTTGCTGTCAAGGTTACGAAAGTACATGTCCTTTAGTAACCATGGGCCTTTCTCGTTTCAGGACAACCGGCTGATAACCAACCGCCGACGAGCAAAGTGGGTTCCCGCATCAGTGCGCGGGTGCCCCATTCAAGGCCTTCGTTTGGCCTTGAGTGGGGGTTTTCGATGACGAGGAACATCCGCTGATGGCAGACAATCGACACGTTACAACAGCAACTGCGCGTCTCGAATCAGAGCGCCACTCGCCAAAGCGACCGGAGCCTGCCCTGAGCGAAGCCGAGGGGCGCTTGGCGGGGTGGTCGGGCGCGAAAGAAGACTGATTTTCGAATCGGTGTGGCGCAGTCGAACGCACAAGCGCCGTCCGGCGCGAAAGAAGATAGCCCAGCGTTTCAACGCTGGGTAGACATGATAAAAAGAACCCGAGTCCCTTCAGGGACGACACAGCAGTGCCGAGGACTAATTCTCATCGAAGGGAGATCGCTAATGTCCGAACGTCCAGTTGCAGTTGCAGTGCGCCACGCCAAGCGCGGGGGTGACACCGTCTAATGTTGTCGCCTTTCGGGCAAAAGCATGGAGTGTGTCCCTTCAGGTGCGGCCTTCGTTGAAGGGCTGCCTTCACCTTGGGCCAGGCTTTGCCGTCCTGAGATAGTAATCTCAAGCATTCGGTTGCTCGCGCGGGCTCATGAATGTTGGAATAAGCTTCAAGCAGCCCGACGGAGCCATGTGAGTATTCCGTCCAGGGCCAGCGTCCATGTCGGGTGTAGAAAGCTTGGCCGTATAGGAAGGGGACGACGAGCCGTTCTATAAAGTATGCGAGATTGAACCTAGGATTGAGAAACTCGCCTTCCTCAAGGGGGCTGCAGAGACAAGCACTCTTGTCCATCTGCGAAA
>JBEKTC010000309.1:0-5768 GCA_049516475.1 Candidatus Korobacteraceae bacterium | reverse complement strand
GTCGTTGGAGCATCGCAGTTAGAGCAGTAAACCTGCGTGCCCAGGCCAGGTCTCAGGCCGCTTAGTGCTGAATAAGTCACGCTTTGCAACTTAAGCACGTTTCCTACCTTCGTAATAGTCCCGCCCGCCTTAGCATCGGAGTACACCAGAGCGGGAGTTACATTGAGAACAGCAGAGGTTGACTGTTGAAGATCAAAAGGCGAATGTCCCGACGTCGCGATGCTCCCTCCATATACATTTAGAACCGAGCCATGTTGGACATAGTAGCCATTGGTCGCCCCGCCGCTATTGTCGGTAGAAGAGCACGTCGAATTGAAGACGTTGATGACAGTGGTGCTCGGGAACAATACGGCTGTCCAGAGGCAGTCCGTGAAAGTTGCTACCGGGTAGCTTCCAGTCGTCGTAAAGGACGAATCATAAATGGAATAGCTTCCCGCTGTATCGGCGAAGGTCACCACGTCCCAGGTAGTGCTTATGGTTAGGTTGTGCGCTTCAAAGCTGGCCCCGGTTTCGTCAACATAGATGCCGTCTGCATTGCCGTTCATGGCAACGTTGCTGATTAGCGCGTGTGTGAAGGGGTGGTTCCTGGCGCTATCGGCTGCTCCCCAAACCGAACCTAAATGGGGAGTGGTGCCGCCGGTGTTGTTGATGGTCATATTTGCTGTTGTGCAATTACTGCCGGCCCGCACTACCGGGTAGGAAATGGAAGATGAATTATAGAGGCTGGTGATAATCGTTGCATACTTGCCGGCGCCGTATAAGTTTATGCACCCGGTTGATCCCAGGCTTTGATCCAGCGCGCTGGTTCCCAGGTCGAAAGTATTAGCCGAAAGGTAGACAGAATCGCCGTTTGCTCCTGCAGCAAAGGCAGCCAGCAGCGCCGTTCCGCGCGCCGTATTGGCGTTGGTAGAAGGCGTGTAGAGAGTTACTCCGCCATTGGCATGGACCACCGTAATAGGTTCTAATCCATAGCCACCGGTGTTCGCAATTGTGTGACTTCCGCCGCCATTATCGGTAATACCAATTCCATTTCCACCACTTAGAAGTTGCGCCGGCGTGGTGTCGTTGTTAATGGAAACAAGACCGCTTGATGTACCGGTGCTACTGTTGTTCGCCAAGCCGCTTGCCTCCTTACTCAGCACAAAGTCCGATACGCTCCTGCCGCCGAGGGTCTCCGCTTCATGCGCCTTGAAGGCATAGGGCACGCTGGCCAGCAATACCCGCGGCTGCTCCGCTTGCCCTTGTATCTGTACTTCCAACCACCGCTGCTCCGGTTGCGAGAAGAGATCGGCCGGCAGCCCCGTGGCTGTCGTACTGCCTAACAGCGCGCTATAGTTACCGCTGGCGTCACTGTTCACGTTCTGCGTCTCCATCCAGATAGGCGCGCCACCATCCTGCTGCTTATAGATGGCGAAGGTCACGCCTACTGTCGTGGAAGAAATTGAAGCTCCGTTGGCATCCCTGAGCGTCCCGCCGTAGCGAACCAGATTGGGGACCGTCAACGGCGAAGCTAGCTGGGCGAAGGCTGCTGGAACCAGCACGGCGGCAAAGACAGCAACAGCCCAAAAAATACTAACGCGGCGCATGAACCATCCTTTCATCTAACTGCTAATTGCTAATTGCTAGTTGCTAGTTGCTTCCTACATCCCCGGCATCTTCATCCCAGCGATCCGCCGGGCGAAGCTGGGCTTGCCCATGGTCTTGAACATCTTCCTCATCTGCGCGTACTGGCGCAGTAGCTGATTGATTTCTTGCACTGACGTTCCCGATCCGCGCGCGATGCGTTTGCGGCGGCTGCCGTTGATGACCTCATGATGTTCCCGTTCATACGCCGTCATGGAGTTGATGATCGCCTCCACTCGGTTGAGTTGCTTATCGTCGACTTTGTCGGCCGCCTGCTGCATGTTGGCGAATGGCCCAATCTTCGGCATATGGCTCATGATGCTGGAAATCGATCCCAGCTTCTTCACCTGCCGCAACTGCCCGCGAAAGTCCTCCAGCGAGAAGCCATCGCTGCTGAGCGCCTTGCGCGCGAACTCTTCCGACTTGCCTTTGTCGAGTTTCGATTCGGCCTTCTCGATGAGCGAGAGAATATCGCCCATGCCGAGAATGCGCCCGACGATTCTGTCAGGATGAAACGGCTCCAGCGCATCGTACTTTTCACCCACGCCGATGAACTTGATCGGCTGTCCGGTAACGCTGCGAATGGATAACGCTGCGCCGCCGCGCGCATCGCCGTCCATCTTGGTGAGGATAACGCCAGTGAGGGCCAGCTTCTTGTGGAACTCGTCGGCCGAGCGTACCGCGTCCTGACCAGTCATCGAGTCGGCGACGAAGAGAATCTCCTGCGGGTTCAGGATCTTCTTCAGCGACTGCATCTCGTCCATCAACTGCTCATCGATGTGGAGACGTCCGGCCGTATCGACAATAAGCACATCGCAGGCGTTGTTGATGGCCTCGCGCCGCGCTTCCTTCACCAGTCGCTCGACGGTCGCGGTGTTCGACTCCTCAACGTTGCCCTCGTACAACTGCGCTTTAATCGCGTTGGCAACCACCTTTAGCTGCTCGCGCGCTGCGGGACGATACACGTCAACCGACACCAGCATCGGCCGATGTCCGCCCTGCTTCAGCCAATGTGCCAGCTTGCCTGAGGTAGTCGTTTTGCCGGAACCTTGAAGTCCGGCCATCAGCACCACGGTCGGCGGCTGCGAAGCGAACTTCAGCTTAGCGGCGTCTTTCCCGAGGACAAGGACCAGTTCGTCGCGAACGATCTTGACCACCTGCTCGGCGGGCGACAGCGCGGTCATCACTTCCTGTCCGACAGCCTTCTCGCGGATGTGGTCGACCAGCTCTTTGACGACTTTGAAGTTGACATCGGCTTCCAACAGCGCCATGCGGATTTCTTTCAGCGCTTCGCCGATGTTCTCTTCCGTCAGCGTGCCCTGTCCGCGCAGGTTCTTGAACGTACGCTGCAGTTTCTCTGTTAGGTTTTCAAACATTGTCAGGAGTCCAAATGTGAGGATCGAACGGCCCAGGAAATTCTGGGCCCTGGCGTAAGGATATCATCGGTTGTGCGGCGCGGATCCGCGTAGCGGAATCGAGACGTGACGTCGGCAGCTATAGCGATCTAGTGCGCCCCGTGTTCGCGGCTGCGTCGCAGATCTTCAAGGATGGCTTCGATTGTGATTTCGCTGCGATCCAGCCGTCGCTCGTGCGTCTCGGCAACAGTTTGAAGGTTTTCAGTAGCGTGCAGCAGGCGCGTCGTAGCTTCCGCAAGGGTGTCAACCTTTTCGCCGATTTGGTCGATACGCCCCTTCATCTCGAGCGTGCTTTCATAGAGCCGCCCCAAAGCAGCCCAAAACTCGTCGGCATTGGCGAACTGCGTCATCACTAGAGAATAGCAAAAATGCGGGCCATTGGGACAAACGACCAGGCCATCCATTGCGACCGGTGATCTTAAGGCCGCGTGCGGGTGCCCCATTCAAGCCCATCATTTGGGCTTGAGTGGGGATTTTTCTTCATCTCTGTGGTGTCACTGCCGTCCGATGCACCTCCGCCGCCGCCATCACTGTGTTGCAGTGGATGGTGATCGTGTCCTCGATGTGATTGGCATATCCGCCGGCGTAGGTGGTCATCACGGGGATGTTGCGCGACCGCGCAGCGCGCAGCACCAGCTCATCGCGCTGCTTCAGTCCCTCGATCGACAGATTAAGTCCGCCAAGCTGGTCCTCGCGAAAGGGATCGGCCCCGGCAACATAGCAGATCAGCTCCGGCTCAAACCGCCGTAACCCGGAACTCAGCGCATTGTCCAGCCAGCCGAGATACTCTGCGTCTCCGCAGCCGTCGGGAAGATTCACATCGATCGACGACGCCGGCTTGAAGTAGGGGTAGTTGTTCTCCTGATGCAGCGAGATGGTGAAAACTTCTTTGCTGGGGCGGTTGCTTGTGCTTTCACCCTGAGCACCGCCAAACGCCGCAGCCGATGACGACGGAAGCGGGCCCGCCCTGTGTCGCGAAGGCGCGAAGATGAACGCCGTTCCGTTGCCCTGATGCACATCGCAATCGACGGTCATGGCACGGCGGATGCGCCCGCGCTTCTGCATCGCGCGAATGGCGACGGCAAAGTCGTTAATCATGCAGAAGCCTTCGCCGTGATCGGGAAAGGCGTGATGGAAACCGCCGCCAATATTGACGCAGACGCCGTCCTCCAGCGCGCGCTCGGCCGCCAGAATCGACCCTCCGGTGTGCAGCATGAACGCGTCCACCACCTGCGGCGAATAAGGAATCTCCATCTCCAGTTCTTCGCGGGCGCTCAGGCTGCCTTCCATCAGCTTGTTCACATAGAGGGGCGAGTGCACCAGCATCACGTCGGATTCGCTGGCCGGCTCAGGAGCAATGAAGTCGCTCTCGTCAGCAACCTTCTGCTCCAGCAGGCGCTCGCGAATCAGGCGGAACTTGTCGGCGCGAAATACGTGCTCGCCGATGGGTAGATAATACTTCTCGCTATAAACCAGCTTGAAGGGCAGCATGGGCCGATGATGTTGCGACAATCAATTTCACGCCGAAAATTCAATTCTAGACCCATAGGCGAATACTGCGAAGGATCTTTACGGCCTTTTCGTGGGTGCAACGGGCGGTGGAAGCGCCGGGCTTTAGCCCGGCGAAATCCCCCGCATATCAGAACGGCTTTAGCCACGGGAGCGAGTCGAGTGCGCGGGTGTCCCACTCATTCGCAGTGGGCCATCCGGCGGCGTCGCTTTTTCATTTAATATGGCGTCGATGGCCTCTGCCGTCCAACTCGCATCCCTGCGCCGCGCTGCCCGCTACAACGTTCTGGCGACCGCAGGCCTTGCGATGGTTGCGATCTTTGTGGTCTGCGCCCTGTTCGCACCCTGGCTGGCGCCGCAGAACCCCTCGCACATCGACCTGCCATTGCGCCTGATGGCGCCATCCGCCTCGCACTGGTTCGGCACCGATGAACTGGGCCGCGATATTCTCTCGCGCATCATCTACGGCGCGCGCATCTCCATGCTGGTCGGCGGTTGCGTAGTTGCAACCTCGCTCACGCTCGGGCTCATCTTCGGCTCCATCGCTGGCTATTACGGCGGCATCACCGACCGCGTGCTCAATGTAGTCGTGATGAACGCCTTCATGTCGTTTCCTGGAATTCTTCTGGCCATCGCCTTCGTCGCGTTTCTTGGCCCCGGCATCTTCAACCTGATCTTCGCCCTATCGCTCGGCGGATGGGTGGGCTACGCGCGCCTGGTTCGCGGACAGGTGCTGGTTGTGCGCGAGCGCGAATTCGTGGAAGCCGCGCGCGCTCTGGGCGCCAGCGATCTTCGCATCATCGTGCGCCACATCCTGCCCAATATCATTCAGCCGGTCATCGTGCAGGCGGCCATCGGCATGGCAGGTGCCATTCTCGCCGAGGCAACCATGAGTTTTCTGGGACTCGGTGTTCCGCCGCCGACGGCGAGCTGGGGCTCAATGCTGAACGACGCGCGTTCGCATCTGTTCGACTCGCCGCACCTGGTCCTCTTTCCCGCGACTGCTGTGATGCTGGCGGTGCTGTCGTTCAACTTCATAGGCGATGGCCTGCGCGATTACCTCGATCCTCGGGCCCGAATCGAAGTTGGACTGTAAGAGCAGTTGTCAGTTGCCAGTTGCCAGTGCGATTACGTGACTACGAACGCGAGCCCTCGTCAATTCTTCGTGCGGCGTCCCTTTCAATGTGTCATCCCGACCGAGGACTTCAGTCCGAGTGGAGG
>JBEKTC010000308.1:0-5771 GCA_049516475.1 Candidatus Korobacteraceae bacterium | reverse complement strand
TCGCGGAAGGAAAAGTCACTCTCGATTCGCGGCGACAGCTCATCGAGTTCGGCGACTCCGAGTGCCTTCAGCAGTCCCGTCGCACGCGCCAGACTCTGCAATCCCGAGCGTTGATAGAAGCGCAGCAACTTGGCCGAGCGCGACAGCTTGCCGAATGATGGCAGCACGCTGGCATAGAAATGCTGGCGCAGCTTGCGCTGCAACCACGGACGTTGGTAGTGCTGCTCGATCTGTGCGCGCGTGGTCTCCAGCAGGTGTCCGTATTGCACGCCGGAAGGACACGCGGTCTGGCAATTGAGGCAGCCGAGACAACGATCAATGTGGGTAACGAACGAATCGCCCACCGCCAGCCGGCCCTCATCGACTTGCAGCATCTGGTAGATGCGGCCACGCGGCGAATCCATCTCCGTGCCCAGCGCGCGATAGGTTGGACATTGGTCCAGACACAGGCCGCAGTGAACGCACTTGGAGTAGAGGTCCCAACTGGGCTTCTCGCCGGGCGTGAAGTTGGAGACGGGATTTTCGACGATGGGAGTTGCGAAACTCAGAAGAGGAACCTCCCGCGATTCAGAATGTCCTTCGCATCGAGAGCCTGCTTGACTGCCTTCATACTGTCGGAGTGGGTCGGCGTTTTCGCCCAGGCTGACGATTGCCGGCGCATTTCCTCCGGGCAGTGAAGGATGCTTGCACTGACGTCGCGCGGCAGTCGCTCGCGGAAGGCGGAAACCGCGTCGCCGAGGTTCGCCTGCTCGCCTGCCGGCCACAACCCAGCCAGAAGACGGCCAACTCCCACCGTGCCGATAGCTGCGAACGTGAGGTGGTTCGATGTGGCGACGGACTCCAGATCGTTTAGCACGGGCAGCACGTCAGCCAGCGGAAGCGACAGCGAGATGAGCACCGAACCCGGATTGCGCTCAGGCAGGGTGTTCGAGAAGTCTTCGATTGCCCGCCACACATCATGTTCATTGTGGCCGTCGACCTCAACCGAGATCGCAGTTCCAAGCTCCTTCCGATAGCGAGCCAACACTACGTCACTACCTGCAGCGCGAAGGCAGATCGACCAAACTTTGCCGGATCGTCCCCCGCCAGGCAACAGCGCAGCGGCTTGGGGCGAGACCAGTTCCAGGCACATCGGCGAGAGCGGCGAGCGCAGCACGGCGTTGCGATATTGGATTGCCTCGGCCACGGTCGCAAATTCGGCGACGAAGGTGCTTGTCTGGCGCGGTGCGGGGAACAATTTGAAGCTGGCTCCGGTGATGATCGCCAGCGTTCCCTGGCTGCCGATGAGCAGCTTCATCATGTCGAAGCCGGCGACGTTTTTCACCACGCGTCCGCCGCCCTTGCCTTTGCGGCCATCGCCAGTCACAAACTTTATGCCGATGCAGTAATCGCGCAGCCCGCCATAACCATGCCGCAGCGGTCCGGTCATTCCGGTGGCCAGCACTCCACCGATCGTGGCTCGCTCTGGAATCGGCGCGTCTCCGGCGAAGAGCAGTCCGTCCGCTCCAACCTTCGACGACAGTTGCGCAACGGTCCAGCCAGCGCCGATGCCGATGGTAAGATCGCCGGGATCATAGTGCTCCACGTCGGTGAGACGTGAGGTGTAGAGCAGCACATCGATCGCGTTGGGAATGTTCCCAGTCTGCTGCTGAGTGAATCCTCCGGCGGGAACGACATTCAGCCCATTCACATTTGCGAAAAATAGGACAGCCGCAACTTCCTCCACGGAAGCCGGTGTAACGGCGACCGCCGGGGTCACACCCAGGATCTGCGTTTGCTCCAGCTTGGCGGGATCTTCGATGACATAGCCCGCGCCGCAAATTTCGCGCAGCTCGCGAGTGAAGCGCGCAGGCGTGGTGGCGGTGCTCACATGCCCTCCTGCGCCAGCACGGCATTCTGCGATGCGCCCATGATTTCCCGGCACATGCGCGGCATGGGCAGCATTTTCTCCGGATTCAGAACTTCATCGCCATTAAAAGCGTTCCGCAGGCTGATCATGACGTCCAGCTCTTCGTCGGTGAATAACTGGCGCATCATGTCACGCTTCTCCATCCCGACACCATGTTCGCCGGTGATGGAGCCGCCGACATCGATGCAGTACTGGAGGATATCGCGACTGGCGGCGAGCACCATCTCATACTGCTCGGCGTTGCGCATGTCAAAGAGGATGAGCGGATGGAGGTTGCCATCGCCCGCGTGGAAAACGTTGCCGATGATCAGGTCGTATTTCTTGGCGACTTCGCCAATGTGCTGCAGCACTCCGGGGATCTGGCTGCGCGGCACTACGCCGTCCTGCGTATAGTAGGACGGGCTGACGCGCCCGAGCGCAGCGAATGCCATCTTGCGGCCCTTCCACAACAGCGCGCGCTCGTCTTCAGTCTTGGCGCGCCGTACCTCGCGCGCCTTCTGGCGCATGCAGACGTCGCTCACGGCGACCGCCTGCTCTTCCACCGCTTCGCGCAGTCCCTCCAACTCAATCAGCAGTACCGCACCGGCATCCAGCGGAAAGCCGGCATGGCAGAAAGCCTCGATGGTACGCAACGTCCAGCCGTCGAGCATCTCCAGTGCCGCCGGCGTGATGCCAACCGCCGTGATGGCGGAAACCGTGCGCGCCGCATCGTCCACCGATTCGAAGACGGCCAGCAGCGTCGCCACCTGCTCCGCTTTGCGCAGCAGCTTTACCGTGATCGCCGTGGTGATGCCGACCGTGCCCTCCGAGCCGACGAAGAATCCCGTGAGATCGTAGCCATAGGATTCGGCAGCCTTGCCGCCGAAGTGCACGATCTCGCCGCTGGGCAACACCACTTCGACTCCCGTCACATGATTGACGGTGACGCCGTGCAACAGCGTGTGCGGGCCGCCGGAATTCTCCGCAACGTTGCCGCCGATGGTGCAAGCTTTCTGGCTGGAAGGATCGGGCGCGAAGTACAGCCCGAGATGCGAGACATGTTCCGACAACTGCAAGTTGACAACGCCCGGCTGCACCACGGCGCGCGCGTTCTCCACATCGACATCCAGAATGCGGTTCATGCGCGAGAATGCAATGACAAGACCGCCGGCCTGGGAAATCGCGCCGCCGCTGAGTCCGGTACCTGCGCCGCGGCCGACCACGGGAATGTGGTTCGCCGAGGCCAGGCGCATAATCTCAGAAACCTGCTGGGTGTTGGTCGGAAAGACGACGGCGCCTGGAGTGCTCTTGCGAACTCCTGCGTCGTATTCGTAAAGCATCAGATCTTCAGGACGGTCAAGAACAGCATCGCGGCCAGCAATTTTGCGGAGATCGTCAAGGACTCCAGGCAGGTTCATGGAAGCACAGCGTCAGTGTAGCACCTGGAAAATTGCGGCGCTGCAGCAAATTCTTTGCCCCGCAGTGCAGCGCAGGCCCGATCGAGGATCGTGCTAACTCGAGGTTTGAATGTAGGCCCGCATGGCGTCCGCCTCGCCCGACTTCTCGTCGAGATGGCAGCGCAACAGGTCGCGCAGCGACAGGAAGCCGACCAGGGTGCGGCCGTCACACACCGGCAGATGACGCACACCGTGGCTCTGCATCAGGCACATGGCTTCTTCCGAGCTGGCGCTGGGCTCGACCATGCGCACATCTGTACTCATCACTTCGCTGATGCGGGTGGTGAGCGGGTCGCGTCCTTCAGTGACCACACGGCGCATGATGTCACGCTCGGAGAAGATGCCGACCAGCTTGGTGTCGTCCAGCACCGGCACCGCGCCGACGTTGCAGTTCACCATGTAATTGGCGGCTTCAAAAACCGTTTGATTGGGCTGCACATAGTGAATGGTGCGATTACTGATGAGATCGCGGA
The DNA here is from genome assembly GCA_049516475.1 of Candidatus Korobacteraceae bacterium. Classification (GTDB taxonomy): domain Bacteria; phylum Acidobacteriota; class Terriglobia; order Terriglobales; family Acidobacteriaceae; genus Bog-257. Next base: position 1,953 of record JBEKTC010000308.1, on the reverse strand, counting down.
TGGTCGCCATAGTGCCTCCTGTAGGCCGTGACTGAAGGGCGCAACAGCCTCGCGGGCGAGGGGCGTCGGAAGCACCCGAGCATGGCTGCATTGGCCAATGCTTGCCCCGGGAGCGAGGAGCGAAGGCGAGTATATTCCGAACCCGACAGCAATGGAAAGCAGAAATAGCGCTGGGGACAAAAATAATCGCCGTCGTTCGGCCGTCCTTAGGTCCTGCCTGAGCCGGATTGATCGGGCGCCTCATCCAATTAAGTTGTCCGTCCGTGTTTAGCGGCTAAGACAAAAGCTATCTCATAAATGCTTTGTGTCAGGGCACGGCTTTAGCCGTGCCGTATGCGGATTCTGAATGATTGGGCTTTAGCCCCTGAGATCTCTGTTTTACAGGGGCTAAAGCCCTGATCCTCGGTATGCTTGTGTCGCCACGACTGGAAGTCGTGCCCTGACACGACCCCGAATGATTTATGAGGTGACCTCAAGATATTTCTTGCCTCGGAGGTTCACTTGGACAAGGTCAATCTGGCGCAGAAGTTCTCTCTTTTTTCCGAACAGTACAGCCCGAAGATCGTGGGCGAACTCAACGACTCCTACGTCAAGCTGGTGAAATTCCAGGGTGACTTCATGTGGCATCACCACGACGACGAAGATGAGCTGTTCCTCGTCATCACGGGCGAGATGCGCATGAAGGTGCGGGAAGACGGCGCGGAGCGCGAGATCATGGTTCGTCCCGGCGAGTTCATCATCATCCCGCGCGGCGTTGAGCACTTGCCTTCCGCCGCCGAAGAAACGCAGGTAATGCTGCTGGAGCCGAAGAGCACGCTCAACACCGGCAACGTTCAGAATGAGCGGACCGTTGCCGAACTGCAGCGCATTTAGGAGATTCTATGTCATCGAATCGCAGCAACATATATTTCGAGATTCAAGCTGACGATCCGACCCGCGCGATGGGATTCTATTCGGAAGTTTTCGGATGGTAATTCTCCGCGATCACGGGCCTTCCGATCGAGTATTGGCGAATAGCAGCGAACGGCTCGGAAGGAGGGTTATTGCGAAGACCAGCGCAGAAACCTGCGGTTCCGTGCGGCACGAATGCGTTTGTCTGCTCGTTTGAGGCCGAAAGTTACGACGCGACCGAGCGAACGATACTCCGGCTTGGTGGAACCGTTGCACTGCCAAAGTTCGCGGTGCCCGGTCGATGCTGGCAAGGGTATTACATTGATACGGAAGGTAATACATTTGGAGTCTTCGAAGTCGAGGAGAACGCCGGTAATTAGGGGCGGACTCTTCAATTTCAACCTTACCTCTTAGACGAAAGCCCCATCCCTGGACTTCGGTCAGGACAGGTTCCTGACACAACCCAGGCCCGACAAGCTTGGGTAGGACAGTTTGGCATCGTCGTCATTATCGTGCCGTCGGCAGTCTCCCCGAAAAAAATCACCGTACTAATTCCGGAATTGGCGCCCGCCGAAGAAGAAATACCTTGTTTTCAAAACCAGACAGAGAAATAATCACTCTCGACTGGACAATATCAGGGTCCACTTGACTGGCCAGCTCGACAACAGAACTCGCTCCCACTCTTGATCCTATTCCGGGGTTGTACTCATGCGGTGCCGCGGTTCGTACCATCGTGTTTTCAAGCCCCTAAATTTTGTGAGGCGCGCGCGAAACTTAGTTTGTGGCGTCTTCTTCGCGTGCCTGGCGCCATGGCTGCCCGGCAGCATGGCGGCGCAGCAGAAGGTTTCCATCCCGCAGGTGCCGCTCGCGGTACAGAATGGCTCGGCCCATTACCTTGGACATTACGAGCCCCAACAGATGCTGCGCCTGGCCGTCGCTCTGAAGCCGCCACATATGGACGAGGAAGAGCAATTCCTGCGCGAGCTACAGGACCCGGTGTCGCCGCTGTTTCACAAGTATCTGAGTGCAGCGGAATGGAACCAGCGCTTCGCGCCGTCTGCT
>JBEKTC010000307.1:0-7022 GCA_049516475.1 Candidatus Korobacteraceae bacterium | reverse complement strand
CCCGCGTCGAGTGGAGCACGCCTTGAGGCGTGCATGTTGCAGCCCCAATTCGATATCCGCTTTAGCGCCTGAGGTAAATCTACCTCTTTAGAGGATCTCAACTGCACGCCTGAATAGGCCGCTGAAAAAGTCGCGATTTTGCGGAGTTCGGGTAGAGCTAGCCTTTAGGCTAGCGTCTAAGTGCTTTATTTTCGATCCCGAGTCGGCTTCAGCCGACGGCACAACTCGCGTTCAACGACTTTTTCAGCGGCCTGTGAAGGCGTGCTCCACCCAAGATCACTTGACCACAATTTCAGACTGACCCCTTACCGTTCGCTGGATTTCATTCCCTTCTCGTAGTGAAGGGTTACTTTGCGAGCAGATCGCCCGCAATGAAGAAGAGGAATGCCATTGAGACCAGGCCATTCATGGTGAAGAAGGCGGCGTTCACCCGGCTGAGGTCGTCGTGCTTCACCAAAGAGTGCTCGTAGATCAATAACAACGCCACAAATGTCACGCCAGCCACGGCGATCTTGCCCAACCCAAAAGCCACGATCATCCACGCCAGCAGAAGGACGGTGATCACGTGAAAGAGCCTGGCGATGCCGAGTGCCGTGCGAATGCCGAATGCCTTCGGTACGGAATAGACCTCGCTGGAGCAATCGTGGTCGTAATCCTGGCAGGCGTAAAGGATATCGAAGCCTGCGCCCCAGAAGACGACAGCTGCGGTCAAGATCAGGATTCGTGGATCGAACGAGCCGCGCACCGCGATCCAGGCGGCAGCGGGGGCAATGCCCATCGCCAGACCGAGCACCATGTGCGCCCAGCGCGTGAAGCGCTTGGTGAAGGAGTACAGAAAGACGATGCCCAGCGCCACCGGGGACAGATCAAACGCCAGAGGATTCAGCTCATGCGCGGCGAATATAAGAACCGCGGACGTGACGACCACGAACCACGCAACGAACGGTTTGCTGAGCTTGCCCGCGGGAAGCGCACGGATTTTCGTTCGGGGATTGGCGGCATCGATGGCCGCATCCGCCAGCCGGTTGAAGGCCATGGCCGCCGAACGGGCCGCCACCAGCGCAACAATGATCCAGATGGACGTGTGCAGGTTGGGAATGCCGCGCGCGGCCAGCACGGCGCCGGTCAGACCGAAGGGGAGCGTAAGGACGGAGTGCTCCCACTTGATCATCTCCAGGGTGGTTCCGATGCTGCGAAACAGAGCCACGGTTTGATTGTAACGTGGCGGCGGTGACGCGTTCGGCAATCATAGCTGGCTTCCGCGCCCAGCATATTACGCGCGTGCCGAAAGGCAGGTTGATATAGCGGATGAGATGGCGCTCAACATCGAGCAGGGAAACCATTGCAGAGTCGATCCAGTTCGGTCGACGGGCGGGCTGTCGATTGCGATCAATGGACTTGGTGAAAATGTTCTTGCCGATGCGCTGGAAAACGGCCGGAAGGAAGCCGGAGGCGACGACATAAGAAACGCGCGTGACTTCGAAGCCGGCATTGTTCAGTTTGCGGCGCAGCTCGGTTCCGGTGTAGCGGCGGCGATGGCCCCTTACTTCATCTTCTTCGCCCCACAGCAGCGGATAAGCGGGGACGGTAAGACATAGCATTCCGCCGTCCTTGAGCACACGGCGCAGCTCGCGCAGTGCCGAGAGATCCTCGGCAACCGTCTGCAGAATGTCTCCTGCGACGGCCACATCGAACGAGTTCGAGCCGAAACCGAGTTCTTCCGGGCTGGTACACACCAGGTCGCGGTTGCCCTGAATTTGTTGGAAGGCGAGGGCGGGGAGCGAACCGTGGGCGCTCACGGTGCGGACTTGAGGCCAATCGGTAGAGACCAAATCCGCGGTGCCGCCAAGATCGAGGACGCAGGCTTCGCGTTTGTCGTGCAGAACCTGCGCTATCGCTTCGCGCAGGAGCTTACGACGCGCAATATACCACCAGGAAGTGGTTTCACGCCGCAGGAGCTCGAATTCGAATTGCGCGTCCACGTACTGACATTTTACGGGATTGCATGTAAGTGGTGGCGAATGTTATTGGGCACGGTGGTGGTGGCGCCGGCTGCACAGTTTGCTGAAACACCGGAAAAGCAGATCCCTCGCGGGCTGAAGCCCGCTCGTGATGACAAAAATAAAGTTTGCAACCGCGCAGCTGAAGCTGCGCCCTTTCCAAAAACCGTACAACCAACTACGCGCCGGCGCGGGTGGTCTGCACAGCCGAGCGGAAGTAGTCCAGCGACATTTGCAATCCAGTTCGAAGGTCGATCTTAGGTTCCCAGCCGAGCCGGGCTTTCGCTTTGCTGATGTCGGGACAGCGCTGCCTGGGATCATCCTGCGGCAGCGGCTCAAAGCGAATGTTGCTGCCTGACCCGGTGATCTCCAGCACGACCTCGGCACACTCCAGAATTGTGAACTCACCCGGATTGCCAATGTTCGTCGGTGCGTGCTCGGCGGAGCGGGCCAGCGCGAGGATTCCGGCAACTTCATCGCTGACGTAACAGAAACTGCGAGTCTGCGAGCCGTTTCCGTAGACCGTGAGATCTTCGCCCAGCAAGGCTTGTTTCATGAAGTTGGAGATGACGCGGCCGTCATTGAGTTGCAGGCGCGGACCATAGGTGTTGAAGATGCGAACGATGCGCGTGTCCACGTTGTGGTAACGGTGATAGGCCATGGTGGCAGCCTCGGCGAAACGCTTGGATTCGTCGTACACCGAACGCGGCCCAATGGGATTCACATTTCCCCAGTAGCTCTCTCTCTGAGGATGCTCCAGCGGATCGCCGTAACACTCCGAGGTGGACGCCAGCAGGAACCTGGCACCGTACTTCTTCGCAAGCGCAAGGCAGTTCATGGTTCCGATGGAGCCGACTTGCAGAGTCTCGATAGCGTGTTCCAGGTAGTCCACCGGACTGGCAGGCGATGCAAGATGGAAGATGTAATCGAACTTGCCGAAATCGAACGCCCGGCAGATGTCCTGCTCGTGGAAGTCGAATCGCGGCTCACTGCGCAGATGCGAGATGTTCTCGACGCTCCCGGTGAGCAGGTTGTCCGCGCAAACGACGGAGTTGCCATCGGCCAGTAAGGCATCGCACAGGTGCGAGCCGAGAAAGCCAGCACCGCCGGTCACCAGCACACGCATAGTCGAGCCTCAGGCGTGAGTCAACACGCCATGTTCGCGCAGCCGAATCCGCTGATCTTCAATAATGCTGGCCAGCGATTGTTCCAAAGAAACCTTGGGCGTGTAGCCGATGAGGCGATTGACTTTGGAAATATCCGGAACGCGCCGCATCATGTCTTCGAATCCTTCTTCATATGCAGTGCTGTAGGGCACCAGGACGATCCGCGACTTCGAGCCGGTCATGTCCCTGATCTTCCTGGCGAGATCCAGAATGGTGATCTCATCATTGCCGCCAACGTTGTACACCTCACCGTTGGCGCCGGGATGGGCCGCGATGTCTACCAGAGCATCCACGGCATCGCTCACATGGGTGAAGCAACGGCTTTGAGTACCGTCGCCGAACACTCGAATGTCCGCGCCAGTCAGCGCCTGGGTGACAAAATTCGGCATTACCATGCCGTAACGGCCCGTCTGTCGCGGGCCCACGGTGTTAAACAGGCGAGCTATTACCGTGGGGACCTTGCGCTCCTTCCAGTAGGCGATGGCCAGAAACTCGTCGATCGCCTTGGAGCAGGCGTAACTCCATCGGGCCTTGCTGGTCGCGCCCAGCACCAGGTCATCGTCTTCGCGGAACGGGACTTGGTCCTGCTTACCGTAAACCTCGGAGGTGGAAGTGATCACAACGCGCTTGCGCTTGGTTTCCGCCAGCGACAAAACAATTTCAGTGCAGCGAATGTTGGTTTCGATGGTGCGTACCGGACTGTCCAGGATCAATCGCACTCCGACCGCCGCAGCCAGGTGATAGATCACATCGCAAAGGTCCACCAACTCTGCCATGAGATGAGTGTTGGTGACACTATCGATGTGATAGACAAATTGAGGATGGAGTTTAAGGTGCTGAATGTTGGCAACGGAGCCGGTGGAGAGATCGTCGATTATATAGACGTCATCGCCAAGGGCGAGGTGCCGTTCCGCGAGATGCGAGCCGATGAATCCAGCTCCTCCGGTGATGAGAACCTTCAATACCTTCCTCCGAAGCACCTAGACTACCGGGTGGCAAGCCGGGAGCGCAATTCCATAATGCATTGGCGAAGTGGGTGAACCGCATTAGTCGCTAGTCATGCGGCCGTTTCACGGACGCGTCTTGGCAATGTCTGGCTCTTTGTCGCGCGTGACCTGGGGATCCAGGTGGTGCGTGGTCAGGTCCTCGCGCAGACATTCAAAGGCTTCCTCCGGCGTGTTCGCCCAGTGAAAGAGATCGAGGTCCTTTGGCGAAATCGTCCCGGCATCCACCAGCGCCTGGAAGTTGATCACCCGGTCCCAGTACTCCTTGCCATAAATCACCACGCAGATATGCTTCGCCAGTTTTTCCGTTTGCGCTAAAGTGAGCAATTCAAAAAGCTCGTCGAAGGTCCCAAATCCACCGGGAAAGACCACGAGCGCCTTGGCCAGATAGGCGAACCACAGTTTGCGCATGAAGAAGTAGTGGAACTCGAAGTTCAGGTCCGGGGTGATGTAGGGATTGGGCATCTGCTCGAAGGGCAGACTGATGTTCATCCCGATGGTCTTGCCGCCGGCTTCGGAAGCGCCCAGATTAGCTGCTTCCATGATCCCGGGACCACCGCCGGTGCAGACGACGAAGCGATGACGGGGCTGGCTGATGGACTTGGTCCAGTGCGTAATGAGGAATGCCAGGCGACGCGCGTCCTCGTAGTAGCGAGCCATTGCGACATCGGCCTTCGCCAGGCGAATTCGCTCCTGCTCCTCCGGCGGAGCCGGCGTCGCCGAACCGGGCTTGTCGAGCAGCTGCAAAGCTTCCTCGGCGTAGGAACGGCTGTGGAAGCGGGCTGAGCCAAAGAAGACGATGGTGTCCTGGATGCGCTCGCGGCGGAAGCGGGCCAGCGGTTCCTGATATTCGGCGAGAATGCGCAGGCTACGGCCGTCGGGCCCGTTGAGAAACTTCTTGTTCTCGTAAGCAAGCGGGGAGCGGTTGGAACCGGGATGTTTGTCCTTCTTGTCTTTGTCAGCCATGCTGTGCGTAGTCCCGAGATGATGAATAGATGAAGAACCGGCGGGTCATGATGGCCGATCAATTCATGGGTTCGCGAGACTGCTTTCTTCGTCGTCGGTTGATGGCCGACCAAAACGATGTGACCAATGTGATTAGGATCGGCTCGCCGCGAGTTGCACAGTGTTAGGCGGACCGTTCTCCTGCGACGCCGACGCGCTCTCCGCTTCGGCCTTCTGCTGATCGACGTATGCCTTCGCCACTCCAACGGCCAGCGCTCGTATGCGTGCGATCACGCCCACGCGTTCGGTCACGCTGATGGCGCCGCGAGCATCCAGAATGTTGAACAGGTGCGAGCATTTCAGGCAGAGGTCGAACGCAGCGAGTAAGGGATAGCGGCGACGGGCCGCTGCTCGCTCTTCGCCTTTCGCTTTTCGCTCTTCGCCAGAATCTTCGGCTTGACCATGTGCTCCCATAAGACCTGGCGCCGCCGCATACACGTCCAGCAGTGCCTGACACTCGGCCTCATAAAGTTCCAGATGCTTCCAGGCCTTCTCCACGTCCGCCAGCTCGAAGTTATAGACGGAGAATTGCAGCTCGTCCTGGAGGCGAATCTCGCCGTACTTCACGGGGCGGCCGTCCGGGTCGACGACCCAGGTGATGTCGTAAATAGAGTCCACATCCTGCAGGAAAGCCGCGATGCGTTCCAGTCCGTAGGTCAACTCAGCGGAGATGGGATCGAGGTCGATGCCGCCGCATTGCTGGAAGTAGGTGAACTGCGTGATCTCGAGGCCATCCAGCATCACCTGCCAACCGATGCCCCACGCACCCAGCGTGGGCGACTCCCAGTTGTCCTCTTCGAACTTGATGTCGTGCTTGCGGAGATCGATGCCGATGGCCTTGAGCGATTCGAGGTAAAGATCCTGGACATTCGCGGGCGGCGGCTTCAGGATGACCTGAAACTGCATGTGCTTGAACAGGCGGTTCGGGTTCTCGCCGTAACGGCCATCGGCCGGTCGCCGCGACGGCTGCACGTAGCCGACGCGATAGGGTTTGGGACCGAGGACGCGCAGAAATGTTTCGGGCGCCATGGTTCCCGCACCGACCTCAACGTCATAGGGTTGCTGCAAGACGCAACCGTTTTCGGCCCAGAAGGTTTGCAGCCGCAGGACCAGTTGTTGAAACGTCAGCGGATTTTGCGAAGAAGACAAAAGGTTCGTCCTAGTTTGTGAGCGGGGCTGAAGCCCCGCTGTTCTTGTGCCGTCCCTAAAGGGACTCGGAGATCAATTCGGGCACAGACGCTGGCCTAAAGGCCAGCTCTTCCACCGTCACGTCTGCGCTGAGCTAACGTCACGCACGTCGCGCCCGCCGAGAAGTCTGCACTCCACCATCACAGCTTCGCCAACATGACGGCGGTTACCAGTCTCTTCTCAATGTGGCGCTCGATGATCTGCGTCAGAAACTTTCGCAGGTCGGAATGCTGCGCCGCCGTGCATGAATCGCCGGCAAAGCTTTCGACGGAAGCGCGAAACATTTGCGCCGCCACGGCGCGCGATTCCGGCGCCAGTTGCGATGAAGCCAGCCGCTTATGCTGCGAACACATCAGGCCGTCGGCCAACACATGGTAGTAAGCCCGATCGCCGTTCAGGGTCGCGCCGCACGCGAGGCATTCTCCGATCTCCGGCAAGAATCCCACCAGCCGCACCAGCCACAGTTGAAAATACGTCAGCGGCATCCAGATAGGCCCCGCGCGCAACTGATGCAGCACGGAAACCGCCAGCCGGAAGATCGCGTCATTGGCCTCGCGGTCGGGCAGCAACTCGTCCAGCGTCTCGGCCACGTGCTCCAGCGCGACCACGCGCGGATAATCAACCGTTTCCGACAGCGGCGATTCCAGAATGTCGCAGGA
>JBEKTC010000306.1:0-5850 GCA_049516475.1 Candidatus Korobacteraceae bacterium | reverse complement strand
CGTCGCAGTCATTATGAACAAAAGCGCACTCGCGATTGGTTGAAGATCAAGATCGTCAAGCGGCAGGAGTGCGTCATTGGCGGGTACACCGATCCGCGCGGTGCCCGCGAAAATTTCGGGTCGATCGTCCTAGGACTGTACGACGACAAAGGCCGTTTGATTCCTGTCGGCCAGGCGGGCAGCGGATTCACGGAGCAGACACACGCCGAGATGTGGCAGCGCCTGCACGCGCTTGAAACTAGCCGCAATCCCTTCTCCGGCAAAGTAGAAAGCGACCGCCCCGTGCATTACGTAAAGCCGGAGTTGGTGGCGGAAATCAAGTTCACGGAGTGGACGCACGAAGGTCAAAGCGGCGGCGTCAAGATGCGCGCGCCCGTGTTTCAGGGACTGCGCTTCGACAAGAAGGCCAGCGAGTGCAGGTTTGAGCGAACAGCGAGCACTGCAACCGAAGTGCGTAAGGCCAAAGCGGGCGAGCCATAGTCGTAGCAAAGAACTCCCTCATAGGGATGCTATGAAGGAGCCTGGGTCGTGCCGGAATGGATTGATAATAGTGACACCATCCAGATTTTGATCCGCCTGTAGATCTTCAGTAAGCAGGTAGCGGCAGGAGGACGCCTTCGCCGCGGCGACAACCAGCGCGTCCCAGAACGACAGATGGTAACGATCCTGAATCCTCCACGCTCGTTCAAGCAGCTCCGCATCGACAGCTACGGGATCCCATGTCAACAGGTCACGCACCTCGGCTCGTGCTTCGTTAGCCGCCGCCGGCCATTTCTTGCGGACCTTTACATAGAATTCCTGCAGAACCTGAAAACTGGTTCTGCCGGTATGGCTCTTCCACAACTCAACACGCCAATCCCTCGCCGTCTGCTGCTTCTTTGGGTCCGCTTCGTCGAGGGCATAAATGAACACATTGGTATCAACGAAGATGGGCGCGGTCATGTGCCTCCTCCCGGGAGAGATACCGGCCATCTGTTTTCAGGAAAGGCTTTCGCGCGAGCGCACGTCGCATGGCCTTCTCGTAGTCGTCCTTTGCGGCCATGCGCTCTTTCAGTATCTCCCCAAGCAGGCGCGAGACACTCATGTCTTTTTGCGCCGCCTCAATGCGCGCCCAACGAGCGACATCGTCCTCAAGGGTCACCGTCACATTCCGCAATCTCGAACTCATAACACTATTCTAGTGCAACACGAAGTTAGTGTCTACCAAACAATCTGTCGCCGCGACCAATTCACCTCAAGTCCTTCATCGGCAGCACGGAGCCGTACTCATGTCCGCTGCTGTCCATGGCACGGGCGATTACCGCGTTGAATCCATCGCGCAGCTCGGGATATTTGGCGACGATAGCTTTGATGACGGCCATATTGTCCTGAAAGGCCGCTTCCGAATTTGCTGCCTGGGCATTTTCGTAACGAACGCGTAGGTCCAGGTTATTGTCCACCGGGACGGCAGCCAGTTCTGTCACCTTGTACACCCTGCCGCCGGCCGAAAGGCTCAGCGGAGAAGCCTCGCTAGGCAGGTCGGTGGGACGCGCGCCCTGCATCTCATCGGCAATCTTGTCGAGCTGCAGCGTGCTCATGAACTCGACTGGCGCGGTCAAGTCCCACGCTGTCAGATAGTAGAACCAGGCGTTGTGCGACTGCCCTTTGGCCTTGTACTCACGCGCCTTGGTGAGATACCACTGGCCATCGTGGCCGCCGATCTCGTCCAGCCGCGGATAGTATCCCGCCAATTTCCACGTGCTCCCAACATTCTCCAGAACCAGCGTCAACGTGATGGGGTCCTTGCCGTTAACTTTCTGGATGACAATCGCATAGCGGCCAGGCGGCAAATTGGGGATGAAGAATGCGAGCCGGTCCGGCGAATTATAAATACCGCAATAAAACTCGGCGCGGGGCAGCGGCGCCTTGGCCTGCGAGGCATCCAGCAGGTACGTTCCCGAGATCGTCGCCTGCCCCTCCGCCAGGTATGCCTTGTTGGTAACTACGGCCTGCTCGATGGCGCTGAAATCGCCGGTGATCTGCGGAATAGAGTTCGCCTTGATCCCGGCTACATCGCCGTTCCTGGACATATCAAGGTACTGCTTCGCCGCATTGTCGATGGCGCCCTTGGTGGCTGCGTCCAGGTCGGGACCGGAAGAACAAATCTGCCCAGGCAAAGCGTGGGAAGTCGCCAATACCGCTGAAAGCAACAGTACAAGTCGAAGAAGGAAGCGATGCATTTGAAGATGGAGGTAAAGCATTCGAGTCATCGCGCTCCCGGAAACGTTGGAGCGGCTTCCGGTGGCCGGCATCGTTAAGATGCCGATTCGCCGCGCCGCAGCCGTTCAGGCACTTAGCTGCTTTAACTAATTTTGCGGATCGAGTCGAACAAGCGAGTCGATCGCGGTTTAGAATAGAACCAGCGGCGAAACCATCAACGTGCCTCGCCGTCTAAAACTCTATGTTACGCCTTGGGAAAAGTTGGGGATGTGCTGTGCTCGCGGCGGCGGGGCTAATGATGCCAACCGCGCCAGCAAGCGCGCAGGCGACTTCCCCACAGCAGGCGCCGCCGGCGATGACGTCGCCCTACGCGTCACCGCGGCCGCAGGCTCCGGGTTCGCCTCACGCTTCGCCGCCGGCAAGCGCGCCGTCGCCTCAAGCTCCGTTAGCGCCACGCATCTCGCCAACAGCCAGCTCGCCGTCGCCCAGTCCCCATATGCGGAACAAGAAAGCTCCCGTAGCAGAAGCAGTCCCGACCCCTGCTCCTCCCCCTGCGACGCTAGAGCAGTCACCTCCCACGGCACCACGAGTAACCTTTCAGAATGGCGTGTTGACGATCGATGCCACGAACTCCACTTTGTCGCAGGTGCTGCGGGCTGTACAATCGCGGACCGGTGCTTCCATTGACATCCCGGCCGGAGCGGGAAATGAGAGGGTTGTAGCGCAGCTGGGGCCGGGCCAGCCACGTGATGTGCTGAACACGCTGCTGAACGGATCGAAGTTCGACTACGTCATCCTGGGCGTGACCGGAGGCGATCCGGGCGCGGTGCAAAAGGTGATTTTGACGCCGCGGCAAGGTGCGGCGACGATTACCGCACAGAGCAACACTCCTCGCCAGCCGGTCCAGGACGACGAGTCGCAAGCCGACGAAAGCATCCCCGTCGCCGATACCGCGGAAAATGAGTATCAGAACCCGGACCAGCCGCCTCCTCCACCGGGTGGGTTCCGCCATCCCATGATGCCGCCAGGAGCGCAGGTCAATCCCGGTGCGGAGTTTGGAAATGGCGATCAAAACGGACCGAAGACTCCCGAGCAGTTGATGCAGCAGATGCAACAACAGCAACAACAACAGCAGCAATATCAGCAGCAACTGAATCCGGCCAACCAGAACCCTCCTCCGCAATAGGCGCACGGAAATCGCGTTTACGTAATAACTCTCATCGCAGCGCGCAGGGTCTCAGCGTAGGGCTCCCGCACAATTCCGCGCTCAGTGATGATCGCCGAGACATATTGATGCGGCGTCACATCGAATGCCGGATTCTCCACCAGCACGCCATCGGGAGCAATTTGCTTGCCCGCCATGTGAGTCACTTCTTTGGAAGAGCGCTGCTCGATCGGAATTTGATTGCCGTCAGGAGTGTTCAGATCGACCGTCGAAAAGGGCGCGGCAACGTAGAACGGAATGCCATGCTCTTTGGCCAGCACTGCCACAGTGTAGGTCCCGATCTTGTTGGCAACGTCACCATTGGCGGCGATGCGGTCCGCTCCCACAATGACGGCGGCGATCTTTCCCTGGAGCATCATGGCGCCTGCCATGTTGTCAGAGATTACGGTGGTGGGAATACCGTCCTTCATCAACTCCCACGCTGTAAGACGCGAACCTTGCAGGAACGGCCGGGTCTCGTCGGCAAACACATGGAGTTTTTTTCCTGAGTCGACGGCGGCGCGAATTACGCCCAGTGCGGTGCCGTAGCCGCAAGTCGCCAGCGCGCCCGCGTTGCAATGGGTCAGGACGCCACCGCTTGCCGGAAGAAGACCAGCTCCGTGCTTGCCCATGGCTTCGTTGGTAGCGATATCTTCCACCAACATCTGTTGAGCTTCCGCAATCAGCGTTTGTTGGATATTTGCGATTGGCTGTGCGCTGACCGCGTCGAACTTGTCCTTCATCCGGCGGATCGCCCAGAAGAGATTCACCGCTGTTGGCCGGGTCGCAGCTAGAACGTCACAGATGCGATCAAGGTCCCGCTTCAGCTCGGCGTGGTCTGTTGCTTTCGAGTCGCGAACGCCGAGGGCAACGCCCATCGCCGCCGCCACCCCGATGGCCGGTGCGCCACGGACGATCATCGTCCGAATCGCGTCGGCTACTTCCTCGTAGGCCTTGCACGTGACATAGGTTTCTTCGGTAGGCAGCTTCGTCTGATCGATGAAGCATACCCCCGCGTCGGTCCATTCCAGAGTTTTGATCATGAGATCTGTTTCAATCAACTTCGCAAAAATATCGACAAGCAGACTCTTCGCGGGCCAAACAGTTTCATTTTTCAGTAAGGGTGGAGCACCGCTTCAGCGGTGCAGTTTCGTCATTGAAAACAAAATCGGCTTTAGCCGCTGTGGTAGGAAAAGCATTACCTCAGGCGCTAAAGCGCTCTCCAATTACCGCTGCTTGTTCTGCACGCCTGAAAGGCGTGCTCCACCCGCAACAGGGCCCCCTTCATGGCCGATGCGCCTTACAACGATTGCCTGGCACATTCGTCACCGCTGGCCGATCGCAGAAGTCGCACTTCGCACTGACAGCAAAAATTGGAGGCGCGCCCGATTGCAAGTTTTCACGCCGGCTCATGTGTTCCATGCGTACGTCGCTGGTGGTAAACAGTGCGACGAATGGCGCCGGTGCTGCGGCCTTCTCGACGTTCGCGCGGCCGTCGGCCTCCTGGCGGTCCACCAGGCACATCACGCCCACAACGTCGAAGCCGTGTTCCCGTGCCGCCTCAATGGCCTGGACGGTCGATGCACCCGTGGTGCAAACGTCATCGACAATTACCACTCGCGCCGGTTTCTGGCGAAAGCCCTCGATGCGCTGTGCCGTGCCGTGAGTCTTCTCGGCCTTGCGCACCAGAAATCCGTGTATCGGTCTTCCCTGCTGCGCACTGATCACGGAGGTGGCCACCACGATCGGATCGGCGCCCATGGTCAAGCCGCCAATGGCGTCGGGCCGCCAATCGCGACTCTCGATCTCGTGCAGGACGGCTTGTCCAGTCGCAAGTGCGCCGTTCGCGTCCAGGGTGGTCAAGCGACAGTCGATGTAATAGTCGCTGGTGGCGCCGCTGGAGAGCGTGAATTGGCCAAGGCGGAACGACTTCTCCGCCAGCAGAGCTAACAGTTGTTCGCGCGCGCTTGCCGACATAGTTTCACGATACCATCTTCAGCCGGTCACCTTCTCCAGATGGCGATAATGATCGCTGGACAGCCACAGCGCTGCGAACAGCGCAAAGTTGTAACCGCAGTGCATGAGGAAGGCTGCGGCCACGGAGTTAGTGCGTACGCGGACCATGGTGAAGGCCACGCCGACGATGAAGATGCTGAGCACCGGAGCCCAGGCTAAGCCAAGCTGAGCGCCATGGATAGCAGCGAATGCTGCCGCAGTCAACAGCACGGCCGCTATCAGCCCAGTTGCGCGGCGCAGCAACGGATACAGCAATCCCCGGAAGAACAATTCTTCCAGCAGCGGCGCCAGCGTGATCCCGAAGGCGGCCATCATGTAAGCGCTGGTCGCATCGTGAAAGTACGCGTCAATGGGCAGCGACTTCGGAACGGGCAGAAATCGCGCCAGGCCCTCGACCGCGAGCGCCAGAACCACACCGCCAATCAGAAATG
>JBEKTC010000305.1:0-5853 GCA_049516475.1 Candidatus Korobacteraceae bacterium | reverse complement strand
CAACTACCGGTACCACCTACATCGGAGCGGCCTTCATCAAGGTGTTCCTCAGCGGCAATTTAGTCTCCTACACCTTGCCTTTTCCGCCGGGGATGGCCTTTGTGAATGAAGTGGAATTTTCTTCCGCGCAGCAGACGGAGATGTTTGCCGATCCCGGTACACCGCTCAACTATGGACTCTCGGCGGCGTCGCCGACATGCACGGTAGCGTTCTCCGGACACTTGATTCCGCAGTGATTTCGATTGAGCTTCGAGAGCACGCGGGTCTTGTACCCGCGTGCTTTGCCGCTACTGGTTCAGCTGGGCCTGGCCTGGCGGCCAAGTGAGGTTTAGTGGTCAGGCGAGAACGTGACGCTGATCTGAGTGTCAGCCTCCACTGGTTCCCCATTCAGGGCGTAAGGCTTGTAGCGCCACTGTTTCACAGCATCGATCGCTGCTTGTGTCAGCACGGGATTGCCGCGTAACGCGTGTACGCTGGTTACGCTTCCATCCTTCCCAATTACAGCCTGCAGGACAACGGTTCCCTGGAGACGCGCCTGCTTGGCCTGCGCGGGATACTGCGGCGCGACTCGGTGCACCAGCATACCCTGTGCAACTCCTGAGGACACGCTGACCTTCTGGGTAGCCGCCTTTGGCTCGGCGGCCGAAAGGTCCTTGACAACATTGATCACGTTGCTAGCTGGCGAGCCGCCGGGAACCGAGCCCGCCACTCCAATCGCGCCATTAGGCGGAGGAGGTTCTTCCTTCGCAATTTCCTTGTTGGCGGGGGGATTGGCCTTCGGAACCGGCTGTGGAAGCCGCAACGCTGCATCGACGGCCGAAACAGGTTGTGTTGCGGCCTGAGGCGCTGGCTCAGCCGGTTTGGCAGCGGCGTTCTGGTCCTTCGGCTGATCTTTCGGCTTGGCCTGTTTGTCAGCCGACGGCTTAAGGCCAGCTGCGGCCGCCGCGGTATCAGTGGCCGTTGCTGGTTGAGGGTTGCTTGCCGGGTTGCTTGCCGGATTGCTCGGGGTTACGGCAGCCGTCTCAGCTGCTTTGACCGGATTGTTGCTGGCACGAGCCCGATGCACCCAGTACACAGTTCCCAGTGCAACCAGCACTACCACCAAAACCGTTGTACCGACCACTGGCATCCGCCACTTACTCTGCCAAATCGCCCCCACTCCTCCATCCCTGATGTCAGTGACGAACTCCGTCCAGGTGCCGGAAACCGCCGCTCGTGCGGAGCCGATTGCGCTTGAGGCCTTGGCAGTAACGGAAGGCTGGTCCTTTTCATCCGGAATCACTCGTACGGGGGTCGTTCTCGGTAAAGTCTGGTTGGTAACGGCGGCCTTGACGGATTCGGGAGCGATCACCGCTGCGGTTGCGGTTGCGCTGAGGGCCGCTGCGGTGGCCTGAGGCGCGGCCTGTTCCTTAGCGACTGCCGGCGCGGCGCCGGCGGCGCTCGAGGGCTTCGGGGTACCGCGTCGCCCGATCCGATGGTCGAAGGAGCGGACCGGCTCCGCGACGGCGCTCTTGATGCGGGAAAGAACCTCGCGCTCCCGCGCCTGCATCCGTTGAATCTCTTCGGCGCTTCGTGATGGAGCAGCATAGCTGGGCGTGGTGACCGGCTCCTCTTCGAGCTCGGTGACAGCGGATCCATCCCGTGAAAGTTGCACCCGCGGATTGTCGCGCCCTCCCGCGGGCTTCGCTCCCTTCAAATTGATCGGTATGGGCCGAGACGGTGCACCATAATCCTCAAACCCTCTTGTCTCCGGAGCAGATTGTTCCTGGCGCGGCTTATCGGCAGGTTTCCCATTCCCACCATCAGGCGGTGTCGGCGGTGGCGACCCCGCGGCCTTCCACATGTTGGGCTCTAGATTCGCAATAAAGTCATCCAGGCGTGCAAATCCCTTCCGCAGAGTTTGCAGAGCTTCCGCATCTTGAGGCTCTCGCAAGGCGCACGCCCACTCAATCCATTGCTCTGCTTCCGGGCCCGGCAGAATTTTTGGGCCGGACGGTAATTTGGCTTGGGATCGCAGCTCCTTGATCGCCTGGTCACGCAGGTAATTCAGTTCGTTGACACGGAGTACACGATGATGCACGACACTGCCGCGCTCCAACTCCGTGGCCAGCGCCAAAAGACGGTAGCGCCGTTGCTCTAACGCCATCCTCCGTTCTTCCGCGTCCGCGGGATTCTCCGATGCCGCCTCGGGCGGCGTTTCGGGTTTCCACATGTCGGGCTCGAGATTGACAATAAAATCATCGAGCTGTGGGAATCTTTGGCGAAGAGTCTGCAATGAATCGGAATCTTCTGGCTCTTGCAAACCACAGGCCCACTCGATCCACTGGTCCGCTTCCGGTCCCGGTAGTGTTGGTGGTTCTCCCTCCACCCCTCCCTGGGTCAGCAATTCCTTGATCGCCTGTTCCCGGAACTGATTCAGTTCACCTACACGCGCTGCCCGGCGATGCACAATTGTGCCGCGCTCCAACTCCGTGGCGACCGCCAATAGACGGGAGCGCAATTGCTCGATTCTCCTCGCCTCTTCCAGCTCTTGTATCTTCGCAATGACTGCCTGTAGCTCCTCCCGGTTCTGCCACGAGGCGTCGGGTAACTCCGCCGATATCGACGCACGAAGTTTGCTACCGCACTCTGCAGCAGCCTGAAGCTGCTGGATAATTTCCTCGAGGTTGATCGGGTTGGCAGCCTTGAGCTTCCCGACGCTTTCATAGGGAAGGGCCAGAGAATCGTCAAGAGACCCAAGCGCCGATGGCCAGATTGAACTCATGACAAGCTCCTAAACCAGAATTTCCTTCTTAATCACCCACATATTGGGCTCCAGATTGGCAACAAACTCGTCGAGGTGCGCAAATTCCCTGCGCAGAGCCTGCAGCGACTCGGTATCGTCAGGTTCCTGCAAGGCACACGCCCACTCCAACCATTCGTCAGGCTCTGGGCCGGGCAGGACTTGTGGTTTTCCTGGCGCTGCGGCCTGGGCCCGCAACTCTTTGGCCGCCCCATCACGAAGCTGGTTCAGCTGAGTGACTCGGACTGCCCGGCGGTGCACGATGGTACCACGCTCCAACTCAGCCGCGAGAGCCAGAAGACGCGAACGCAGTTCCTCTACGTGCCTCGCCTCTATCCGCTTCTGGATCTCCGCAATCAGAACGTCAAGTTCCGCTCGGTCCTGCCACGTGGCCTCGGGCATCTCCGCCGATACCAAGGCACGCAAATTACGCGCAGCTTCCGCAGCTGTCTTAAGCTGCTCAATGACTTCTGTGATGTTAACCGGTTTCGCAGCCTTGAGTTTTTCCAAGCTCTCCGAGAGCAGAGTCAAGGAATCGTCCAAAGATGCAATCGTGGAAGGCCACAAGGGAATCATTTAAAGGCTCCTAAGCCGGAGTTGTGGTTTTAGCTATACGCCCCCCACTATATACCTATCAAGGGATTAGGAGTAAATGGTTTTTTTTAGCTATGGCCCGGCCTCAAGGTGGGGGCTTGATCTGCCTCAACGGAGGTCCCGAAAACGGCGCTTAAACTACGCTCGGTCCCATTGGCCTGATCAGCGGTCCTATGCATCTCGAGCGCGCACCAAGGTGCTTTAACTACTTAATCAACGATGTTGTATTTCATTTACTATAGAGTTACGGCCACGCCTTCGCGAATTTCTAGAGCCATCCCATAAATGCGCTGTATCAGGACACAGATTTAGAGCATGGCGCCAGAACATAGCTTTCGCGCCGAGCAGTGGAGTAAGGAGCCGAAATCCGGAGCGCCGAAGGCGCGGCTCAGTCTAGCCCAGCACGCAGCGCCAGCGGAGTGCTGGGTTTAGTGGGGAAAAGACTTGAGTCCCCCGGGGACGGCACAGTTCTCACGCACACTCTTTAGGCCGTCCGTTAATGCCGCAATATCAATGCTGCTTTAGCCGCTGAGGGACTTCGCCTTGACTTCTATCCGTCCGTTTGTGGCTTGGCCACTTTTTTCCCGCGCCTGTTAATATCGAGGTTTGACCTTCAGCTCCTGAATGGATTGGCATGTCTCATGATCTCCCCAAGGCGTACGAACCGGGTGCCATCGAACCGCGCTGGGCCGAGTACTGGGTCCGCGAGAATTTGTTCCATGTAGAAACCCCGGCTCCCGGCTCCGGACAGCAGACCTTCACCATCACCCTGCCGCCGCCCAATGTCACCGGTAACCTCCACATGGGCCACATGTTGGAGCACACCGAGATCGACATTATCGTCCGCTGGAAGCGCATGAGCGGGCTGCCGACCCTCTGGCTGCCGGGCACCGACCACGCCGGAATTGCCACCCAACTCATGGTGGAGCGCCAACTCGCCAGCGAGGGCAAGAACCGTCGCGACATCGGCCGCGAAGCCTTCATCGCCCGCGTGTGGGATTGGAAGCAGCACTATGGCGGCGTCATCTTGCAGCAGATGAAGCGCCTCGGCGCCTCCGTCGATTGGTCGCGCGAATACTTCACTATGGACGAGCGCATGTCGCGTGCCGTCCGTGAAGCCTTCGTCCGCCTCTATGAAGAAGGCCTGATCTATCGCGGCAAGTACATCGTGAACTGGTGTCCGCGCTGCATCACGGCCGTTTCCGACCTCGAAGTTGTGCACGAGGACACGCAGGGCAAAATCTGGGAGATTCGCTACCCGGTGGTGGGTTCTTCCGCGAAAGCGGAATCCCAGTCCGAAGCCGAATACATCATCGTCGCCACCACGCGTCCGGAGACAATGCTGGGCGACACCGCCGTCGCCGTGAACTCCGCCGACGAGCGCTACCGTCATTTACACGGCAAGCATGTTCTGCTGCCGCTGATGAATCGCGAGATTCCGATCGTCACCGACGACATTCTCGCCAATCCCGAGTTCGGCACCGGCGCCGTCAAAGTCACGCCGTCGCATGATCCCAATGACTTCGAGGCCGGCCTGCGCAACAACCTGCCGCAGATCGACGTGATGAACGAAGTCGCCCAGATGAACGACAACGCCGGCCCCTACAAAGGTCTCGACCGCTTCGAAGCGCGTCAGAAGATTCTTGCAGACCTGGAAGCGGGCGGTTTTCTTGTGGGAGCGAAAGATTACGTGGTGCCGCTGGGCAAGTGCGATCGCTGCAAGACCATCACCGAGCCGCGCCTGTCGACGCAGTGGTTCGTCAAGATCCAGCCGCTGGCCGACCGCGCTATCGCAGCCGTCGAGCAAGGCGAGATCAAGTTTGTCCCCGAGAACTACACCAAAACTTACTTTGAGTGGATGCGCAACATTCATGACTGGTGCATCTCGCGCCAGTTGTGGTGGGGACATCGCATTCCTGCATGGCACTGCAAAGCCTGTGGCGAGATCATTGTGGCGCGCGAAGCCCCGGCAACCTGCACCAAGTGCAGCGGCCCGGTGGAGCAGGACAGCGACGTCCTCGACACCTGGTTCTCTTCGGGCTTGTTGCCGTCATCGGCGCTCGGCTGGCCCGACAGTACACCCGACCTCGACGCCTTCTACCCCACGGCGCTGCTGATTACCGGCTTCGACATCCTGTTCTTCTGGGTGGCGCGCATGATCATGCTGAACTGCCACTTCATGCGCGGCGATAACCACGGCGACGTGCCCTTCCGCACCGTCCACATCCACGGCCTGGTGCGCGATGCCGAGCGCCAGAAGATGTCGAAGACCAAGGGCAACGTGATGGACCCCATCGAGATCATCGAGAAGTACGGCACCGATGCTGTGCGCTTCACCATGGCTGCGATGGTCGCGCCCGGCGGAGACATCGCGTTCTCCGAAAGCCGCACCGAAAGCTATCGCGCCTTCGCCAACAAAATCTGGAATGCCGCGCGCTTTCTTTTCATGAATGTGGACCGCGCGACGGAAGCGGGGC
>JBEKTC010000304.1:0-5866 GCA_049516475.1 Candidatus Korobacteraceae bacterium | reverse complement strand
GGCAGGACGAAGTGCCATGGTGGCCGGACTGTTCGCGCTGCACCCCATGAACGTGGAGACAGTGGCGTGGGTTGCGGAGCGCAAGAACCTGCTGAGCATGTTGTTTCTGCTGCTGGCGCTGGCCGCTTATCGCTGGTATGCGAGACAGCCGGGCGCGGGGCGATATGCGCTGGTGGCGTTTCTGTTCGTGTTGGGACTGATGGCCAAGCCGCAGGTGATCACCCTGCCGTTCCTGCTGCTGCTTTGGGATTACTGGCCTTTGCAGCGCATGACGCTGCGGACGCGGGGCGAGGGCAAGCAAGCGGCTGCGCTTTACCCGGCGCGAAGCTTCTGGCAGCTGGTGGTGGAAAAGCTCCCCCTGCTAGCGATCAGCGCCGTCAGCGCCGTCATCACGGTGAAAGCGCAACAGGCCGGCAGCGCGGTGCAGTCGCTGATCAAATTTCCATTTTCGCTGCGGCTGGAGAACGCGATCGTTGCCTATGCGCGTTATATTGCGAAGGCCTTGTGGCCATCGCCGTTGTCGCCTTTGTATCCGTTCTCGCGGTCGGCGCCGCCGGTGTGGCAGTTGCTTGCGGCTTTGGCGGTGTTGCTGGCGATCAGCGGCCTGGTGATCGCGGGCAGGAAACATCGATATCTGACGGTGGGCTGGTTGTGGTTTCTGGGAACGCTGGTGCCGATGATCGGGTTGGTGCAGGTGGGAGTGCAGGCCATGGCTGATCGCTACGCCTATCTTTCATTCATCGGACTGTTTGTAATGTTGTGCTGGGGAGTCGCTGAGCTGGCCGAAGCGCGCCATCTTTCTCACGCGTGGGTGACCGGCTTCAGTGCTGCGCTGCTGTTGGTCCTGGCAGGCGTCACGCGCCATCAGCTTGCTTACTGGAGCGATGAGGCGAGCTTGTGGACGCACGCCATCCAGACCACGACCGACAACTATGTTGCCGAGGACAATCTGGGGACGACGCTGCTGGACCGCCATGACATGGACCAGGCCATCGTACACTTCCGCCGCGCTACGGCGATTGAGCCGCATAATGGACTCAGCGAGTTGAACATCGGCGTCTGGGAGGAAAGAAACCACCACTGGCCCGAGGCGATTGCGGCCTACAAGGCGGGGATCGCCGAGATCGAAGAGGGCGATTTGGTAGCCCGCGCCTACAGCAATTTGGGATATGTCTATAACTACGCGGGCGACGAGGGCAGTGCTCGCGATAGTTTCCAGCAGGCGCTGCGGCTGGCTCCGGACACGGAGCAGGCATTGATCGGATTGGGGGTGCTGGCGCAAAAGTCCGGAGACTTCGCCAACGCGATCCAGTTGTACACTCATGCCAATCAGATTCGACCTACCGCACTGGGATATCTGTTGCTGGCGCGCGCGCTGCATCGCAGCGGCCGCTCAGAGGATGCGGAAGCGGCGCTACAGATGGCGCGGAGAATGCCGGGCTTTCCCGAGACGCAGCAGGTTGCGGACCGACTGGTTGGGCGATAGAAATGTCCGCCGTGGCTAAAGCCATTTCTGGGATCGTCCGATTCCGCCGGGCTAAAGCCGGCGCTTCCACCGTCGCGGGCTTAAGACCCGGCGTTCCATCGTTACAAAAATTGAACATAGTGTTGACAGTTTGTTGACAAATCCGTGGACCGTCGGAGGTAGCCTCTCTCAATTGGCGCAAAGAGGTCGGCGGATGAGGTTAGGTGTACAGGACGAGTGACTCCTAGGCTAGTGTTCATCCGCCGATCCTTGAATTCCAGAAGTACCTAAGTTTTCTGCAGAGATGGATCCGAGGTGGGTTCGCGGTGGCGCAACCGCGCACTCAGTCGCGCCTTGCCGCTCCTTGGCGCGACTGCTTAAGAGGCACGGGCAACTTACCGTGCCTCTTGGTGTTTTGGGGGCGCGCTAACGCGCTCAGTAAGCCAGCAGAATTCGCAAGTCGCGAACGTTGTTGCCGGTTGGTCCAGTCATGATGGCATCGCCAATCGCGTGAAATAGCGGAAAGCTATCGAAGCGAACGAGCGCGGTTGCGGCGTCTAACCCTCGTTGGCTGGCTCGGTCCAAGGTTGAGCCATCGGCAATCGCACCCGCAGCGGGGCTGTTGCCATCAATTCCATCAGTACCTGCGCTGAGCACGGTGACATTCTCTCCGGCGATCTTCTCCGCGCAGTAGAGGGCGAACTGTTGATTTCGTCCTCCCAGGCCCGATGCGGCGCCCACCTTCACCGTGACCTCGCCGCCGGAGATCAAGCAGGCGCGGGACGCTCCGCGGCGCAGCTCGCGCAACCGCTGAAGAAGATGATCGGCTGCTTGCTGGTAGTCCCAGTCGTCGCAACTGTTGTCGACTTCGACCGCGAAGCCTCCCAGCTTGGCGCTCTCAACCGCGGCGTTGACGGCGGTCGCGTTCGACAGCACGGTGGCATAGTGCGAGTGCGCAAAGGCGGGATCGCCGGCCTTCGGCGTTTCGTTCAACTGCCGGCCATCGAACAACGAGCGTACCGAAGGCGGAAAGCGATCGAGTAACTGGTAGCGGTGGGCAAGGTCGTAGCATTCATTCACGGTAGTGGTGTCGGGCATGGTAGGCCCCGACGCCAGCGCGTCGAGCGAGCCTTCGGGGACATCGGAGACCAGCACCGACAGCTGTCGAGCCGGCGCAGCGGCGAGCGCCAGCCGTCCGCCTTTCAGCGCCGAGAGATGCTTGCGGATGGCATTGATCTCGGCAATTGGCGCGCCCGAGTGCACCAGCGCTCTGTACGTCTCGACGACATCTTGCAGGGAGATGCCTCCGCTGATGGGCTTTTCCGCGATGGCGGAAGCTCCGCCGCTGATGAGGAAGACAGCCAGCGTCTCCGGCGATAGCTCGTGCACCAGCCGCAGGATGGCGTCGCCGGCGCGCAGCGAATCGTCATTGGGGAGCGGGTGACCGCCGATGAAATAACGGAAGCCGAAGAGCTGCGCGGGCGGCGCGGTGGGAGCCGCAATGATTCCTGTGAGGCCCATATCGACGATGTTGGCGAGCACCTCGGCCATACTGTGTCCCGCTTTGCCGATGGAGACGACCAGAATGCGTTCGAAGGCGCGCAGGTCGTAAACCTCATTACCGCTCTGCAGACGACGTCCTCGACATTGCAGCTTGCGGCCGAAGGCTTGCGGGATGCCGCACTCGGCGAGAGCATGGTCGAAGATGACGCGCGCGCGATCGCGCATCTCGGGGAAGAGAGCGCCAGCAGGGGATTGAGGGTCGTCAGGCATGAGGGGTGATTATAGAATGCGACGGATGGGTTTTCGCGGTTCGGCCCGCCCTCGCCAAACCCGGGCTGGAACGGGGCACCCGACGGACAGCAGGTCCCTCCACTCGGGCTGAAGCCCTCGGTCGGGATGACACGGTTAAGGCAAAGGATGACACACTTAAAGCAAGGGATGCGGCTCACGCGACGGACAGACTTTTTCAGCAGGCTGTTCAGCCTCCCAACAGCTCCCTCAGCCAACTCTCGACCGCGGTGCGGAGTTCGCTGAGATGGCCCTGGAAGAAATGATCTCCGGGAACGAATACTAACTTCTTCGGCGGCGCGGCCTGGGCGACGACGGCTTCGAGAGCCGCGTGCGGGCCGTACTGATCGTGATCGCCGCTGACGAACAGCTTAGGTTTGGCGCAGTCGCGCAGGAACGAATACGAGTAGAGGCGGCCGTCGGCTTCCACTGGCGTTCCAATCGAAATCAACGCCTTCACATCGGGATGGGGGCAGGCGGCGCGCAGTCCGGTGGCTGCGCCGAAGGAGAAGCCGGCAAAGATGATGGGCAAATCGAACTCGCGTTTGAGCCAGGCGAGTGCGGCGTCGACGTCGCCGATCTCGCCGCGGCCTTCATCATGTTGGCCGGCACTGAGTCCGGTGCCGCGGAAGTTGAAGCGCAACACCGGGAAGCCGAAGGAGTTCAGCGCCTTCATCACGTGAAAGACAACCTTGTTGTGCATGGTTCCGCCGCCCAGCGGGTGAGGATGACAAACCAGAGCGGTGTGCGTCGCGGACGGCGTGCCCGCATTCAGCAGCGATTCCAGACGCCCTGCGGGGCCATCGAAGAAGAACGATTTGATGGTTGGGGGTGAGATGGGCAAGGTGACTCCGGGTTGGATTATTTCACCACGGAGGAGACGGAGAAAGAGGCATCATCGCGACTATAGGGGTCCTTCGACTCCGGCGGCCAAAATCAGGCCGCCTCCGCTCAGGATGACACAGGCGAAGTAGCGAGGTCCCAGTAACTCTAGGGGTCCTTCGACTCGCCCGCGCAACACAGCGCAGGCTCGCTCAGGATGACACATCGTATGTTGGGGCTCCCGCTCAGGATGACACAGCTGAAGTAGGAGGATCTGCGTCAGGATGACACAGCTGAAATTAGCCCTCGCCAGAAAAACTTTAGCCCCGCGGGCTCGCTATTCACCGCGGGGCTTCAGCGTCTGCGGTACTGCGACCACAGAGCAAGAACTAATTTACCTCAATTTGAGGCCGCACGGACGACTTTGGGTAAATGTTGACAATTCGCAGGTACCGAAGCGGGAAGCGCGAAGAGTTCGGGACGCGGCTGCAACGTCGCGAGCCAATCGGCATTTGCGTCGCCTTGCGCGGAGACGACACATCATTCCGTTCCTCCGGCTGGCGGAGAATGATGCGGCAGCGCCTCCGGCATCTCGGAAACATTCCACGCCCAGGCGGCCAGCAGCGCGGCGCCTTCGTTGATCTGGTCGGGAATGACTTTGTCGAAGGTGTCCGTCTGGCTGTGGTGAACCTCGCGATAGTGCGCGGGAAGCTGCACGCAGAAATAGGCGGGGATGCCTTGATCGAGGAAAGGTACGTGGTCCGACGCACCGAAGTAGCGCGTGCTGAGAGGTTGCATGGCGAAGAGCTTCTGTAGCGGCTGGTAGATCTCCTGCATCAATGGGGCGGTTTCGGTCAGGTTCTCCAACGCGATGCTGAACACCTTACCCGTTCCGGTGTCGTGAATCAGGACGGCGTCGACCTGTTTGAGTTCGGCGGCATGGTTCTTGATGAAGGTTTCGGCTCCGACTCCGCCTTCTTCTTCGCCGGTGAAGAGGATGAAGGTGATGGTGCGTTTCGGCTTCCAGCCCAGCTTCTTCAAGGCGCGAGCGGCCTCAAGCGTGGCCATCGCGCCGGTGCCGTTGTCGAGAGCGCCCTGGCCGAGGTCCCAGGAGTCGAGATGGCCGCCGATGATGACGCGCTCGTCGGGATACACGCTGCCCTTGATTTCAGCGACGGTGATGGACGCGGGGACAGATTGGTCGGTGAAGGTGTCTTGCAGATTGAACTTCATCGTCACCGGCCCGGTCTGGAGCAGGCGATAGAGCAAGTCATAGTCCTCGTGCGTGAGGAAGGCGAGCGGAACGGCGGTGGGAGCGTAACGGGGATAACCGCCGGTCATGTTAAAGAGGCTGTCGGTTTTGCCGCTGTCGATCACGGCCAGCGCGGGTTGCTCGGCGGCAATTCGCCGCAGCAGTTCCAGGCGCTGGCGGTACGTCATGTTGCCTGGGGCGTTGGGCTGCGACGGCGGGATCACCGCGTCGTAAGCGTTCTCCGGATTGGGATCGAGCTTCGACATGTCGGCCGGTGGGCGCGTCATGACGATCGCGCCCTTCAGCTTCCCTTTGAAGGCGTCGAAGTCGGAAGGCTTCTGGATGTCGAGCGCAATCACTTGCGCGCTGACCTCGCCGTCGGTGCCCTTGCTCCAACCAAACGCATGAATGCCAATGCGCTTCTGGATGGGAGCGACGATCTCGGCTGTCTCCAGACCGCGCGTCCAGCCGTGATCGATTTGCGTGGTCTCAAGGTGCACATCGATGCCGTAATCCTGGAAGCGCTTGCGCGTCCA
>JBEKTC010000303.1:0-5869 GCA_049516475.1 Candidatus Korobacteraceae bacterium | reverse complement strand
TCTCAACTGAACCAGATAGTGCAGAATGTGGTGGCGCTAGGAGCGGGAGGCCCCAACGTCCCCAATGGAAGCGCCCTGTTCGACATTAGAACCAACGAGACCGAGTTGGACGGTGCTGGCGCAACTTGGGAGCTGCGACAGTTTCAATTTGCATCGCAGTCGGGCAATGGAATTAAGCTGGTACAAACAGGTCTAAGCCAGACCCCGGACCTGAGCTTTGATTTCGGAGGGCCCCCAGGTTCCCCGTTCTGCAAGCGCTCCCTTCAGACCCCGGCGTGCTCCACCTCACCGGGTACGGTTGAGAGTTTGGTTCAAAACAACCAAAGCCAAATTGAAGACGGAACCTTCAACGCCGGGTCCGACCAGGCCGCTTCCGCCCTCAACTTTACAGTGGACTGGGACAGTTCCCCTTCCATGAGTGCTGACGGCTTGTTGTATACACCAAGGGTCATTTTTGCCGCCTCGCCCCAGGTTTTCAACCCTCTAACGCGTGCTCCAGACGCCTTCGGAGGCATCGACGGTACCTGTAACGGCTGCCACGGCGCTGAGACGCAGACCGCGTTTCGGCACGTCGTCAACCGGAAGGCTACGGGCACCGGCGACGCCCCGTCTGCGCTGTCCGCTTTTCTGGTGGGGTGCACCAACAACAGCCCGCCTCTGACATCAGTATGTGCGACCCCATCTCTTCTGAATTTTCCGGGGAACGAAGTGGTGCAGGACCTAGTCTACGGGTCGACCGGAGGGTCCTTCAACAACACCTTCGGCGACATTCAGCGCCGGGTGAATTGCATGAACACAATCCTCAACAACCCCCCCGGCGTCCAATGTAATGGAGCGGGTCTTGCGCCCTAATAGCGGGGCGGCGACGACAATCCAGGCGCTGCTCTAAATAGCAACCCCACCCAGGCTAGCCTTGAGTGGGGATTTTTTTGGCCGGCTGGAAACTTGCACCTACTTTCGCGTATTTTTTTCTCGCACCCGCTGCTCTAGCGAGAAGCAATGAGTTTCCGAATAAGTCCTTCCAAACAAGTGAGCTGTTTCAACCATAGGAGCACGAGGAACGCAGTGGAAACCCCCCAGACGATCCAATCGTTTTGTTTCATCCAAGCGCCTTTTCCCAATGCATATGTTTGCTCGTCAGTCGTGTATGGCATCTCGCCCTGAAAGAACTTATCCGTCTGATAGAACCCAAGCGCGGTTTCGCAACGCACCAGAAGGTCACGAACAGCAATTCTGAGATTGTGTAGTTCGTGAACCGATGTTGTCCGATCCATACGAGAGCGCCCGCTACGAATGTGATGTATTAGTTTCGCAGGACAGGGGATAGCATCCTGTTTCTTGATCAACAGCGTTCCTGCCGCACTGAAGATTCCAAGTAACAATGCAATTGTTTTGTTTTGTTTTGCCGATCTTCAATTCCCCTCAACTCCTCAACATGCTTCTTATACGCTTCCAGGAGTGCTGTGGGAGGTTCTACCTGACCATTCGCTCTGGCCTTGATTCGGCGGAGCGATTTCGTATCTTTTTCATTCGGGGCTGGTCTACTCATATTTTTTACCTACAACAGGCTGTTTATAGTTAGCTAATATCCCTTTATAGGTGACAGCCTTGAAGTTCCAAGTCCATGGCTTTCTACTAAGCTACAAGATCGCGATAGGCTGCTGACTCCTAGGTTTCGAAAACCTTCTCCAGGCTTTCGTACACGACTGTGACGGTGCATAACTCGGGAAGCTTCAGCCAGTAGCGATGGACCTCGGGATCGGATTGGGCTTCGGAGCGCATCTCGGCCGAGGTCCAATAGCGGAGGTGCAGAAACAGGTCCGCGTGGGAGGTGTCGCGATGCAGCACATCGCGGCAATAACCTTTAGCCTGCATCAGCGTGTAGAGCGCACGCAGCGTGGTCAACAGTTCGTTCTCCTTGTCCGGTAGGGCTTCAATTACAGCCAAGGATACGATTTCTTCCGCCATTATCTTTGTCTCCTCTTGCTTCCGCCTGACCGAAACTCTGATAAGGCGCTTCAACGCCTGCTAGAAAACCCATACCCGCAGGGGCTGAAGCCCAAGTCATTCTTGGCCCAATGCGGCACGACTGAAGTCGTGCCGTGAACCTAGTGTTCCGAAGCAATGTTTTCTTCCAGTCGTCGCACAGGGCTAAAGCCCGGTGCTTTCCCCTGTAAGTATGTAACTATTTGAGTGCACCCGCTAACTGCCGCAAAGCTATCGTCCTTCGCCGGCGGTGATGAGCCGCAAGAAATTGGTAGCTCCAGCGGTTTGCGTCGTGCCCGCAATCAGACCGAATATATCGCCCGGCGACAACACTGCCATGCCCATCAGCTCTCGCGCGGCGAACTCGGCCATGAGCTCCACCGACAGATTCGCAGGACAGCGCACGGGCGTAACTCCCCACAGCAAGTTCATACGGTTGCACACCGCCTCGGACTGCGTAAAGGCATAAATGCCGGCGTCCGGCCGGTACTTGGAAAGCATGCGGGCGGTAGTAGCCGTCTCGGTGAAGACTGCGATCGCGCGCAGATCGAGATGCTCCGCGGCATGCGCCATCGATTCGCAGATGGTCTCTGCAATCGACAGGTGCTTGCCGTGTCGATGCGCAGGCAGCAGCGGCTGAAAGGGATCGCTCTCCGCCTCGGTAACAATGCGGGCCATCATCTCGACCGCTTCGCGGGGATACTTGCCGACCGCGGTCTCGCCCGAAAGCATGACGGCGTCGGTGCCGTCGAAGACGGCGTTGGCTACGTCGCTGGCCTCAGCACGCGTGGGGCGCGGACTCTCGGTCATCGATTCGAGCATCTGGGTCGCAGTGATGACCGGACGGCGAAAGTCGAGTGCGCGGCGAATGACTAGCTTCTGGATCAGCGGCACTTTCTCCGGCACGACCTCGACGCCCAGGTCGCCGCGCGCCACCATCACCGCGTTGGCGGCCTCGAGGATGGAATCGAGATTCTCGATGGCCTGCGGCTTCTCCAGCTTGGCAATCAGCGGGACATTGAACCCGCGCGAGGTGATGGCACGGCGGGCGCGCAGAACATCCTCCGCCGTGCGGACAAAGGAAATCGCAACTGCATCGACGGCGTGGTTCAAGCCGAACTCAAGATCGACTTCGTCCTTCGGCGTCAGCGAAGGAATACTAACGTTCGTTCCGGGCAGGTTGATTCCCTGATGTTCGCCCAACATGCCGCCGTTCAGCACTTCGCAAATGACGTCTCCGCCGCGGACCTGCTGCACCGCTAACTCGATGCGTCCGTCGGAGAGCAGAATGTGCTCGCCTGGCTTCACGTCTTTGGCGAGGTCCTGATACGTCGTGGCAATGACGTCGGCGGTGCCCATCACGTCGCGCGAGGTTATGGTGACGGTCTGTCCCTTCTGTAGCGCGATTGGAATGCGATCCATCAGGCGCCCAGTGCGGATCTTCGGTCCCTGCAGATCCTGAAGAATGCAAATTGTTCGTCCGAGTTCGATGGCAATCTTGCGCAGACGCTGAATCACCGCGGCGTGGTCCTCATGCGCGCCGTGCGAGAAGTTCAGCCGGGCAACATCCATTCCGCTCTGCATCAACTGCCGGATCATCTCTTCCGAGCTGCAGGCCGGGCCGATGGTGCAAACGATCTTGGCGCGGCGCTGCGCTGGGCACGTGTTGCCGAACGGATTGGCCGAAGGATTGTCCTGCACGGGCTTGGTCATGGTTGTGCCGATCAACTTGCCGAGGCTCGCTTCTGCGGAGAAGCAAGCTCCGAGTGTGCTCCGAAGAGGAAACGCGGATAACGCACCGCATTGAATTCAGCGCCGACGAGGATCGCCATCGAGACCAGATAAAGCCAGGACATCAACGCGATGGCCGTTGCGACCGAGCCATAAATAACGTCGTAGTTGGCGAAGCGGCGCAGATAAACTCCGAAGATGACCGTGGAGACAAACCACAACACCGTCGCCAGCACGGAGCCCGGCAAGACGCGATGCCAGGGCTGCGTGCGGGGAACGCCGTGGTGGTAGATGAGGCCGATGACCGCAATGCTGGTGAGAGTTGCGATGATCCAGCGCACCGCAGTCCAGAGGCCGAGAATGTAGGGCCCAAGTTCGTGGCCGACACGGTAGACGATCCATTGCTCAATCTGATTGCCGAACACCAGAAGAAACGACGCGAACACCAGAGGCACTCCGGCGAGGATGACGAGCAGAAAAGCGATCAGCCGTTCTTTCACCAGACCCCAGATCTTCGGCATCTGATAGGCATTGCGGAAGCCTTCCATCCAGGAAATCATCGCGCCGGACCCGGTCCACAAGGTGATGGCAATGACCGTCAGAAGGAACTTGAAGCGTATCGGTTTGCCCCCGGTGAAATACTGCAGCACCGCGGAGTGCGTGCCTTCGGGAAGAATACGGCCGAGCGCATGACTCACCTCGCGAAAAAGCTTCTCCGTGGTGTGCGAAGCGGAGAGGATCGAAGCCAGAACCAGGACCGCTGGAAACAAGGTGAGGATCGCGGAGAAAGCCGCTCCCTTGGCGACGGCGAAGGCGTCGTGCTGAAAGGCGCGCCACAGGGCCATCCGAAAATGCAGAAAGAATCGCGACATAATTACGAGAATCGGGAGGCAAGAGAAGTTTACACAGCCGCGCGAAAAGTTGTCAGGTTGTGTGTGACGCTGCCCGTCGCAGGCTACCAGAACTGTCAGAGACGGTAGAGCACCAAGCCCGTGATATGCGCGATCCTGGAGAAGTCCTGGTCGAGGGTGAAAAGGCTGGCGCGGCGTTCAAGCGCAACGGCGGCGATCAGGGTGTCGATGGTGGTGAGCGAGACGCCCTTCCCGCGCGCTGTGCGGTAGATGGCTGCCGCTGCCCGATAGGTTGCAAAGCCCTCGGGCTCCAGCATGTCCCACTGGCCCAGAAATTCCTCAATCGCGCCGGCGTCTCTGGTGAGGCCCTGCAAAACCTCGGCTACCACCAGTCCCGTCATCGCGATGGGTTCGCTCTCCTCGATCATCCGGCGAAGCTCGCGACCGGCCCTGCCGGGCGAGGAGCTGAAGAAGTCAATCCAGACAGAGCTGTCCACGAGAATCAAACGCGGTTTCTCCGCGAAGCTTTGAGGTCACCTTCCCAGATTCCGGTTCCGTAATAGCGGAGGATCCCTTTGCGGCTTTCGGTGCGAACCAGCAACTCGAGCGCCTTGTCCACAATCTGGCGCTTGGTTTTGAGGCGGGTGAGCTTGCGCGCTTTACGAATCAAGCTCTCGTCGATGTCGATGTTGGTGCGGGCCATAGGTAGAGGATACACCATTTTATATTAATTTGGTGTATGACATGCAACGGGGTGCCCCACCCTTGTCCGCGTTTCTTGCGGACAGGGTGGGTTAACGTGTTCAGGGCCCCACTCATTCCCGGTTTTCGAATGAGTGGGAGTCGTGTGCGGTGATGCTCCACGTGCAATGGTCGAGCCCGGAGGGCGGAAGGCGCAACGGTCGAGCCCGGAGGGCGGAACAACATTAGCCCAGGGCGTAAGTCCTGGGTAAGGTGAGTTATAGAATCCCGAGCCGGCTTCAGCCGGCGACACTCTTCCTCCCGTGCTCCCATCCCGTCCGCAAACGCGGCGGACAAGGCTGGGGCATACAGCACACAGTAATTTGAACTGTTCCGGCCTGAGGTGTACAGTGCCACCTGATACCGCGCCACGGCCCGTGACAACCGCGATCCCACATCGGGTGGCCCCGGATTGTCGATGTGGCGATGACTACTCGGAGGTAATGTGTCGGGCTCCATTGCAGCACATCAGAAGAATCTCACTGCCATTCTAGCTGCTGATATACGTGAAGTATGCGAAGCGCTGGGGTTGGCCCCAGATAAAACATTCAGCCGGGTCG
>JBEKTC010000302.1:0-6524 GCA_049516475.1 Candidatus Korobacteraceae bacterium | reverse complement strand
GACCGAGACAACCTTGTACTTCTTCACCGACCAACCCGACGGCGCCCTTCCTGACGCCGGCGTGGTTCTGGACGCTGACGGAAACGTCTACGGCACTACGTCGTTGGGAGGGAATGAAAATGCTGGGATCGCCTTCGAGGTATCACCCAGGCATGGTGGCTGGACTGAGACTGTGCTGTACAGCTTCGATCAAATAACTAGCGGATTTGAGCCCCAGAGCGGGCTGATTGTGGGCCGCTCCGGAGGTCTTTATGGCGCGGTGTGGTCAGGAGGCGCTTACGACTTTGGCCTAGTCTATGAGTTGACGCCACCCTCGATCTGCGCCCACTGCGTGCCGACGGAACACTGAACGATCCCCGTGCCCAGGACGCCAGCCTAAAGGATGGCTCTACCAAAAAGAAAGCGGCGGAATCTCGTCCGGAAGCGCAGCGCCCAGTTGCACATCCGATGCCGTGAGGCCGAGAATTCCGCCAACCCAGAAAGTCCGACAAACCTTAAGGAGGATCAACCAGCTTAAAACTTTGCTCTCGCCTTCCTGAAACGCCGCTCTCTGCAGCAGCGCAGGATCCCAATGCCGGAATTGTTGCATTCCGCGACATGAATTCCAATGCCCCATCCGCTGTACGTGCATACAACTTCGGTTGTAGTAATTTGGCAGTTAGCACTTTGCATTTAGCACTTGGCAGTCTGCATTCGGTTTGGCTAATTGCTAATTGCTAACTGCTAATTGCTGTATCTTTGATATCTTCAAGCCATGCCCCTATCGTCCAGCATTTGCGGAGTGATTCTCGCCGCGGGCTTTTCCAGCCGCATGGGACGCGACAAAGCCCTGCTGCCCTGGCCGCCGGTGGCTGAAGGAACGCCTGCCGCGAATTGCTTCTTGGGCGCTAACATCGACCTGCTCCAGGCCTACAGCGACCTCGTCATTGTTATTGCCGGCAACAACGCTCCGGCGATCACTCCGGTAGCATATGCGCATGGCGCATTTCTGGCGGTCAACCGACAGCCCGAGCGCGGACAGTTCAGCTCCCTGCAAGTGGGCCTGCAAGAAGTGCTGAACCACGGACGCGATGCAGCCTTCATCGCCCTGATCGACCGGCCGCCGGTGCTGCCGCGAACGGTGAAGGCGCTGCGCGAAGCCTTCTTCGAAGCCGGTCCCGAGGTGTGGGCTGTGGTGCCTGAAGTCAAGCGCGGCGAGGAATTAGTACACGGCCATCCCATCCTCATTGGCCGCGAGATGATCCAGGCCTTCCAGCACGCTCCCTCCACGGCGACTGCCCGCGATGTCGAGCATCAGTGTCAAGAGCACATCCAGTATGTGCAGGTGGACGACCCGCGTCTTGCCATCAACATTGACACTCCCGAAGACTACGCACGCCTGTCGAGCGCGGAGATGATTTCGTCGGAGAAGCTGTTTTGAGTTGCTCCGATCCCGGTGAGTTCGTCGAATCGGTGCTCGCGCTCAAGCCCTCGATCGCAGTCTTCGATTGCGACGGAACGCTTTGGAGCGGGGACGCGGGCGCTGACTTTTTCTATTGGGAAATCGAGCGCGGGCTGGTCAGCCGCGAAGTTGGCGAATGGGCGCGCGCTCGATACAAAGAATACGAGTCCGGAAACATTGGCGAAGAGCAGATGTGCGGTGACATGGTCACCATGAACCG
Source organism: Candidatus Korobacteraceae bacterium (assembly GCA_049516475.1). Lineage (GTDB taxonomy): Bacteria > Acidobacteriota > Terriglobia > Terriglobales > Acidobacteriaceae > Bog-257. The sequence continues at coordinate 4,863 of JBEKTC010000302.1, read as the reverse complement.
CGGCCTTTCGCACGAAACCTTGCAGCGTGCGGCGGAAGAATTCTTCGACGAGGTGGTCAGCCATCGCATATTTCCGGAGATGAGGGAGTTGACGCGTCGCCTGGCTGAGGAGGGTTGCGAGCTTTGGGCTGTTTCGTCTACCAACGACTGGGTGGTGGAAGTGGGAGCGGAGCGCTTTGGCATCCCGCACGATCGAGTGCTGGCCGCTTCGGTTCACATCGAAGACGGCTGCGCCAGCGACAGGCTGATCCGCGTGCCGACCGACGAGTTGAAGGCGGTTGTTATTCGCGAGGTCATCGGCAAACCCATGGAGGCGGTCTTCGGCAATTCAATCCACGATCAGGCGATGCTGGAGATGGCGAAGTGGCCGTTCTGCGTGAACCCGAATCCGGATTTGGACCAGGTTGCGCGAGAGCGAGGATGGACGGTGTATTGGCCGGCGGGATAGAGCCATGAGTTGCGACTCCCCCGAGGATCTGCTTGCGTAGCCCGCGATGGTAAGGAATAATAATGTGGTAAGGATGTCCACCATAGTAAGGACCGAACGATGCTGCATTCCACAGTAACCAGTAAGGGCCAGACAACCATTCCTGAGAAGATTCGGAAGGCATTACAGATCAGGCCGGGCGACCGATTGGAGTACGAAGTGGATGGCGAGCGCATAACCGTTCGCGTGCATCCTGGAATCCGGTCGCTCAAGGGGGCGCTGGCCAGCAAGAAGGGCAAAGGGATGTCCTTCGGGGATATCCGCGAAGCTGCGGAGGCGGCTGCCCACCGTGCGAGGCGTCGCGGTGAGTAAGCGTCGGCTGGTCGATACCAACCTGATCGTCCGCTATCTGGTGCAGGACCATGAAAAACACGCGAAAGCCGCCGGCAGGATATTCGACGCCTGCGATCGCGGCGATGTCGTACTGGTAGTATTACCCGCGGTCCTGGCGGAGTGCGTGTTCGTCCTGGAATCGTTCTATGAGCAAGCGCGCGCCGACATCGCCCCAGCGCTGAGCCGTCTGATCTCGAGCCCCGGCGTCGAAATCAGTGACACCTCTATCTATCTCGACGCCCTGGACCGCTATCGGAGAACCCGGATCCATTTTGTGGACTGCCTGATCGCTGCCACAGCGGTCGCAAAAAATATGCCGGTGGCGACGTTCGACCAGGACTTCCGGAAGTTCCGGGACGTTCACGTGGACGCCGAATAGGTATTGGCAATTCAATCCACGATCAGGCAATGCTGGAGATGGCAAAGTGGCCGTTCTGCGTGAATCCGAATCCTGATCTGGAGCAGGTTGCGAGAGAAAGAGGATGGACGGTGTATTGGCCGGCGGGAACCGTCCAAAAGCTGTAGTCTTCTCGCTATAGCATTTCGCGCCTCGGGGGTCACCCAAAAGCGGCCATGTAGGGTCACTTCAAAACCGGCCATGTTAGAGGCCCAAGACAGAAGCTTCGACTGGGGTGCAGGTAGCCTCGGTTGGCATGGGCAATGTCTTGAGCGAAGCGAAGCGACAGCAGGTGATTGCGCTGGGGCGGCTGGGATGGTCGCTACGGCGGATTGAGCAGGAAACCGGAGTCCGTCGCGAGACGGCGGGCAGCTATCTGAAAGCATCTGGGATTGCGGTAGGGCGGCCTGGCGGTTGGAAAAAGCAGCCCACGGCAAAACCGGCCATGCCGGTGACCACCGACTCCGGTCCGGAAATCCTCTTCCCCAACTTACCAACAGAAGATTTTTCAAAACCGGCCATGGAGGTGACCACCGACCCGGGGCCGGCGGCAGCGCCCGTGGAGGAAAGCCGCCGGACCACAGCCAGTGCCTGCGAGTTGTATCGGGAAACGATCCAGCTGGGGCTGTCGCGAGGCCGCAATGCGATGGGGATCTGGCAGGATCTGGTCGACAGTAACGGGTTCGCGGCTGGCTACCAGAGCGTGAAGCGTTTCGTGCGCAAACTGCGCGGAAGGCGATCCCCGGAAGCGCGGGTGGTGATCGCAACCTCACCCGGCGAAGAGGCGCAGGTCGATTACGGCAGCGGCCCGATGGTGCGCGACCCGCAGAGCGGCAAGTACCGGCGTACCCGGATGTTCGTTCTGACGTTGGGCTATAGCCGCAAATCGATTCGCCTGCTGAGCTTCCGTTCCAGCTCCCGCATCTGGGCCGAGTTGCATGAGAAAGCCTTGCGGCGGCTGGGCGGATCGACCCGAGTCGTAGTTCTGGACAATCTGCGGGAAGGCGTACTGGTTCCCGACATCTACGATCCCAGCCTGAATCCCCTGTATCGCGATGTTCTGGCGCACTACGGCGTGGTCGCCCTGCCCTGCCGGGTAAGAGATCCAGATCGCAAGGGTAAGGTCGAAGCCGGAGTCGGACATGCCAAAAAGACGCCGCTGAAGGGCCAGCGTTTCGAGAGCCTGGAAGAGGCCCAAGCATATCTGGATCACTGGGAAGAACGCTGGGCCGACACCCGCATCCACGGCACTACCAAACGGCAAGTAGCGGCGATGTTCGCCGAAGAGAAACCCTGCTTGCAAGCCCTGCCGCTGGAGCCGTTCCGCTACTACCAGTACGGCGATCGCACCGTTCACGTGGACGGCTGTGTCGAGGTGGATGCGGCTTATTACGGAGCGCCTCCGGGATGGATCGGGCGCCAGGTGCAGGTGCAGTGGGACGCTCTGTTCGTGCGCCTGCTCGATCCGCGGACCGGACAGTTGCTACGTGAGCATCTGCGGCAGAAGCGCGGCGCACACCGCATCCGGGATGAAGACCGTCCGCGGCGTACCCCACTTCACCTCCAACAACTGCTGGCGCGGGCGCACAAGGCTGGAGCCAGCATCGGTGCTGTCTGCGATGTCATCCACCAGCGCCAGGCCGAACTCGGAGTGCGGCGCATTCTGGGCGTGCTCTCGCTGGTCAAGAAATACGGCTGCGCGGCCGCCGACGAGGCCTGCGCCATGGCCTTGGAGCTGGGCGTGTCCGAGTACCGCTTCGTGCGACGCATCCTGGAGCGCAGCCCGCAAGCGCCCCTGAGTCTGCGCCAAGTCGATCCTCTCATCCGCGAACTGGTGCAGTATCGCGACCTGATCCAACAACGAATCCAATCGGAGGAATCCCCATCATGAACCTGATCGAACTCAACGGCGCTCTACGCCAACTGCGCCTGAGCGGCATAGCCGGAGTCCTGGAAACGCGCCTGCTGCAAGCCCAGAGCGAAGCCATGGCTCCCATCGACCTGATCTCCATCCTGGTGTCGGACGAGCTGAGCTGCCGCAGCCAGCGCCTGCTGGAGCGGCGGCGCAAGCAGGCCCGTTTCCGCGATGCCAACAAGACTCTGGACAACTTCGACTTCCAGTTCAACCCCAAGATGAACCGCGCCCTCGTCTTCGACATGGCGACCGCCGCCTTCATCGGCCGACGCGAGGACGGACTTTTTATAGGCCCACCCGGAAGCGGCAAAAGTCATCTTGCCCAAGCCATCGGACACGCCGTCATCCTGCAAGGCTACCGCGTGCTCTATCGGGAAGCGCACGCCCTGCTGGAAGATCTGGCCGACGCTACCTTGGACGGCACTCGCAAAGAGCACATGGAACTGTTGTCCGCCGTGCCCCTGCTGATCATCGACGATCTCGGAATGCGCAAACTGCCACTGACCGCCGCCGAAGAACTGCTGGAGATCATCATGCGCCGCTACGAGCGCGCCAGCACACTGTTGACCTCGAATCGTCCGGTTGAGGACTGGGGTAAGTTGCTCGGCGACAGCGCCGCCGTCACCGCTATGCTCGACCGCTTGCTGCACCACGGACACGTCCTCAAGTGCGGCCCACGCAGCTGGCGAACCAAATCCGGAAACCGCGGAGAAGCCCAATGACAAAAGCAAGAACAATAAGGACGCCGGGCAAAGGCCCGGCAACGTCGCGTTCCGTAATCCAAGGGCCTCCACAACGGAGCTTCACCAAAAGAATAGCGACACAAACACAAAACCCTTCGCAGAGTCAGCCATCACGGCCCACCTGCAAAGGGTCTCAATCGCCGATTCCTTCGGAGCCAGCCCCGCGTTCTCGGCCTTGGATGTTTCCGCCCGACCGAATCCGGCCTTGCCAAACTCACTTCGGCAAGGTAAAACAACACCTGTCTTAGGCCACTTCACATGGCCGGTTTTCAGACGTCCACGCATGGCCGGTTTTGCGGTGACCATCGAGGTTTTAGAGAATCGCGCTTTCTTATCGGCGTGCATGAAGCGTTTGTTTGCCCCGATAAAAGTCTCGTCAATTTCGATGGGGCCGCTATCAGGGCCGCCCATCTTGTCGAAACTCCCGCTCTTGATGGCAGCGCGAACACGATGGAGCATGAACCACGCGGTTTTCTGAGTCACACCCAGAGCGCGATGCAGTTCCCAGCTAGAGATGCCATTCTTGGCGTTTACGAGCATCCATACGGCTGGCAACCACTTCTGTAGAGGTATCGGGCTATCCTCGAATACGGTGCCCACCTTGAGCGAAAACTTGGCTTTCTTGTGCCCTTCGTAGCAGACATACACGCGAGCCTTTTCCAGATAGCCGACCTTATCGGATTCGCAGGTTGGGCAGCGAACCTTGCCGTCCGGCCAGCGCAGAAAAGTCATAAACTGGCGGCAGTTGTCGTAATCGCTGAATATCTGGATGGCTTCTTGCAGTGTTTTCGGTGATTCCATTAGACTTACCTCGTACTTTTGTAAGTCTAGCCGAGAGTCTACATTCTGTCAAGTATATTATTGCCATTCTAGGGCCCTCCCAGGCCCCGCAATGGGCATTCTAATTCGATGTCTCTATAGATATTAAAATATTGAATAAGGAGTGACCCGATAACACTTTTCGGCAAGACAGCCTCCAGCAGCCTGC
>JBEKTC010000301.1:0-5922 GCA_049516475.1 Candidatus Korobacteraceae bacterium | reverse complement strand
GTGGTCGATAAGATCCAGACGGCGCTCAACCATCACCGCAAGCCGGTAAACGGTTCGCGCATTCACGTGGCCGGCGTCGCCTATAAGCGCAATATCGACGACATGCGTGAGTCACCGGCGCTGGACGTGATTCTGCTGTTGAAGAAGCGGGGCGCGGTGGTTTCGTACAGCGATCCCTTTGTACCCAGTTTGAAGTTGGACGGCTTCGTTTTGCAGGCGGAGCCGTTGCTGGATTCAGCTGCCAAGGCGGATTGCGTCGTCATTGTCACCGACCACAGCGATTTTGATTACAAAGGATTGCTGGATTCGGCGAAATTGATCGTCGACACGCGAAACGCCATGAAGGCATTTCAGTCGGAGAAGATCGTCCGGCTGTAGGATTACGGCGCAGATTGGTTTTCCGTCAGCCGGCTGCTGAAAGAGTCGAAGCAGGGTCTGGTGCCGCCGGCTGAAGCCGGCTCGGGAAGAAAAATAAACGGCTTATCGGCACGACTGAAGTCGTGCCCTGACACAAAGCGTTTTGCTTGCAAGCACGACAAAGGTCATGCCCTGAGCGTTTTGCTTGCACCTCAACGGGCAGCTGCGCACGGTTTCGGAGATCATTCCGTAAAGGCAGTGGGAGGGGTGCGCCTCGGGGGGCAGAAGTTTGCACTGAGGTAACCAGGTTTGGGATTACTTTTTTCGCCTAAGATTCGGGTGGGATTCTGGACTCAGGTGGGGTGGCAAGTGAATTTCACTAGAACCGATGTGCAAAGAATTGCACATCAAGTTGATAAGGTCTTGCGCTTCCGAAAAATAAGTGTTACAAGTTATCTGTTATCAATTAGATAGAAATTGAGTTCTTGATCGATTCGGCTAAATAATTGCACACATCTCCAAAGTCCACCAATGCAATCAAAGGAGTGATTCGCCTGTGGCGCTTGCTGGCACCAAGACGACGCGTACAAGCCTGACCGAACCGGGAGCGGGAGTGTTGCCGGGCGGAAAACCTCCCTCGAAACTGGCATCCTTTGGCCAGAACGTTTGGCAGACCTTGAAACCTTTCGGCTGGCAAGGGCTGTTACTTGTGGCTGTGCTGATTCTGCTGTACGCTTCGGTACTCAAGCTACTGGTCTATCAGTGGTATATCGATCCCGATTACTCGCACGGATTCCTGGTGCCCGTGCTGTCGGCCTTCCTGATCTGGCAACGGCGGGACACGTTGCGCTTAATTCCGCGACAGCCGTCGCCATGGGGCATGGTCATCGTGGCAGGTTCCATGGGGCTTCTGTTCCTAGGCAGCCTGGGGGCCGAGTTGTCGATGGCTCGTCTGTCAATGCTAGGGACGATCTGCGGATTGATCGTTTATTTTGCCGGCTCAAAGTTTTTGCGGGCGATGGCGTTTCCCTTGGCGTTTCTGCTGTTTGCCATTCCCATACCAGTAGTGGTGTACAACTCCATTGTCTTTCCTCTTCAGTTCATCGCTTCGCGCTTCGCGGTAAGGTCCCTGGAGATCATCAATCTGTTTCCAGTCATGCGGGAAGGCAATGTTCTGGTTTTGCCGCAGATGCGCCTGGAGGTGGTGGAGGCCTGCAGCGGGATCCGCTCCCTCATGTCCTTGCTTGCGTTAGCTGCGGGTTATGGATATCTTGTTGAACGCAGCATTCCTGTGCGGTGCTTCATGATAATCGCGATGGTGCCGCTGGCCATCATCAGTAACGGCACCCGGGTCATGATCACAGCCATCATGGCGAACTATCTTGGACCAAAGGCTGCGGAAGGATTTATGCACGAGTTTTCCGGTTGGGTGATTTTCGTAGTGGCTACGGTTTTGTTCCTGCTGTTGCACAGCGCGATCACGTTTGTGCGCAAGAAGCTTGGGTGGTACAAGGGCGAGGGCACACCGCTCACTCCCACGGTGAGCCAATGAGGGCGGGGGTACGCTACTGGATCATGATTGCGGTGCTCCTGGGAGCTACAACCGGCATGGCTTACCTATCTCATGGTGAGTCGGTTCCGCCAGCCAAGCCGCTTTCCCAATTTCCCGCCCAAGTTGGCCCATACACCAGGGTGGTTGACTGGAAAATCGACCAAGCCATACTGGATTTCATACACGTGACTGACTATCTGGACCGTGGCTACTGGAAACCCGGCATGAACCAGGACCTGGTGGGGCTTTATGTCGCTTATCTTCGCAGTCAGCGGACCGGCGCTTCCATCCATTCGCCCAAGAACTGTCTGCCGGGCGCGGGCTGGAATCCGGTGCAAGCTTCGATCTATCAGTTGCCGCTCGACGATGGACGCACGGTGCCCATCAATCTCTACATCCTGCGCAAAGGGTCGGACGAACAACTCGTGCTGTACTGGTACCAGTCGCACGGTCGCATTGTGGCCAGCGAGTACTGGGGCAAGGTTTATTTGGTGTATGACGCGTTACGCTTGAACCGCACTGACGCCGCGCTCGTCCGCATTACCATGCCGATTGAGCAGGGAGACGAGGCGGCGACTCAGCAGCAGGCCATGGCGTTCGCAAAACAAGTTGCAACTGATGTTGATCAGATCATCCCTCGGTGAACCCAGGAGAAGTCATGCGGAACCGCTACATCGTCTCTGTCCTAACGGTCGTGCTAGCCGTCATCCTCGCCGGCTGCAGCCGTAATCCCGACGTCGCCAAGCGTAAGTACCTAGAGAGCGGCAACAAGTACATGGATCAGCAAAAGTACGACGCCGCGGCGATTCAATTCAAGAAAGCTATTCAGATCGATCCCAAGTTTGCCGAAGCCCACTATCAACTCGCCCAGGCCGATCTGAAACTGGAAAAGAACCAGGAAGCTTACAGGGAAATGAGCCAGGTGGTGGAACTGGATCCCAACCACATCAAGGCGCGTGTGTCTCTGGGAGGCATGTATCTGGCCTCCGGGCACAATTTCTACGGCAACGCCGAGGAGCAGGGACGTTACATCGTCGACCACGATCCCAACAACGCCGATGGCTATCTCTTGCTGGGCAATGTGCTGCTGGCGGAGAAACATCTGGACGATGCTCTGGCCAACTTCAGCAAGGCGATTGCTCTCAAACCCACGGATCCCAATCCCTACCTCAACCGCGGCGCGGCCTATGTCTTCTTGAAGCAAGATGAGGCCGCCGAGAAGGACTTCCGCAAGGTCATCGTTATCGATCCCCATATGCTTCCGGCGTACACCAATCTGGCCGGCTTCTACCTGTACAAGAAAGATCCCAAGCAGGCTGAGGAAGTGTACCGAGAGGCGATCCGCAATAACCCCGATTCTCCGGTCCCTTATCTTCGCCTGGCCGGTTTGCTGCTCCAGGAAGGCCGCAAGGACGATGGAGAAGCGGTGGTGCAGCAGTTGCGGCAGGCTAAGCCAAGCTCCACCGACGTGGCTTCCGCCATTGGCGACTACTACCTGGCTGCCCGTAATGCTGACGGCGCCTTGAAGGAATACGAGCGCGGTCTGACTTTCGATCCCAAGAACCAGCAGCTCCAGGTCCGCGTTCTTGAGACCATGATCAATATGGGCAAGGCCGATGACGCCCAGAAGATGGTCGATCGACTACTGAAAGACGATCCGGGAGACGTTACCGCGCGCCTGACGAATGGCCGCTTGCTGGCCATTAAGGGCAACACCGCCGAAGCCACTACCGTCCTTCGACAAGTGGTAAAGGATGCTCCCGAGAGCCCGCAGGCCCATTTCGCTTTAGGTCAGGTGCTTCGGCAGACGGGAGACATGGCGGGTGCGAAGAGCGAGTTGCAGGAGGCCAACCGCATTTCGCCTAACAGCCCCATGATCCTGCAAGCCCTCGCCGAAGTCTATCGCGACAGCCACGACTACGATACCGCGACTGAGTATGCGGCACGGCTGCAGAAGCTCAATGAAAACAATCCCATGGCGCATTACCTGAACGCCACCATCTACCTGGGCGAGAAGAATTACGACAAGACCCTGGATGAATTGAAGGAAGCGCAAAAGAGCGTACCCAACGATCCTATTCTGTACGTCAACATGGCTTTTGCTTACGCCGGACAAAAGAAGTTTGCCGACGCCGAGCGTATGTTCCAGGCCGCTCTACATTTGAATCCCCGGTACGACAGCGCAATGGCGAACTACATCGCCTTGATGTTCGCCACCAATGAACCTGCGAAAGCGGTTGCTTTGGCCGAGCAGTATGCCGCTGCCAACCCCAAGCGGACGTCCGCCATCTTTATCTACGCCTCCGCTTTGGCGACAACCAGAAAGTACGACCTGGCCCTCGCCGAGTACCAGAAAGCGCTGCAGATCGATCCCAAGTCTCCGGCGGCCTACATGCACATCGGCCAAATCTACCTGGCTACCGGAAAGTCCGATGCGGCGTTGGATGCCTTTCAGAAGGCGCTCGCAATTCAACCCGCTTCGACGACGATTAACAACGCCATCGGCGACGTTTATCTGCAGAAGGGCGATCTGAAATCGGCGGGTAAGTACTTCCAGACCACCCTCTCGCAGAATGCCCACGACCCGGTGGCAGCCAACAACCTGGCTTGGGTATACGCCGAACAAGGCGAGAACCTGGATATGGCTCTCAGTCTGGCCACCCAGGCGAAGCAGGTAGCGCCGGAAATGCAGTCGGTGAACGATACCCTCGCGTGGATTCAGTACAAGAAAGGGAACTACCGGGTTTCCGTTTCGCTGGCTGAAGATGCGGTGAAGAGCTCACCGCAAAATGCAAATTTCCACTATCACCTGGGAATGGCCTTGAGTGGCGCAGGAGAAAAAGACCGGGCGAAGACCGAGTTGCAGAAGGCCTTGCAGCTGAACCTGAAAGGTCAGGACGCAGAGGACGCCCATAAGACCCTGGCATCGTTGCAGTAGCAAAGGTATTTTCGAGTAGCCACGCAGTTTCGAATAAGCCGTTAATAGCACAGCGCTCGCGGCCTGACGATGTTTAATGTCAGGCCGTTTTTTTTTGTGCGATCAGGCGCTTTAAGTTACGCGAGCACGTGGCACGACGGGTCAATGGGCTGATTAGATAACGGTGTCGGCTCCTTTTCCTCCGAGGCTTGGTTTGCTGAGCGCACCAAGTCTACTCGGCGGCTGGAGCCGACAGGGTTGTCTAATCAGCCAAGCCTAAAGTTAGTCTCCGGTTGGTCATCACAGGCCGAAATTACGGTCCCGGATTTATCTTGCTTGAACTGGTACATCGTGAAAATCTGCATTGAGATATTCTTGGCTTCCATGCGGGGCGGTAAACACCACTCTCAGTACCTTGGCTAACTTCACTTGAGGGGAAACCCCTTCAAACTCAAGAGCCGCCTTAGTTTTGATCCCTGGAATCAGAGTGTTCCCTAACCCGCTAATCCCCGGAGTGCCGGAATCGCTCCCAAGCTGCCCGCTCTTAGAGATGTATTCGTTTCCTTCTCCGTCGAAAATCCGAGAGCAGGAACCCCAGTAAATCTTCAGGCCCAATGTTCTATCCGAATCCAAGTCGTTTGTCACAGTGAAATAGCAAGTAAGATTCTTACCACGGAGCACGCATGACTGAAGCTCAAAGAGGAAATCATCAGAAAAGACTCGTTGGTATGTCTCTCGTATTGGCGTTTCGGGGTGCGCATCCTCGGTGCCAGACTCAGTGGGTACTCGCCCTTTCCCTAGCGCAGCGCTTGGCGTTTCGACAGTAGCCCCAACATCGCCAGCCGGCTCCGCAGAGGTAACCCCTTGAGCGTGGGACTCCGCGGCTGCGCCGATCTTCTTTTCCCATTCCTTTTGCGTATCAGGGGTAACTGGTTTTAGGTCGGCGCGAGTAGCGGGGTCATGTCCCGGGCCATCGAAAAAGCGGAAGTTTCCGGCGCTGTCGGTGCTATACCACAAGAGAGGGTCGCCTGTGACAAGATCAAACCAATCGTGGTGCGCCGGGTCGCTAACCAAGCCAATTCGGCCCTGTTGAATG
>JBEKTC010000300.1:0-5939 GCA_049516475.1 Candidatus Korobacteraceae bacterium | reverse complement strand
GTTGCCGTGTCGGCGCAGGATACCAAGTCAATGATGGCTGCCGGCGCGCTTGTTCCCAACCATTGCACATCAACGTCGGCTTCGGTCTCACCGCCATTAACAATGCCCGGATCTTCGCAATAGTTGCTGATGCCGGAAATGAAGTTGACTCCTCCCTGCGTGTTGTTCGGCATGGCGGGATATGTCGGCAGGCCGAATTGCGAGCGGAAGGATGTAACGTCTGCCGGGTTCACGTCGGAATCCTGCACGATCGCCAGCGTCTGTCCGGCGCCATTGATCGGCCTTGAAGCGGTGAGAAGCGGAGTCTCGTTGTAAATGGTGTAGAAGTCTTGCGGCCCCACCGCCCAAAAGGTTTCACCGTCGCCGCTAAACGTTAAAAGGGGACTTATCCCGTTACTCTTCGGTTGAGGCTCCTTCACCGCAGCATTCTTGTTTGCCGTCAGCGCGTGCCATTTCCCTGTCCCGGAGTCCCGCTGGATGGGTCCAAGGACATGGACGAGTGGTTTCGGGAAAAAGTTGTTCAGCGAGCGGAAGCCCAGGATCACGGGCGCCAGCGCCGTCGGTACCTGGGGCTCGCTCATGTTCGCAATGTGCCTCTCACCGCGAACATTCAAATTGTGAATCTCGGTTTTGAACGTACTACGCACCTGCCCCGCCGTGCCGCTGAAGATGATCAGCATCTCGCCGGCCGGAACCACGTCGATCTGGAAGCCATGGCTTTGCAGCCACCCGGTCACCTTGGCGATGTCCGGGTCCGCCACTCCGTAGCATCCGCCAACATCCTCCGCTTTGAGCCACCGGTGGTAGTACGGTGACCGGCGGTTGTGCATCTGGTCGATGCGGGTGGCCAGCGCCTTCTCCTGCTCGGGGCTGCGTTGGAGCATCAGGATGATGTGCTTCAGCGGCAGGCTGTCATCCACTTTGCCTTGGTCATATTCTGCCCGTGCCAGCGGGTGGACACTGCCGTTAAGCGAGGTGAGCATCCGGTCGTTCACGGCCGCGGTGATGCGCGGAGCTGGCATGGGAGAGCATGGAAACTGCGACTGATCAAGGGCGGAAACGACCGGCGCCTGCTGCGCGACTAAGCACCGGGGCCACGCAAGAGCGACTGTCAGCAAGAGCGATAACACCAAGAGCCAGGCTCTTGAACGCGCCCGGGAACACTGCCGGACATGCCGAGGCTTCTGCTGCTTTAACGTGAAAAAGTAGAATAGCGAGGAGCGCGAAGTTTGCATGGGGGCCACCTCCTGCGAGACCTGCCGAGCTCTGCCCTTAGTGCATCTAAGGCTTCAAAATATGCGGAACTTTTTCTGAACAAAAGAATAGTACCATGACAACATTGTCGGCCCAATCTCTGGAAACTTGAGCTCCAGCGACTCTCTGCTTCGCCTAATTGCTCATCCAATCGGCGGGATGTTTATGGCTCAAGGTTACTTAGCTGAAGTCAATGTACCTGGAACCTTTTGTTGCGCCAAGGAGTAGCCTGCGCGTGGTTGCAATAACTTTGCGATAAGGCCCGTCCAGCCGGTCTGATGAGACGCTCCTACACCTCGACCGGTATCACCGTCGAAGTATTCGTGAAACGGAATGTAATCAACAAAGTTCGGGTCTCTCTGGAATTTCGGGTAAAGGGCGTTGACCTGGCGAACTCCCGATGCGTTCTTGAGAAAAATGCTGGCCAGCCGCTGAGTAATTAACTCGGCGACCTGATCGATCGTCACATACCGGCCTGATCCGGTGGGGCATTCGATCTTGAAGTCATCGCCATAGTAGCAATGAAATTTCTGTAGCGATTCAATGATAAGGAAATTGACTGGGAACCAGATGGGTCCGCGCCAATTAGAGTTGCCCCCGAACAACCTGGAACGCGATTCAGATGGCTCGTAGTCGACGCTGAGCACCTTCCCCAGCAAAGCAGACCAGTGACTGAAGGGATGTTCGCAGTGGAAACGGGAAACGGACCGGACGCCATAATCCGAGAGAAATTCCGCGGGATCGAGCATCCTTTTGAGCAAAGACTTCATGCGATGCCCTCGCAACAAAGAAAGGAGCCTGCGCTCTCCCATTCCGGGTACGGACCATCGCGACACCAGGTTCGCCATCTCAGGCCGGTATTTCAGGAACCACTCCATGCGCTGTGTGAATTGGGGAACATTGGCCAGAAGTTCGGGTTCCAGCGTCTCTACTGCGAAAAGCGGCATCAGTCCCACCATCGACCTGACTTTCAGAGGAACGGTCTCACCATCAGGTAGGTTCAGCACGTCATAATAGAAGCCGTCTTTCTCGTCCCACAGTCCAATTCCCTTTCCTCCCATATCGGTCATGGCTTGCGCGATGTAAAGAAAGTGCTCAAAGAACTTCGTCGCCATGTCTTCGTAAGCGTGGTTATGCTGTGCGAGTTCCAGCGCGATTCTCAAGAGGTTGAGGGCATACATCGCCATCCAGCTTGTGCCATCGGACTGGCTCAGATAACCACCGTCCGGCAGCGGCCTATCCCGATTAAAGCACCCGATATTGTCTAGCCCGAGGAACCCGCCCTGGAAGAGATTTCGGCCATGGACATCTTTCTTGTTCACCCACCAGGTGAAATTAAGCAATAGCTTCTGGAAGACCTGCTCCAGGAAGAGAAGGTCTCCTGGATCGTCGGGATTCTGGATTCGCCTCTGCTTGCGATCGATCTGAAACACGCGCCACGCGGCCCAGGCCTGCACTGGAGGATTAGTATCTCCAAAGTTCCACTCGTACGCTGGTATCTGCCCGTTCGGGTGTAGATACCAGACATGTCCCAATCGAACGAGCTGCTGTTTGGCGAATTCAGCGTCAATGAGCGCAAAGGCTATGGTATGAAATGCGAGGTCCCACGCCGCAAACCACGGGTACTCCCATTTGTCGGGCATGGAGAAAATCCCATTGCCGTCGAGGTGGGCCCAGTCGCAATTGCGCCCGGCTCGGCGAGCTGCGGGAGGCGGCGGATAAACTTCATCCCCTTGGAGCCACAGGCGAACGTCGTACCCATAGTGCTGCTTGCTCCAAATCATGCCAGCAAACGCTTGGCGCTGCACCAGACGGGCGTCTTCGTTGGCCTGTCCCTTTTGTAATTTCTGGTAGAAGGAATCTGCTTCTTGCCGCCGCTCACTTAGAACATCTTCGAAGCCCTCAAAGGGACTCGGATTCTGCGCAGCGGACAACCTTAGCCGAAAGCGCGCTTCTTGTCCGGGGCCGACGCTGGAGCTGAAAAGCACTCCAGCTTTTGTTCCGCACTGCGACGGGTTCACCGCCGCCTGATTATTGTGCACGATGAAGTCGTGGAACGCGTCTTTGAAATACCCATTGGCATGCTGTCCGTATAGGCGCGAAATGTTGGTTTCGTTGTCGCAGAATAGCTTCGACGCGTCGCCGTCCACATTCAGGTAGTACGTCCCTAGAGTGGGATGCTGGGCCACAATGGCCCTACTCCCATGCACGTTGATCCGCGGCTTGGTTGCCGATGAGCTCCAGGACCAGGTGTTGCGGAACCAGAGTTGCGGCAGAACATAAATCCGAGCGCTCTCTGGGCCACGGTTCTGAGCTGTAATCTGAATGAGGATGTCGTCGCCTGCGGCTTTAGCATATTCGACTAATACATCCCAGTAGCGGTCGCCGTCGAAGATGCCTGTATCGATCAGTTCGTACTCATTGTCTGCGAGTCCGCGCCTGCGATTCTCTTCCACAAGGCCGAGGTAGGGATATTCAGCCTGCGGATACTTGTAGAGCATCTTCAGATAGGAGTGTGGCGGCGTGGCGTCGAGGTAGTAATAGTATTCTTTGACGTCCTCGCCATGATTTCCTTCGCTGTTGGTCAGCCCAAAGAGCCGCTCTTTTAGGATCGGGTCTCGCCCGTTCCAAAGCGCTAGGGCGAAACACAGAGTTTGAGTTTCGTCACTGATTCCGGCCAAACCATCTTCGCCCCAGCGGTAGGCGCGGGAGCGAGCGTGATCATGAGGGAAGTAATTCCACGCATCTCCATTCGGCGAATAGTCTTCTCTTACTGTTCCCCATTGGCGTTCGCTCAAATACGGGCCCCATAGTCTCATTGAAACTTCGGAAGAGCCCGAGTTACTCAATTTGTTGAGGTCTGAGTCCACAATCGCTCCAAACAAGATCGCAAGGGTACAACGTGCGCCGGTCAAAACAGGAGGGCGGGGTTAGGGCCGATACCTGGCACAAGAGATCCACCTTATCGCAAGCGTTGCTTCCTCGCCCCAAAACCGTGTCTGCGCCAGAGTTTAGGACTTAATGGCCGCCGCCATTGGCGCCATGCTGATCCGGATGCACGATCGCCTCTTGCGCGGCGTCGCGCGCTGGAGGCTGGTTGGCGGGATGCAGGGTATCGAGGAACGAGACAACGGCCGCAACTTCCGCCGGGTTCAGGTTCTTGCCGTAGGCCGGCATGTTGCCACCGCCCTGTACCACCTGGCGGACGAGCTGGTCGTGCGTCATGCGCACCGCGACGCTATCCAGGTTAGGTCCGCGCAGGCCACCGGAGCCGCCGATGGAATGGCAGTTGCGACACTGTTTCTCCTGGAAGATCGCGGCTCCCTGGCGCTCCAGCGGTGAGCGGCCATTCAGATACTGCACCGGCACGGGATCGCCGCTCCACGCATCCATGATCGGGCTCCACGGCGTGTAGCTGGCGTAGTGGGTCAAGGTGCCGAGCGCCACCGCGGTCAACGCGATGGTGACGACTGCAATCGGGCGCCGCTTCCAACTCTTCTCACCTTCGCCCGCAAAAAACGGCAGCAGGATAAGCCAGGCGAGAATTACGACCGGACCGACGAGCAGTGCCACGGTCTCCATTTGCGGCGGCAGCAGGGCCAACAGTGCATACAACCACTGGAAGAAATAGTCGGGCTTAGGGACGGTCTGCACAATCGTCGGATCGGGCTGGCCGCTCGGTCCATACGGGCCGAAGAACGCCGCGCACGCCAGCACGCTGGCGATCACGACGGAGGCGAAGATCATGTCCTTCCACACCGCGTCCGGCACGAACGGCACGCCGTCCTTGCGCGTCAGCTCCTCATACTCTTGTACGTAGGTGGAGCGCCGCACCAAGCGTCCAGGCATGGGCCAGTCGTTGATGCCCAGCTTCAACACCATCAGCAGGTGCACGGAGACGAAGGCGATCAGCAGCCCGGGAATCACGAACACATGAAATGCGAAGAATCGCGACAGCGTGTCGCCCGCGATTATGGGGCCACCGAGCAGAAGGTGTACGACCCATGCGCCAATGAACGGAACACGGCCGCAAATCGAGGCGCCGATGCCTAACCCCCAATACGCATCCTGGTCGAAGCGCAGCACCTGGCCGGTGAAGGCCATGCCCAGCGTCATCAGCAGCAGGAAGATGCCAACGATCCAGGTCAGCTCGCGAGGAAACTTATAGGCGCCGAACATCGCCACCTGCACCATGTGGATGAGCACGATGGCGACCATGAAGTTCGATCCCCATCCATGCACCGCGCGCAGAAACCATCCCAGAGTCACGCCATGATTAAGGTACTGCAGACTGTTCCACGCTTCGCCCGCGGAAGGCACATAGATCAGCGCCAGCATGATGCCGGTGAAGATCTGAAGCATGAAAACGGTGAGCGCCGCGCTGCCGAAGACGTAGAACCAACTGGCAGACTTGGCAGGGACGCGATGCTCAGCTGTCTCCTGCACCATGGGCCAGATCTTCAGCCGCTGCTCGAACCAGTCGCCGATCTTGGCTAGCCTTGACATCCCTTGCTCCTCTGGTGAAGGCTGGCGCTGGTGGACAGAGTCGGCAGTTGTCCGGCCTCAATCATCAAGCGACCGTTCTCCACCTTGTAGGGATACTCGAACAGGCCGCGCGGCGGCGGTCCGGAAGCGCGCGAGCCGTCGCGGTAATACACGCCACCGTGACACGGGCACATGAACAG
>JBEKTC010000299.1:0-5958 GCA_049516475.1 Candidatus Korobacteraceae bacterium | reverse complement strand
CGCTTCATTGGATACGGCGCCATGATGTGCGAAGGCATCGTCGCCGTGCTGGCCCTGATCGCCGCATGCTCCATGTATCCCGGCGACTACTTCGCCATCAACGCCGCGCCCGCGGTTTATGCCAAGCTCGGGTTGCACACGGTGAATCTCGGCATGTTCTCGCAAGAGGTTGGCGAGAAGCTGGCCGGCCGCACGGGCGGCGCGGTTTCGCTTGCTGTCGGCATGGCGCAGATCTTCCGCGGCATTCCCGGCATGAAGTCGCTGACCAGCTACTGGTATCACTACGCCATCATGTTTGAGGCGCTCTTCATTCTGACTACGGTCGATACCGGCACGCGCGTGGCCCGTTATGTCATGCACGAGTTGTTGGGGAAGGTGCACAAGTCCTTCAGCAACACCGCATGGCTGCCCGGCAACCTGGTGACCTCACTCATCGTGGTTGTGAGCTGGGGATATCTGATCTACACCGGCTCCATCTCTACCATCTGGCCGCTGTTCGGCACCGGCAATCAACTGCTTGCTACCATCGCGCTCGCGGTTGTAACCACCTTCTTGGTCAACATGGGCAAAGTGAAATATGCCTTGATCACGGCAATTCCCATGTGCTTCGTCGGCGTAACGACCCTTACCGCTGGGGTGCTCTCCATCAAGAACATCTATTTGCCGTTGGCGCAGAAGCCGGGCCACGGCTTCCAGGGATACTTGGATGCCACGCTGATGGTGATCTTCGTGACCGGTGTCGTTCTGGTGCTGATTGAATCGGGACGGCGCTGCTGGAAGACCCTGCATGGCGTGCCAATTCCGGCAGAGGCTTTCGGGCCTGTGAAAGACACAGACGTTAAGATGGCGTGTTGCTGAAGCGTACGAATTCTATGTGAGTGTGATTGAGCAGGCTTGAAAGGAAAGATCATGTCAGCAAAGTTGGGCTTGAGGTACGTCGCGGTTGTGATGTTCGCGATTGGGGCGTTGCAAACGGTCCGCGGACAGATGCCGAATCCCTATGGCTTGTCCATTACTGTCGACGACGCCAAGAAAGCAGCGGCTCCGGCGCTGGCGGAGGCGGCCAAAAATAACTGGAAGGTTGCAGTCGCAATCGTGGATCCGGCGGGCACGCTCGTCTACTACGAGAAGATGGACAACACACAATTGGCCAGCGCCAACGTCGCGATTGATAAGGCGCGTTCCGCCGCCCGATTCAAGCGGCCCACCAAGGCGTTTCATGATGCCCTGGCTGCCGGCGGCGAGGGACTTCGCGTTCAGGGGCTTGAGGGCGCGGTGCCAGTGGAAGGCGGCTTTCCACTGGTGATGGACGGCAAGATTGTGGGCGGTATCGGCGTTTCCGGCGCTACCAGCGCGCAGGACGCTCAGTGCTCCAAGGCTGGGGCAGACAGTCTGAAGTAGGGGTAAGATTTTCTATCCGGCGCCGTTCAATATCAGCTTGAGGAACTCTTGGTGCACCCGCTGGTCACGCGAGAGCTCGGGATGGAACGTCGCCGCCATTACTCTTCCCTGCCGCACCAGCACCGGATCGTCGCCGCGTCTGGCGAGGACTTCGACGTCCTTACCCACGCTTTCAATGCGCGGTGCGCGGATAAAGACCATCTCCAGCGGCTCGCCGCCCAGTAAGCTTGCGGCCTCAACAATCGTGGAGTCGATCTGGCGGCCGTAGGCGTTGCGGCGGATGGTGATGTCGATAGCATTCAATCCAGGCTGGCCCGGGTTTTCCACTTCTCTGGCTAACATGATGGCGCCTGCGCACGTGCCAAAGGTCGGCTTGCTGTGTACGAATTCATTGAGCTTCTGAAAGGTGCGCTCACCCAGCAGCTTGAGAAATGCGCTTGACTCACCGCCCGGAATCACCAAACCGTCGAGCTGATCGAAGTCTTCGGGATTGCGCACCAACACAACTTCCGCTCCCAGCTCTTCCAGCCGGCGGCGGTGCGCCTCGAAGTCGCCTTGTAGTGCGAGAACGCCGATTTTCATAAGGTCGCTCTTCGCTTTTCGCTATTCGCCTTTCGCCAGAGGTGCCGACGCAGATTGTCGAGCCGTTCGGAGTCCTCGAAGGGATTGCAGAAACGCAGTCAACATCTGCCGAACGCTGGTTAGGTCCTTGAAGGCGGTCACGTAGTCGGGTGGGCTCAGGAAACCAAGATCCTTGGCCAGTCGAAGGTGGTTCTGTAACTCACTTGCGGAGCCCATAGCAATCTGAACAAAGCGCGCCAGTTCAGCCTCACCCCATCTACCACATCCTTCAGCAAGGTTGGCGCCGATTGATCCCGCAGCTCTGCGAGTTTGAGACGTCAGACCAAACAACTCTGAACGGGGAAAGCACTCGGTCATCCGATACAACTTGATGGTGAGAGCGTGCGCCCTTTGCCACACTTCAAGCTCTTCATGATTTCTCCCCCGACCTCCATTTGCCGCTCTGGCGAAAAGCGAAGAGCGAATGGCGAAAAGCGCTTCCTACCACCCTCTGGTCTGCAGCAGGTCGCGCTCTTCGATGGCGCTGACGGCCAGGCCTTTCATGGCGCCAGTCATCTGCGAGCTGACTTCCGCCAACACTTTGGGATCGCCGAAGTGCGTAGCCGCCATCACGATGGCGCGCGCGCGCGACTCGGCCTCTTCGCGTTCGGCCTTCACATGCAGATCCAGGGCGATTGCCCCGCCCTTCATGAAAATGCCCGAGCCCACGAAGACCGCCTCTGCGCCGAGCTGCATTACCAAAGCAGCGTCAGCCGGTGTCGCGATGCCGCCGGCGGAGAAATTCGGCACCGGCAGCTTCCCTGCTTTGGCCACCATGCGCACCAACTCGTAAGGCGCCTGATGATCTTTGGCGGCGGCGAAGAGTTCCTGATCGCTCATTACGGTGAGTTGCTTCATCTCTTTGACAATCTGCCGTATGTGTTTCACCGCGTGGACAACATCGCCCGTTCCGGCTTCGCCCTTGGTGCGGATCATAGCCGCGCCTTCGGCAATGCGGCGCAGCGCCTCGCCCAGATTGCGCGCTCCACAGACAAATGGCGTGGTGAAGGCCTGCTTGTCCACGTGATGCTCTTCGTCGGCCGGCGTCAGCACCTCGGACTCGTCGATGTAGTCCACGCCAATTTCCTGCAGGATCTGGGCCTCGGCAAAGTGGCCGATGCGGCACTTGGCCATCACTGGAATCGAGACGGCGGCCATAATCTGCTTGATGAGCCTGGGATTGGCCATGCGCGAGACGCCGCCTTCGGCGCGAATGATTGCGGGCACACGCTCCAGCGCCATCACCGCGACCGCGCCGGCTTTCTCAGCCACGTTGGCCTGGTCGACGCTCATCACGTCCATGATGACGCCGCCCTTGAGCATCTCGGCCAAGCCGGTCTTCAAGCGCAAACTATTGTTGTTGCCATTGTTCTCTGCCATCGTATTCTCCTGATCGGAGCGTGTGCGTGGAAGTACTTGGCCGCGGACATTTGACACTCAACTGTTGGCCAAGCAAGCGCGTGCACGTCGTGAGGTTACGCAAACCCTATTTTACCTTGCGCGGAAGCTATGCGTAACCCCGCACAGCATCTGCCGAGATTCGGCCCCTGCGGTGGGAATCTATACTGTTAAGTCGTGGACGCCAGTGCAATGCATTTCGACATTCTGCCGATGACGGAAAAACATTGGGATGCCGTGCGTCAGATCTACTGGGAGGGCATCGCGACCGGCAAAGCCACGTTTGAACAGTCGGTTCCTGACTGGACGGAATGGGACGCGCGACATCTGCCAACGTGCAGGCTGATTGCGCTGAGCGGCGATGCGGTCCTCGGCTGGGCCGCGCTCAGCCGGGTTTCTTCGCGGCAGGTTTACCGGGGCGTAGCTGAGGTCAGTATCTACATTGCCGAGCGCGCTCGAGGCCGCGGCATTGGAGCAGCATTGCTGACGGCGCTGGTTGCCGAGTCAGAGCGCAACGGCATTTGGACCTTGCAGGCTGGCATCTTTGCTGAGAATGCTACCAGCATCCGTCTGCATCAGCGAGCGGAATTCCGCATCGTCGGCACGCGCGAGCGAATCGCCTGCCTCAACGGCACATGGCGGGACACGGTGCTGATGGAGCGCAGGAGCAAGATCGTGGGTGTGTAGCGCTCTACTCGCCTGGTCCTTACGTTGCGTCGCTATGCTTCTTCTTCAGATACTTTGCGAACATGCGATGGGGATCGATCTCGATGAACTTCCCCTTGCTACTGGCCAGCACTTCGCCATTGCCGTCGCGAATCTGGGCGGTATGGAAGTGTTCACGGCCCTCCACCCGCACCTCCCACCCTTCGACGATGAGCGGGGTCGACAACGGGACTGGCAAGAGGTAGTCAACTTCCATCCGGCCGGTTAACGCGATCACGTCGCGCAGCTTGTTGACCTTACCCATGGCCTCGTCGAGGATGGTGGCGATGATGCCGCCGTGCGCGTGTCCGGGCGGCCCCACGAAGCGGTCCGCCAGTTGGAAGTGGCAGACAAAGCGCTCGCGCTGCTTGTCGAGGACAAACTCCAACCGCAATCCGGCTTCGTTGCCGGGACCGCAACCGAAGCAGTTGTTGGTGATCTGCTCTTTTTTTACCTCGTGACCGTGAACTCGTTCGTGCTGGGGCATGTACTCAAGATGAAGCAGAGGGGATGGAAAATGCAAGCGCTCAGCCGTCAGCTTTCGGCAGACTGTAGCCGCTAGTCCTTGCGATGACGTGACAAATAGTCCAGACTCTTTTGATGGCCGGCCACGTGAACGGTGCTCCAGTAATTTCGAAGCTTGACAGCAGCGCGGATGCGAAGAGGCGGGAGACGCGCGGATTGCAGGCCTCCACGGCCTTCTCCTGGGCGCTCCTCCTGGCCGGGATCATCACCATCGGTGTGGCGGCGTACATGGTGGTGGTCAGCTACTCGAGCCTGCCGTGGGACGATGGCTGGGTGCAGATTGACCCAATGGTAAGTGGGATCAACCCGCTCTCTCCCCATTGGCTCTGGGCCCAGCACGATGAACATAGAGTCGTGCTCACGAAACTGTTCATGCTCGCGGACCTGCGTTTGTTTCACGCCCGGCAGGCGTTCTTGCTGACCAGCATCCTGGTAATTCAGTTCTTGTTTTGGGTGTTGTTGAGTTGGAGCATGCGAGTCCTCGGCGGTTGGCGCGGGCGGCTATGGCTCGCCGGTACCGGTCTCGCAGCATTCTGCCTGTTCTGTCCGTCCCAATGGCATAACTTCGTATGGGGCTTTGAACCCTGTTTCATGCTCCCAGGCTTGTTTGCGACGCTTTCATTTATCGGATTGCTGCTCTACTGGATCGATTCAGAGCGGCAATCCGGCAACCCGTCCTCGTGGAAGTTCGTTGCACTTTCGATAGCCGCAGCGCTGGGAGCAACCTTGTCGCTGGCCAACGGAAATCTGGTCTGGCTCCTGCTGGTTGTGGCAGCGCTATTCCTGCGATTGCGACGCTCGGTGGTGCTGAGTTTGGCTCTCACGGGAACGATTACCATTGCGCTCTATCTTTATCACTACGTCAGCCGTCAGGCCGAAGCCAATGCGGGGTCATTCAGAGACAATCCGCTCAGGTGTTTGCAGTTTGTAGCGGTGTATCTCGGAACTGTTTGGGTACACGCGAATCCGGTTTTGGCAGGCATCTTTGGGATAGCTGGCGGGGCAGCCGCATGTGCCTTCGTCCTGCGCTCGCGTCTGTATATTCGAACCAAACAGGCATTCTCGATTCAACTGGTTCTCACGCTGCTGTTCTGCATCGGCACCGGCATCGCCACCGCACTGGGAAGATCGAACTTCGGGCTGAGCTACGCGTTTTCCTCGCGATACCAGACCGTCGTGCTGGTCTTCTGGTGCTGCCTCGGTCTGATGCTATTGGGGTTCGCCGCCGCGATTGAGCGCACGCGAATTCCGTTCGTGGTTGCGCAGGTGTGCCTGCTGGCCATCATGGCGAGAGGAGCCTATCTGGCG
>JBEKTC010000298.1:0-5959 GCA_049516475.1 Candidatus Korobacteraceae bacterium | reverse complement strand
GAGCGCTCGGCGGCGGCGGCCGGCTGCTCGCCGCTGGCGTTCGCCGACAAAGTCTCAGGCGAGTTTCGCGCGCTGTGGGAGCGGATGAAGATCACGAACGACGATTTCATCCGCACCACCGAGCTGCGGCATGTGCGCGGCGTGCAGGCGCTGTTCACGCGCCTGCAAGAGCGCGGCTACATCTACAAAGGCTCATACAGTGGGCAATATTGCGTGTCCGACGAGTTGTACGTCGACGCCGTAGGCCCCGGTGCGCCTTGCCCCGAGTGCGGCCGTCCGACGGAAACCGTTCATGAAGAGAATTACTTCTTCAAGCTTTCGGCGATGGGCGAGCGCTTGCTGAAGTATTACGCGGAACATCCTGACTTCATTCGTCCGGAGACGAGACGCAACGAGGTGATTGCGTTTGTGCGCAGCGGGCTGCGCGATCTCTCGGTGAGCCGGACTTCGTTCAAGTGGGGCATTCCGGTGCCGGGCGATCCCAAGCACGTGATCTACGTGTGGCTGGATGCGCTGGCCAATTACATGACGGCGCTGGGCTACGGCTCGGACGACCCGGCGGACCGGGAGAAGCTGGAGCGCTATTGGCCGGCCGATGTGCACATGATCGGCAAAGAGATTGTGCGCTTCCACTGCGTCTACTGGCCGGCGTTTTTGCTGGCGGCCGATCTGCCGCTGCCGCGCTCGCTCTTCGCGCACGGCTGGCTGCTGTTCGAAGATAGCAAGATGTCGAAGTCGCGCGGCAACATCGTGCGCAGCGAGACCATTCTGGACACGCTGGGCCAGGACGCGCTGCGTTACTTCCTGCTGCGCGAAATCGTTTTCGGGCAGGACGGCTCGTTCAGCTTCGATGCGCTGGTGCAGCGCTTCAATGCCGACCTGGCCAACGACCTGGGGAATCTTTCCAGCCGCACGCTCAGCATGATTACGCGCTACTTCGAGGGCGAGATTCCGTATCCTTCCGCAAGCGCGCGTTCGGATGCAGACGACGCCATCAAGACGCTGGCGCAGGAGACGATCGAGAACTTTAATGTGCAGTTTGAGCAGTTTCAGTTCTCGCGCGCGCTGGAGACCGCATGGGCGCTGGTCGCGGCGGTCAACAAGTACATCGTGGAAAACGAGCCCTGGGCGGTCGCCGAACGCGACGACAAGGACTCGCGCGCACGGCTCGCGACCATACTGCACACATCGGTGGAGGCGCTGCGCGTGGTCACCGCACTGGTGCACCCAATCATTCCGGAGGCCACTGCCCGCATCTGGGAGCAGCTTGGGTTAGGCGAGATACAGCAACTGGACCTAAGGC
Organism: Candidatus Korobacteraceae bacterium; assembly: GCA_049516475.1. Lineage (GTDB taxonomy): Bacteria > Acidobacteriota > Terriglobia > Terriglobales > Acidobacteriaceae > Bog-257. The sequence continues at coordinate 4,656 of JBEKTC010000298.1, read as the reverse complement.
AACTCGCGTGGGGACAAATTCAGGCGGGAACGATGCTGGGCAAGGTTGAGGCAGTTTTTCCGCGCGCCGATAAGAGCATGATCGAAAGGATGCAACAGATGGAACAGCAACGCTCCGAGGCCACTTCTTCGGCAAGCTCAGGGCAGGCTCTTTCGCCAAAAGAAGGCGAAAAGAGTGCGTCACCCGGGGAGACGAAAGCGACGGCGGAATCCCGGCCGATGGGTGGTGTAACGGAGCCAGCTACACCCGCGACCGCTGCGCCGGGGCTGGCCTTGCCTGCCGCCGCGGACGGCAACAAGATCAGTATCGACGATTTTCTCAAAGTCGAGTTGCGCGTAGGCGAGGTGAAGGTCGCGGAAAAAGTAAAAGGCGCGGACAGGTTGCTGCGCCTGGAAGTTGACATAGGAACCGAGGTGCGGCAGATTGTGGCGGGTATTGCCAAGGCGTATGAACCAGAGAAGCTGGTCGGGCGCAAAGTAGTCATCGTGGCTAATCTGCAGCCGCGCAAACTTCGCGGACTGGAGTCGAATGGCATGATCGTCGCCGCCTCGCTGGGTGAGGATGGCCAACCCGTGCTCGCGGGATTCCTGGAGGATGTGCCGGCGGGGGCGAAGCTGAAGTAGTTGTCGGTTGCCAGTTGTCAGACGATTGCTTGTGAAACGCCTGAAGGCCGTCCCTTCGAGAAATCAGATTTAATCGGAGCTTCCCTGGTTCTGACGCAAACTGTGAAGGCCTATTCTTCCGCCGTATCCACATCCTGCCAGTTGGACGAACCGCAGATCCCTCGACTCGGGCTGAAGCCCCCGCTCGGGATGACATATATAGAAGGGCGGGGGCGACGCGGGCTTAAGGGCCCGCTCTACCAATGATCCGCAACCGACAACCGGCAACCAACCGCTGCCCTTCACTGCCTGAACATATTTCTCGCGATGAAGAGCACATTCGCCGGGCGCTCGGCCAGGCGGCGCATGAAGTACGGGTACCACTCCGAGCCGAAGGGGATGTAGACCCGCAGGCCGTATCCTTCGCGCACCAGTTGCTGCTGGAGATCGCGGCGCACACCGTAGAGCATCTGGAACTCGTAGGCGCTAGCCGGGATATTCTCGGCGCGGGCGAACTGTTTGAGCTCCGCGATGATCTTCTCGTCGTGCGTGGCGATGCCGTGAAAGACGCCACTCTTCATCAGGGTGCGCGCCAGCTTCAGGTAGTTCGCGTCGACGTCGGCTTTCTTCGGGAACGCGATGTCCGGCGGTTCTTTATACGCGCCCTTGCACAGCCGGATGCGAATGCGCTCCGACAGCAAAAGATCTACGTCCTTCTCGCTGCGGTACATGTAGGACTGGATGACGGTGCCGACGCGGCCGGCGTGTCCGGGCTCGCGATGCAGGCCACGCACAAAGTCGAGGGTGCGCTGTGTGTAAGGCGAGCCTTCCATGTCGACGCGGACAAAGTTGTTGATGCGCACGGCGTGGTCCACTAGCTCGGTGACCAGGCCAAATGCCAGCTCCTCGCTCACGTCTAGACCCATGTGGGTAAGCTTGAGGCTGATGTTGGCATTGAGCTTGCGCTGGTGGATTTCGTCGAGCATCTGGTGGTAAAGCTCGGCGCTGTGTTTGGCTTCGTCGGCGTTGGTGACGTTCTCGCCCAGGTTGTCGATGCTGACGCCGGCGCCCCACTCATTGACGACCTGCGCGGCATGAATCGCATCACTCACGTCCATGCCGGCGACGAAGCGCTGCGAGAAGCGAAGTCCCAGCGGAGACTTTTCGGCGAAGTTGCGCAGCCCTCTGCTTTCGGAGAGCCCGATGAAGAGCGACCTTAACATGCCGCCTCCTCGGACTCAGGGGGGCCGGCCTTGCGGCCCGCAGAGGAATTGCTGTGAGGGACGATCGGGTAGAGCTGGCCTTCAGAGCCTGCCCTGAGCTTGTCGAAGGGCCAGCGTCTAAGCAGCCTATTTCTTTTCTGAGTCGGCTTTAGTCGGCGAAGCGGAAGTGCGGAGCCCGTGCTCCGCCGAACGGAATGGCTCATAGTTGGCTCGTGCCGGCTCTGCGGCCAGCTTGCGTTACATACTTGTGTATCACAGAGCAGCGTTTTCAGGTATGAGGCACATCACAGCGTCAATGTGATCGGGCGCGGGAGTGCAGCGCGTTCGCGCGACTCCCACTCATTCGAAAACCGCGAATGAGTGGGGCACCCGCAAAGGCGGCGACCTCCGCTCAGGATGACCAAGAGGGACAGGTAAGAGTTAGGATTCCTCATCCGGATCGCACTCGCCTTGATGCCCCATGTCGCAGAGCACGGCGAGGGTGCGGCGCGTGCGGTTGAGATCATCCTGGCCCACGCTGGCGAGGAGTTCGGCGTCGACCTTCTCGCGCGCAGCCGCCTGCGTCGCCGCCGCAGCCCGGCCACGCTCGGTGAGAGCGATCGTCAGCTTGCGGCGGTCGTCCTTGTCCATGGAGCGCTCCAGATAGCCGCGCGTGACCAGCGTGTCGACAAGCTGGCCCGCCGCCTGCTTGGAGATGCGAAGCTCGCGGATAAGCTGGCCGAGTGGAATGTCGGCGCGGTCGAGCGCCAGGCCGCCAATCACGTAAAGACCGTTACCTGGAATGTCGTCGTATCCAGCGTCGGCCAACGCTCGACGCATGGCCGAGCCGTAAGTGCTGCGCGCGTGACGGAGCAGGACCGGGATGGGAATGTTTTCGAAAAACGTCTCTGGATTGTCCATGGCGAGGACAATACTGTCAACTATATTGACAGTCAAGTAAATCCGGATGGGGTAGGTGCAGTGGCAGCTCGAAGGCAGAGCAGAATCGCGATATTCTAGATTACCTAAACCGAAGCCTGGTTACCCCACAAAGGTGATATATGATAAAGATCTGGGCTGCAATAGGTTACAGTCGAAGAAAATTGTTCCACGTGGAACAGTTTCGCAACCCGGCAGAATGTCGTCGCGGAGCCCGGACGGGAAGCCGCGATGAGGCGGCGAGGCGCTTGGTCACTCCCACTCGATCGTCCCCGGCGGCTTCGAGGTCACATCGTAGACCACGCGGTTGATTCCCTTGACCTCATTCACAATTCGGCTGGAGATGGTTTTCAGTACCTCGTGCGGCAGCGGGACCCAGTCAGCGGTCATGCCGTCCTCGGAGTGCACGGCGCGGACGGCGCAGGTGTAAGCATAGGTTCGCATGTCGCCCATCACGCCCACCGACATCACGGGTAGCAGCACCGCGAAGGATTGCCACACTTTGTTGTAGAGCCCGGCGCGCTTGATCTCGGCGACCACGATCTCGTCGGCATTCTGCAGCAGCTCAACGCGTTCCGCCGTCACTTCGCCGACGATCCTCACTGCCAGGCCCGGCCCGGGGAACGGTTGCCGTTGCAGAATGTCTTCCGGCATTCCAAGGTCGCGGCCGATCTTGCGCACTTCGTCCTTGAACAAATCTTTCAGTGGCTCGATCAGCTTCAGCTTCATCTTCTCCGGCAGCCCGCCGACATTGTGATGGCTCTTGATGGTCTGCGACGGCCCTCGCACCGAGCGCGACTCGATCACGTCGGGATACAGCGTGCCCTGCACCAGCCACTCAACCTTGCCGTGCAGTTGCTCGATGCGGTGCGCCTCTTCCTCAAACACCGCGATGAATTCGTTGCCGATGATCTTGCGTTTCTTCTCGGGATCGGTGACACCCGCCAATTTGCTGAGGAAGCGCTCCGTCGCATCGACCGCGTCGATGTTGAGGCCAAGCTTCTCGCGCAGATTTTTCTGCACGTTGATGAACTCGTTCTTGCGCAGCACTCCGTTGTTGACGAAGATGCAGGTCAGCTGATCGCCGACGGCGCGATGCACCAGCTCCGCCGCGACTGACGAATCTACTCCGCCCGATAGTCCGCAGATCACACGGCCTTTGCCGACGGTCTGGCGAACGGTGGCGATGGTCTCGTCGATGAAGCTCTGCGGCGTCCAGTTGGGCTTCATTCCGCAGACGTCGAAGACGAAGTTGCGCAGGATCTCCGTGCCCTGCGGCGTGTGATGGACCTCAGGATGGAACTGCACGGCGTAGAACTTCTGCGCGGGATTCTGAATCGCGGCGAGCGCGTTCGACGTCTTGCCGACCAACTCGAAGCCTGGCGGCAGCTCCAGAGCCTCGTCGCCGTGCGACATCCAAACCGTGAGCGGACCTTGCAGGCCCTTGAACAGCGGCGACGCGGCATTCAGCAACTCCACCTGCGCGTGGCCGTATTCGCGTTTATCGGCGGCGCGAACCTTGCCGCCCAGCTTGTACACCATGAATTGCAGCCCGTAGCAGATGCCGAGCACCGGCAGTCCCAGGTGCAGCACGCGGTCGTCCGCCGGAGGCGCGTCCGCGTCATAAACAGAGGACGGCCCGCCCGAAAGCACGATGCCCGCCGGCGAGTAGCTCTTGATCTCGTCGAGCGATGCGGTGCAGGGAAGTACGACGGAGAAGACGTTCTGTTCGCGGATGCGGCGCGCGATGAGCTGCGAGTATTGCGCGCCGAAGTCGAGGACGACGATCGATTGAGTTTCCACTATCTACTCTGCCAGAGGATTCGAGCAGTGTAAAGTGCAGCCCGAGGTTCTGGCTACTTGGGCCCACCCTCTCGCCAAAGGACGGCGAGAAGGATGGGGGCACCCCCAAG
>JBEKTC010000297.1:0-5973 GCA_049516475.1 Candidatus Korobacteraceae bacterium | reverse complement strand
CCGCCGAAGCTGGGATAAGCTCCCGTTGCCTGCGCGGTGAGCGAGTCGATGATCGCTCCGCTGATCGTGTCGAACGAGTGGGCGCGGCGCACAAACAGGTCGAACTTCTGCCGGCTGCTGAGCGGTACGTAAGCAGGTGCGTCCGGAAACGGCTGGCCGGGAACAAAGTTGTGCGCCATCTTGACCAGGTTGTCGTGGGTAAAAGCGCTCTTGAAAGCCGCCGCCGTGAATTGCAGGTGATCGAAGGCGTAATCGCTCTGGTGGGCAGCCAACACCGGCGGAAGCGCCTGCGTGCACACGTTCGCAGGACCGCTCGGCAGCACGCCCTCATACAGTTCAGTGTTTGCTGGAAGTCCCAGTGCGAAGGAGGAAAGCTCAAGGTCAGATGGGGCCGCGGGCCTGGTGGTTCGCGAAAGTTCCGGAGCCGGCGCCAGGGTCAGGATGGCGGGCAACGACGGCGAAGCCGCTCCACTGGCAATGACCGCCTGCTGCGCGGCCAGCGGCGAACACCATAATCCCACAGCCAAACAAAACACCGCGCCCGTATTCATTCCCCACCCATGGCCCGAAGTTCGGTGTGTGCATTATGTATGAAGTCGTCCGATTAGGAAAGGGTGTTCTGGCTTTATCGGAGCTAAATTTTTCGTCACGCGGCAGCCTTGAGCGGCAGGCTATCCTTTTATTTATTCGAGCCCGCAAACTTTGGGTAATGGGTCAGTCTGAAATTGTGGTCGAGTGATCTTGGGTGGAGCACGCCTTCAGGCGTGCAGTTGAGATCCTCTAAATGTCTCGGCTTCAAGCCGCTGAGGTAAGGAGTGGATTTACGTCAGGCGCTAAAGCGCGTATCGAATCGGGCTGCAAGATGCACGCCTCAAGAGCCTGCCCTGAGCTTGCCGAATGGGCGTGCTCCACCCGGCACGGGGTAAGGGCGTGAATTTCAAACTGACCCACTACCAATTCTTGTTCTGGTCCTGCAAAACCTGCCTGCTCCAGATATGATGTCGGAATGGCACAACGACTGAAGTTGGCAGTCGCAATCTCCCTGATTCTGCTGTTCGCCCTGTTCAGCGGCTGCAAGCCGAGAACGCCCAAGTCTTCCACGGTGGTAGTACACCTGCTGCGAAACCTCAACTCAGTGTATGGCAGTAATCTTGACCGCAGAATTCTGGATTTCGAAGGCAGCAATCCCCGCGTGAAGTCAGGCCAGCACATTGACATTCAGAGCGAGACCGGCGACTACAAAGAAATGCTGCGCAGGCAAAGCAGCGCCAGCGATAACGTCAGTCTGATCATTCTGGATTCCGCGGACGATGCCAGCTCGAGTTCCGCGCTGCAGGTAGCTTTGCCGCAGGCCACCAATGTGTGTGCCGGACTCCAGGGATGCCCGACGGTTATCCCCGCCATCATTCCCGCTCAGATAACTGGCAATGACCGCGAAGCGGCCCAGGCCTTCGTCGATTTTCTGCAGAAGGCGCCCTAGGGGATTATTCCTTCACGTAGCGCATGGGTTCTTTGGGATCCCAATGCGTCATCACCAGCGTGGTTCCGTCGATGGCCAGCCGTTCGTCCTTGAACAACACCTGGGTGATGGCGTCACCGTTGATCTCGAAGTAGAAGTCCTTTTTGGCGGGATCGATTTCGTAAGGCTTGGTTGCGATTTGATAGACGGGCACCTCGAAGGCGACGGCGTGCGCTTTGGGGTCGTCGGAAAAAACCGCCGCGCCGTCGGAATCTGTCCTCCCATCGAGCGCCTTGCTGGCGGTAAGCAGATGGACGTCAATGTTTTCGACGCCCTTGTTGTTTTGGCCAAGCACCACCACGCGAATCCGGCCGGGCTTACCGGCCTCGCTGCGCACAAGGCGGAACGGAGCTTCTTCCTTGCCGGCGCTGTGCAATACGACGGCATTGCCATCACGGGTCCAGGTGCCTTTGGCCCAGTAGTCAGCCGCGCCGTAGGCGAGCATGAATTCGAACTTGCCGTCGGGCTTCAGCAGCAGCTCCGAGCCCACCTCCATCACTCCGCGCAAAACGTAATGCCCGGCCATGTCCTGGCCCCACGCGGTAATGGCAGCAAAGCTCAGCAATAGAACGGCTGCGATTTTCATTTTGTGGCTCGCTTTCGAGTGCGGGTTCCTGTTGCCTTTGACTTGGCGCCGGTCTTCGCCTTAACGCCCGCCGCCGCAGCTTTCTTCGCCGGATGCCCCGTTCTGTCATCCCGAGCGGAGCGAAGCGAGGTCGAGGGACCTGCTTTTCTCCGCTCGATTTGGCTAGGGCGGGCCATCGGCAGATCTTTCATCTCGGCGGCGCGCCACATGTACCAACTAGCCACGCTGCGATAGGGACGCCAGCGTTCGCCATAGGCCATCAGCTCTTTTGGTTTGGGAAGCTCGGCCAGTTTGCGCATCTTTGCGAATCCTTTGCGCACGCCATAATCGCCTACCGGCAGCACGTCGGGCCGGCCCAGCCGGAACATCAACAGCATCTCGACCGTCCATCGGCCGATGCCGCGTACCGACTCGAGCCGTTCGACCAACTCCTCATCGCTCATCTTGTGCGCCTGCTTCACCGTCGGCACGGTGCCGTCGAGAGTTTTGGCCGCCAGATCGCGGATCGCCAGCATCTTCGCCCGCGACAATCCTGCCGATCGCAAATGCTCCTCCGTCGCCGCCAGAATCTGCTCCGGCGTTGGGAAGCCGTCAACCAGGCCGCGGCGAGTGCGAATGCGCTTCGTGTTCTCGGGAAACAGCGCCTTCACGCGCGCCGTGATGGTGGCAGCTACTTTTCCGTTGAGCTGCTGATAGATAATCGACTCCAGCAGCGCTTCGAAGATGCTCTGCGTCGTCTCCTGCTGAAGGCTGCACGGCCCCCAGCGCGCGATGATGCGCGCCAGTTGGCGGTCTACTCGCGTCAGATGTTCGCAGGCCGAGGCGTGGTCAAGTTTCTTGGGCATGGGTAAAACCAGTGGTCAGTGGCTAGTGGCTAGTTGTGTTGTATCAACACGTTGTTCCCGACCAGACTGGAGCGGCTGATAGGTGGAGCGCCACCTAGACTAGCATGCGGGCGGCAGCAGTTGTACTGGTCGAGCCAGCAAGGTAGGTGAGCGGTGCGCTCCCAAGAACTGGCGTAGGGATGAGCATAAGCCCATTCGCGCAGCGCGGTCTGGATGAAGCGTTCGGCCTTGCCATTGGTGCGCGGTAGCCACATGGCTGCCACTGGCCACTAGCCACTGGCGCCACTGGCCACTAGCCACTGCTCTCCTCCTCCAGCGCCGTAATCGTCTCCTCGTCAACGTCCCACAACTTCAGTATCGGAAAGATAATACGGCTTGCGAAGCCGGCGCGCACCAGCGTGCGAAAAACACGGGCGGCCTGCTTCTGCCCAACCGGTTTAGCGATGCGCTTGCGCCGCAGAAATTCACGCGCCAGTTGTTCCTCGTTGACATCGTTGTAAGCGGCGGGAACCACCTTTTCGATGATGTCCGCGTGCACACCTTTGATCTTCAGGTCCTGGATCACGCGCAGCCGCCCGAACTTTTCGTTCTCCTTGCGAAAGCGCGAGTAGTTCTCCGCGTAGGTGGTGTCGTTGAGATATTTCTGCGCCTTCAGCCGGGCTACCACCGCTTCGATGAGCGCGTCCCCGTCATCTTGCTTAGCCACTCGATTGCGCATCAGGCGCTTGATCTCGGCCACCGTGCGCATCTGCCGTCCCAGCGCTCCCACGGCGTATTCGTAGAGCGATTCTTCGTCATACGTCTTCGCCGTGCGCTTGAAAGGCATGGAGGAGATTATAGGCGGTGATCAGCGGACGAGGTGGAGTCATTGAGACCTGGGTGGAGCGCCGCTTTAGCGGTGCAGTCAGGATAGGGTAGAAGTTTGGCCGCTGAGGTAAAGCCGAAGACTTACCTCAGGCGCTGAAGCGCATGCCCGAGCTAATGGCCAATTATGTACGCCTGAAGGCGTACTCCACCCGCCCAGATGTCGTTGCGTGAGGGTATTAAAGAAACTTCATCTCACGATTCGGGATGGTTTGTATCAGGACACGACTTTGCAGGCCGCTGAAAAAGTCGGAACAACAGATCCCTCGCGGGCTGAAGCCCGCTCGTGATGACAAGAATAAACGGCTTGAACGCGGCGCTGAAGCGCCGCACTACCCGAACAAGGCACAACGCGGACTTTTTCAGCAGCCTGTCTAGTCGTACCGGATGTACCGGATAGGTCGCAATAAAGAGACTGGGCTTTAGAATTTGGTGCTATCGGCACGGCTGAAGCCGTGCCCTTCCACCCTCACGCCAGATCGAACACTAGGAACTCCGCAGCGCCATTGCCGCCGACGCTCCCAATCCGCAACTTGTTTTCTCCGCTGATGGCCGCACCGTCGCCCTTTTCCAGCTTGCTGCCATTGACGTCAAGCGCGCCACTGATCAACTGCACCCAGGCATGACGCCCTTTATTCAGCTCCAAATCCACCGACTTGCCGCTGTCGAGCAGCGACGCGTAAACGCTCGCATCCTGATTAATCGTGGTCGAGCCGTCGCGCCCATCATGCGACGCGATCAGCCGCAACTGGTTCTGCTTCTCTTCCCGCGAGAATGTCCGGTCCTCGTAACTCGGCTTCAGTCCTTCAGCTTCGGGCAGAAGCCAAATCTGTAGCAGGTGGACCGGCGCCTTCGACTGATTGACTTCGCTATGCATCACGCCCGTGCCCGCCGACATGCGCTGCACGTCGTTCTGCTTGATGGTCGCGCCACGCCCCATGCTGTCGCGATGGCTCAACTCGCCGTCGATGATGTAGGTGAGGATCTCCATATCGCGATGCGGATGCTTGCCGAAGCCGCGCCCGGCGCTCACCCGGTCTTCGTTGATGACCCGAAGGTCGCGGAATCCCATGTGCTTGGGATCGTAGTAATCCGAAAACGAAAAGCTGTAATGCGTGTCCAGCCAGCCGTGATTGGCGTGTCCCCGCTCTTCTGATGGCCTGATGGTGATCATTTTCTTGCTCCAGGTAATTAGATGATCGACCCGCTAAAAAGTAGCAAGCGTGTTGTAACACGTATTCTATGAGAAGGATCCTAAAGGAGAATTTGGGTAGAGCTGGCCTTCAGGCCAGCGTGTAAGCCCTATCGTTTCTTATCCTGAGCCGGCTTCAGCCCGCTGAGGTAGATTCGACAAAGAGTCACCTCGGCGGCTAAAGCCGGTTCGATTCAATCTGCATTCATGCAGGCCTGAAACAGGCCGCTGAAAAAGTCGGAACAACAGATCCCTCGCGGGCTGAAGCCCGCTCGTGATGACAAGAATAAACGGCTTGAACGCGGCGCTGAAGCGCCGCACTACCCGAACAAGGCACAACCCGGACTTTTTCAGCGGCCTGTGAAAGGCGTGCTCCACCCAGCGGGATACAGCAACCTGGAGCGTTTTACAGCCCGGCGTCTTCTGCCGCCAACTGTCCCAGCACGCTCCAGTCGGACTTCTCCCGTCCGCGGCCAATGGCAGCCAGCATGTGGTCGCGCACCAGGCTGGCGACTGGCAACGGCACATCGACACTCTCCGCCGCCGACAGCGCCAGCCGAATGTCCTTTAGTCCCAGCCGCAATGCGAAGCCGACATTCTCAGGCTTCGCATCGGCAATCAGCCCGCCGTAGGTTTTGTACACCGGAGCCGCAAACAGCGAATTGGTCAGGAATTCGACGTACTCATGTGGATCGATGCCGTACTTGCGCACCAGCGCGATCGCCTCGCCCAGCGACTCGATCACCGACGCGATCAGGAAATTGCCGCTCAGCTTCACCACGTTGGCCATCTCCGGCTTGTCGCCGATCACGAACACCCGTTGGCCAAGCAGCTCCAGGATCGGCTTGCACTGTTCCACCGTCGCTTTCTCGCCGGCGGCGGCGACGAACAACTTCCCTGCCGCGGCGGCATCGGGACGGCCAAACACCGGAGCGGTGACGTAGTGCTGGCCGCGCTTGCCATGCTC
>JBEKTC010000296.1:0-5986 GCA_049516475.1 Candidatus Korobacteraceae bacterium | reverse complement strand
GACGGCGTGAAAGAGGCCGTCGAAGGAACTTCGCCCGATCAATTTGTGCTGGGTGTGCAGTGGCATCCCGAGCGAACCTACGACAGCGATCCGGCGTCGCGCGCCATATTTCGCGCCTTTGTACAAGCCGCCGCCGACTGGCATCGGCATTTGGTGGACAAACAGCAGGACTTCGAATCGGTGGCAAGAAAGAGCTGACTCACTCCGAACAGGAGCTTTTTCACCACGGAAGCACGGAGCGCACGGAGAAACCCGAAATCATTCAACATGGAGAAACGGCGCTTCGGCATTTCTGTGACCCGTGCTTTGGCGTCTAGAAGGATTCCTCTCATGCAAGTTTGACTTTAGATTCCTCCGTGCGCTCCGTGCTTCCGTGGTGAAAACGGCCTTTCCGGTTTTGTGATGCGCGGCGTCTTCGCGTAGTCTGATCTCTTATGCTCGATCTGGCCTTTGTACGCGATCACCTCCCTCTGGTTGAAGAAAAACTCCGCCAGCGCGGCATGAATCCTGAAGTCGTCCTCGGCGATTTTCATGCCATAGATCTCGATCGCCGTGCCGCGATCACCAAAGCCGAGATCCTGAAAGCTGAGCGCAACAAGGCCACGGAAGAAATCGCCAAGCTCAAGAAGGAAAAGCAAGACGCCACCGCGCTGATCAATCAGACCAAGGAGCTGCGCGAGAAGATCTCCGAAGCCGAGAAAATTGCCGAAGAGGCGGACGCAAGGCTGCGCAACATCCTGACCGGCATTCCCAATCTGCCGGACGACAGCGTGCCCGTCGGCAAGAGCGAGGCGGACAACGTCGAGGTGCGCCGCTGGGGCTCGCCGCCGCAGTTCGACTTCGCGCCCAAGCCTCATTGGGAATTGGGCGAGGAATTGGGAGTGCTGGACTTGGAGCGCGCGGCCAAGCTGACGGGAGCACGTTTTGCCGTCTACTGGGACCTTGGCGCGCGGCTGGAGCGCGCGCTGATGAACTTCATGCTCGACCTGCACACGCGCGAGCACGGCTACACCGAAGTCTTGCCGCCGTTCCTGGTCAATGCGGATTCCTTGTTTGGCACGGGAAATTTGCCGAAGTTCGAGGCCGATCTGTTCAAGGTTCCGCAAGGAGACCACAACCTGTATCTCATACCCACTGCCGAAGTCCCCGTGACCAATCTTTATCGTAACGAGACGCTCGACGGCGCGCGGCTGCCGATCTCTCTGGCGGCGTACACGCCGTGCTTTCGCAGCGAGGCGGGATCGTATGGCAAAGACGTGCGCGGCATCATTCGCCAGCACCAGTTTCAGAAGGTCGAGATGGTGAAGTTCACCAGGCCTGAGCAATCGTGGGAGGAGCATGAGAAGCTCACGCGCAACGCCGAGGTCGTGCTGCAAAAGCTGGGCTTGCATTATCGCGTTGTGGCTTTGTGCACGGCGGACCTGGGGCCGTCGTCGGCGAAGACGTACGATCTGGAAGTCTGGCTGCCAGGACAGCAACTGTTTCGCGAGATCTCGTCGTGCTCGAACTATCTCGATTACCAGGCGCGGCGGGCCAACATTCGCTATCGTCCCGAGGGCGGCAAGAAAACGGAACTGGTGCACACGATCAATGGCAGCGGACTGGCGATCGGGCGGACGTGGGTCGCGATCGTGGAGAACTATCAGCAGGCCGATGGCAGCGTGCTGATTCCTGAAGTGCTGCGGCCGTATGTTGGCGCGGATCGGATTACGGCGAAGAAGTTCTAAGAGACTTCTCAAAACCCTTGGGGCGCGAGACCAAGGCCCCCGTGAGGCTCGGATAAAAAATTCCACTTTACCCAGCACTACGCTAATGCCGTCCGCGGACACGATATGCTGTGGACTATGGAACGTGAAAGTGCCGACATTTTTTCCCTCGACGTGGTCGTGATCGGAGCGGGGCCGACTGGACTGGCTTGCGGCATCGACGCCAAGCGCGCCGGCTTCAGCGTCACCAACATCGACAAGGGCTGCCTGGTCAACTCGCTTTTCAACTATCCCAGCAACATGACGTTCTTCACCACTCCGGAGCTGCTGGAGATCGGCGACATTCCGTTTTGCAGTCCCAACCAGAAGCCGACGCGGCAGGAGGCGCTGGAGTATTACCGCAAGGTTGCTGAGCACTACCAGCTCGACGTGCGGCAGTACGAGCCGGTGGTGAAGATCGAAGGCAGCGACAACAATTTCGTCGTCCACACGACCAACCTGCACGGCCACAAGCGCGAATATCACGGGCGCAAGTTGATCCTGGCGACCGGCTACTACGACCGGGCGAACTATATCAACGTTCCGGGCGAGGACCTGGCCAAAGTAATGCACTATTACCGCGAGCCGCATCCCTTCTTCGGACTGGACGTGATGGTGATTGGGGGAAAGAATTCGTCGGCGATTGCCGCGCTGGAATTGTGGCGGCACGGAGCGCGGGTGACGATGGTACATCGCGGGCCCGGGATCAGCCCGTCAGTGAAGTACTGGATCAAGCCCGACATCGAGAACCGCATCAAGGCCGGCCAAGTGAATGCCTACTTCAACACGCGAGTGCGCGAGATCACGCTGGAGCATGTCGTGCTCGATACACCCGAGGGCGAAGTCACGCTGCCGAACGATTACGTCTTTGCGCTGACGGGATACCATCCCGACTTCGAATTCTTGTGTGCGCTGGGGATCAAGCTGAGCGGCGAGGCCGACAAGAAGCCCGTGGTCGACCCGCAGACGCTGGAGAGCAATGTGCCGGGAATTTATCTGGCGGGCGTAATTGTCTCCGGGATGCGGACCAGCGAAATCTTCATCGAGAACGGACGCTTCCACGGGCAGGCAATCGCCGCCGATTTGAAGCAGAAGCTGCGGACGGAGACGGTGATTGCGTGATGCCGCGCTATTCGCCTTTCGCGATTCGCTTTTCGCCAGAAGAGATCGGTGGCAGGCCGCAACTAATTTCGTCCTCAGTGGGGCGGAAGAATGAAGTTTCTGGCGAAGAGCGAACAGCGAGGCGGCCTCATGCGCCTGCGGGTGGCAATTCGGGACCTGGATCTCCTGAAGGCAAGTCCGGCGCTGAGGACGGCGTTGATTCGTCGATCTCCTTGGGATGAGGAGTCGTGAAGACCACCGTCTCAACCAGAACGACCTCCGCGTGACGCTGATACCAGGTGGTGGCGCTGGCCAGTTGCCACAATCGGGTCATCAGTTGCGCGAAGACGATGAGCTCCAGCAGAACGAAGGACAGCGGCAACGACGTTGGCGGCAAATGCGCCCAGATCACCAGCCCGATGACCAGCGTCACCCATGCGACTAAGCTGATGCAGAAGTAAATCCGGAAAAGATGCCGCGAGTCATGCCAGGTAATGCGCCATGCCATCCACAGATTACGCCACATGCCGCGTTCGTTCCGAGCAACCGCACGCACCTGCGCGATATCGAACCACAGCCGCACCCAGAGAGCGAGCAGCAGGAAAATCAGCATCGCTCCCCAGCCCAGGAAGATGCCGACCTGGTCGGCGATGGCGCGGTCTCCAATGTGGTCGGCCAGCTTGCTCAGGCCCTGATAGATCATGCCAACGACCGCGAACGGAATGATCGACAAGAGCATCAGCCGCACGAATCGCCAGAAGAACGCGCCCGAAGCGGCGAAGAAGTCGCCAGTATTGAGCCGGCGGTCCTGGCGATAGGTCTCAAGAATTCCGCCGGTCACCAATATCATGAACAGGAAAAAGAGAAACGCGAAGACGTAGGAGCTGGTGGTATAGCGAATGAGGTCGACATCGTGCAACCGGAACAACTCGCTGAACATGCCCAGGTCGAAGCCGTCGCTGAGTTTCTGTCCCGCCAGGGAGTGGGACAGCACGTGCGCCGTTCGTATCGCTGCGGGAGCCGCGCCCAGAGCTCCGCACACCGCGTTAACGACGAACACCCACCAGAGAACGCCTTGCCGCCGCCACAGGAGACTGAATCCGGCAGCCACTGGGCCTTTCTGATCGTCTGCCATGATGCGCCTCCTAAGCCAGCCAGCTCAGCATCTGAGCCAGGAATTGGGTCAAGAACATCCAGTACGCGGCAATCTTGTGCACCGCTCCATGCTGCGAATCGGTGGTGCGGCTGTTGTTCAGATAATCGCTGTCCAGCGTCACCTGGTAGTCAGGATCGATTTGCACTGAGTCAACCTGGGCCTTCTTGCGGTACACATATCGCACCCAGCGCTCTTTGCCGTCCCAGCGCTCATAGGCAGCGTCGCCGTTGTCGAACTTCACCACCGCTTCCACCGGAAAGATGAAGTCCCCTTTGCGGTGCAGGATGACTTGCGTTTCGTACTCCGTCTCGCCCTTCTTTTCTTTCAGGTTCGGGTCGAACCAGTTCACCGGATTAGAGTCGGCGCGCAGCACTTCGTAATCCAGCACCTGCGTCCCGAACAGCGCCTGGTTCCAGTACCAGCTCAGGTCCTGGCCGGCGACTTCGTTGACGGTCTTCATGAAGTCTTCCTGCGTGGGATGTGTGAAGCGGTAGCGCATGAAGTAGGTGTGCATCGCGTTCCGCATGGTCTGCTCGCCGACGATCTTCTCCAGCGAGATCAACATGGTCGCAGTCTTGCCATAGCTGATGGCGCCATAGTCGCCCATGCTCATGTCCTGATAGCTATGGCGATAGAGAGGATCGATATCGGCCGCACCGAGATAGCTCTGACGCTGCAAATCGCGTTCGCCTAACTGCGCGCCCAGCCAGTTAATAACGCTGACGTTTGCACCGTAGAAGCTGTCGAGCACCTTCACTTCGGTATAGCTGTTGATGCCCTCGTCCATCCAGGCGTTTTCGAACTCGTTGGTAGCCACCATCCCATACCAGTATTGGTGGCCGAACTCATGCTCGGTCACGAGGTCGATCAGGTGAACACCTTTGGGAATGTACCAGCCGCTGTCGCCGGTAATGAACGTTGGGTATTCCATTCCTCCCGCTTCGCCAGCGCCGTGCGGAGGATCGACCACGGTGATCTGCGCATACGGATAAGGTCCGTACCATTCGTCAAAGCGCTTCATGCTGTCTTTGACGCAAGTGAGGTACGGCTGCCACTGGCGTTCGTGACTGTCATAGCTCAGCAGGCGGATCTTCACCTGTCCCACGCTGCCGTCGAAGGTATCGTTGATGACCTTGAAATTGGGATCGGCCGTCCAGGCAAAGTCGTGAACATCTTCGGCGTGGAACCCGACTGTCTTGGTGCCGTTGCCGTTGTCCTGATCGGAAACCTGGACGCCGGTAGCTCCGATGACGTAATCCTTGGGCAGCGTGACCTTGACGTCAAAGGTGCCGAAGTCGGCAAAGAACTCAGTCATGGCGTGGAACTGATGGCAATTCCACTGGCCGTGCCACCACACGCCGACCTTGGGGAACCATTGCCCGGCCAGCAGGAACGTGCGCTTATAACCGGTGCGCGCGATCACCTCCGGGAAAGTGGCTTTGAACTTAATCTTGAACACGACGTCCTGACCGGGCACGACCGGCCGCGGCAGCTTCACCTGGAAAACCGTCTTGTCGTCGGGATTGCCGTCGTCGGGCGAGACGAACTTCATCTGCTTCGTCAGATCGCCCATGCCGACGACTTCGAACGACGTCACGTCGTTGGCTCCATAGTCTTCCGGCTTCCATGTTGCCAGGCTGCTGGTGCGGAAGTTGCCGTCGCGGTGGGCTTCGTGAATCCAGGTGGCCTTCGGCTGAAAGGCATTCAGATAAAGGTGAAACGGAAACGTATCGAGCGCCTGGCCAGTGAGGTTGTGATAGGTCAGCGTCTCGGTGGCAGTCACCGTGTGTGTCGGCGGATCGTATGCCGCATCGATTTGGTATGCGACGACGCGTTGCGAGAGCGGTCCCTTGACTGCGGGCGCAAACGGACTCTGCGCCGCCGCCAGGGCGGAGCAGAACAACACAGCCAGACACAAGCGCACCACCAACTGCCGTTTCATGGTCAACCTCCCAGCATTCTCCACTGAAGTCTCATTAGGCTT
>JBEKTC010000295.1:0-6033 GCA_049516475.1 Candidatus Korobacteraceae bacterium | reverse complement strand
GTACAGGCTTAATCCTCCTCCGCCGTATGCCGTCTGACTACCGTAGATTATTTGAAGAGGAGTGCTCGGAGTGGTGGTAGACAAGGACAGGGCCGTACCACCCACGGCCACAACGCAGGAAGAAGTTGCCGGATAGGTGGGCGTGCCACAGGAGCCGCCTTCGGACGCCACGAAGGTTACCGGTTGTCCTATGCCGTTCACAATGTTGCAGAAGTAGCTATCGTCCGCCAGTTCGCCGCTGAACTCGGCGCCACCCCAACCCATGGAGACCACGCTGGCGTTATACGGGGCCGCGGAGGCCACTGCGACCGCGTCGAGCAAATCAGTGAGGCTATCGCTGGCGGCTTCGACCAGGACGATGTTGGCTTGAGGTGCAAGGGCGCAGGCCTGTTGCACATCCAAGGACTCTTCCAAGTCCCATCCCTGACCTTCAACCGTCGCCAAATCCACCACGGTAAAGTTACAAGGACCGATGCGGAAATAGTTGGCATAAAACGCCAGGTCCGAAACGACGTTGGGATCCTTGTAGGCATCAACCAGGGCAATCGTCATCCCTGCGCCCTGGTTGGGGATCTGGTTGAATCCATATGCGGCCTTGTACTGGTATGGCAAAATACCCGTCGGGGTGTTTGGAGTCGCCGGCGCATTCACAATGTGAATGGATGGGTGAGCACGCATGTGTTGAATGTCAGGTGCTTGCGCCATCACCGGCAGCGTCACGGCGAGCAGAGCTGACATTCCGATCCAAGAAAAAAGATGTCGTTCCATAACTCATTTCTCCTGTTATTCGCCCCGCGCACATCATAGCCAGAGACAGCGGCAATAGCAAAGGCGCGCTCCAGGAGCGCGCCTTTTGCGAAAGGAGTTGGTTGAGTTAGTTGGGATCCGCTACCAGCGCCGAATACAGGTGGTTGGCCTGGAAAGTGCCGATTCCGGTCACCAGATCATAGCCGGTTGCTGCAGTGCAATCCAATCCGCAGCTACCGTTGGTTCCCGTCGTTATGTCGTGGAAGTCGGCTGCGTAGTCGGTGGCGTTGTAGTACAGGTTGTACAGGTCCGCATCTGCCGTGCTGAGGGTGGTACCGCCATTCGCCACGCGCTCCGAGTTAACCAAGGTGAAGAACGAGCCCCAATCGGGAGTCGCCACGCTGGTGCCGCCGACCTGGACCCAGCCGTTGTAAGCAAACGTGTCGTATACCGGAACGCCGGTGCCGGGATTGGCGTCGGAGGAGATGTCAGGCACGCATCTATGCCCGTTCGGTGAAAACCCTGCGCACGCCGTGACCTGAAACGACGGTTCCGTCTCGCCCGCGTCTATTCCGCCGCCGCTGCCGGACCATGCTGACTCGTGGCCATAATTCAACTCCAGCGGATTGGGCAGAGGAGTACCGGTGGACAACACCAGGGACGTACCACCTGCGGCGATCACGTAGGGTGAAGTGGACGGCCAGCCGGTGCCGTGTCCGCTGTCGCCGGTGGCGGCGATAAAGGTCACGGGCTGACCCATCGAGTTGGTGATGTTGTTGAAGTCGCTATCCAACGACGGTTCATCGCCGCCGCTCCAGCTCATGGAGACCACGGTAGCGTTGTACGGGGACTGGGTAGCCGTTGCTACAGCCGTAAGCAGATCGGTGTAGCTGCTGCTGGCCGCTTCCACCAGGACAATGTTGGCTGCCGGCGCCAGGGCGCAGGCTTGCTGGACGTCGAGCGATTCCTCAAGATCCCAGCCCTGACCTTCAACCGTGGCCTGGTCCACCACGGTCAAGTTGCAGGGCGTCAGGTGGAAATAGCTGGCGTAGAACGCCACGTCAGATACGATGTTCGGGTCCTTATAGGCGTCAACCAGGGCAATCGTCACGCCCGCTCCGTGGTTGGGAAGCTGATTGAAGCCGTACGCGGCTCTATACTCAACCGGCAAAATACCGGTCGGAGTATTGTAATGCTGCGCATCCTGCACCACAACGTTCGTGTGAGCAAAACCTTTGGGAGCGTAAGGTGCCTGCGCCATGAGAGGCAGTGCTGCGACAAGCAGAGCTAACATGCCGACAGACAGAATCGAGAGCTTTTTCATGTATCCATCCTTTACAGTTGTGTTAGAGGTAAGAACTAGATGAGCGACGACTATTGCAGAGAGCGGTCATCGCAACTACCGGCGCGGAAATAAATCGAAGTCTTCGGCAGCGACAAGGGACATCATTTCTTGTCCCACGTCTCTTGTTGGAATTGGAAAACCTCTGCCTCGGCATCAAAGGTATGGGGAACTCCCGCACAGGACTCAATCGTACCCTACTATGCTCTCTGTGTCGATACGATAGATGTGAATTTTTCGACACAATCTCCCGGCCCGTAGTACTACTTACGATAGTAATACGTTACCAAAGTAACGTCTCCCTGACTCCGAGTGTGGCCAAAGACGAAAGCGCCCAGCCTCCTAATGCACCATCGTCAGGTGCTCCAGAAGTGGCCCCAGTGCCAAGGCGGGAAAATAGCTGAGAGCGGAGACAATGAGCGCCGTCGAGGTCAGCAGAACAGCGAACGACAGGGAGGTTGTGGGCAGCGTACCGGCGCTATCTGGAGCGGGCTGCTGGGCCGCGAACATCCCCGCCAGTCCCAGCGCCGGAATCGCCAATCCGAAACGGCCTATCATCATGGTGATGGCGGTCGTCAGATTGTAGAAGAGGCTGTTGGCGTTGAGTCCGGCAAAGTTCTGGCCGTTGTTGGCGTTGGCCGAGGCATAGGCGAAAAGAATCTCCGTGAAGCCGTGCGTGCCGGTGTTGGTCACCAGGCCGGCGAGACCCGCGCGGGTCAACACCGCCAGCGCCGTGAACAACAGGATGGAAATCGAGCTGGCGAGGATGTACAGCATGATCATCTTGCTTTCGGGCGCGCGAATTTTCTTACCCAGAAATGCCGGGGTACGTCCGACCATCAGTCCGGCGAGAAACAGCGCGACCAGCGCGATCATGACGATGCTGTAGAGCCCGGTTCCCAGCCCGCCAAAGACGATTTCTCCCAGCAGCATATTCACCAGCGGCACCATGCCGCCGATCGGCGTGTAGCTGTCATGCATGGAGTTGTAGGAGCCGGTCGCGCCATTCGATGTGGTCACCGCCGTCAACACCGACGAGGTTATGCCAAACCTGACTTCCTTTCCTTCCATGTTGCCGCCGGCCTGTGCGGTGCCGGCATGGGTGTTCAGCGAGCGCGAAAGCAGAGGGTTGCCGTGCTGTTCGGCCCAGCCGCAAATCAGCAGCCCAACCACAAACAGGAAGACCATCACTTGGTAGATAAGCCAGCCATGACGCGGCCGTCCGACCATCAATCCGTAGGTATGGGTGAAGGCAGCCGGGAGCACCGCGATGGCCAGCATCTCGATGAAGTTGGCCAGCGGTGTTGGGTTCTCGTAGGGATGGGCGCCATTCGCATTGAAGAATCCGCCTCCGTTAGTGCCCAGGTTCTTGATGATTTCCAACGCCGCCACCGGTCCTTGCGCGATGGTCTGCCGCGCGCCTTCCAGACCCGCAGCGAGCGTGTAGGGATGGAAATTCATCGGCACGCCCTGCCACACCAGAACCAGAGCGCCAACGATCGACAGCGGCAGTAGCACCCACAGGATCGAACGGACGAGATCGACCCAGAAGTTACCAATGGTTTCGGCGCGATCGCGCGCCAGGCCACGGATGAACGCGACACCCACGGCCAGGCCCGCCGCGCCCGCCAGAAAGTTTTGCACCGTCAGCCCCACAATCTGGCTGAAATAGCTCAGCGTGGTTTCTCCTCCGTATGCTTGCCAGGTGCTGGTGGTGGAGAAACTAACGGCTGTATTCATCGCCAGGTCCGGCGTCATGGGCGTGGTTATGTAGGAGGAAAAAAACCAGGGCAGAAACGGTTGCAGACGCAGGATGGCATAAAGGAGCAGGGTGCCGATCATGCCGAAGACGACAAATGCTCCGGCATACTCCTGCCAGCGCATCTCCACCTCCGGCTTTACTCCGGTCACCCGGTAGAGGAGGCGCTCCAACGGGCATAACAAGGGATCGAGGAGAGTACGTTCGCCGTTGAAGACGCGTGCCATGTAGCGTCCCACGGGTTTCACCAGCAGCGTCACCGTCAGCAGGAAGGCGGCATACTGGACGAGGGCGCTCATCGGCGCGCTTTCCGGCGTCTAGGGGACAGGCGAACCATCCACTTCATTGGACTACGGGCTTTATAAGTTTTCTGTAAAAAGGTCGTAAGGCGTGTGCAAGGACAATCACTTAGTCGTGAGAGGCTCTGACCCAGCAAGCAAAAGTCCCCACCCTGGCAGTTCAGTCACTACGCTACGAAAGAAGAAGGTCCGCGGAAGCCGGCGAAACACACTCGACTTCCGCGCACAGGAAAAACCTACGGGAACACGGCAAACACATCGCCATAGCCGTATGCTCCGCCTTGATTGGTAGTGCCATAGAGCCTGTTTGCAAACATCACCAGGTTGCTGAAGGAGTACAAACCATCAGTTCCACCGGTGAAGCTGTAAAGCTGCGTATAGGTCCAGGTTCCCCCTGTTCCTGGTACAAGCTCATAGACCGTGCCGGCGCTGTCCTGGCCGTCGCAGTGCGTGGTGGCGTATAGGGTGCCGGAGGAAGACAACATCAGATTGCGAAAGGTGCCTGAAATTCCCCAGCCTGCAAGGCTATCAATCGCGGTGAAATTCCAGCCGCTTCCCGCGGGAGTGAGTTCGAAGATTGAACCTCCGCCCTGGCTTCCGCCTTCGGTCGCCGCACCGTAGAAGTTGCCGTGGCCATCGGCAATCAGGCCGGCATAGGGCACACCGCCGTCGTTCTGGTTCTGGAAGTTGTAGACGATGGTTTCGGCCCAGGAGTGCTGCTTGTTCAGCTCAAAGATGGTTCCGTATCCGCCGGTGCCTCCAGCCGAAGTCGTACCCAAAACATCGCCCGCGGAGTCGAGGGTCACGCCTGCGTATGGAACGGCGCCGTCGGTGCCGGTGCCGAAGCTATACAGGACTGTCTCCCGCAAGATGATGCCGCTCGGGCTGAGCATGAAGACCGCGCCGTTGCCGTTCGCGCCGCCGGCCGAGGTGGTGCCGTACAGATTGCCGGCGCCGTCGAACACCAGGCCGCCTAGCGGCGTAGAGCCATCGGTGCCGGAACCGAAGCTATGGAGAATCGTCTTGGTGTTATTGGTGATGCGGAAGACGGTCCCTCCGCCGTACGCGCCGCCTGCCGACGTGGTGCCGTACAGGCGCCCCTGGGAATCCTCAATCAGAAAGCTCTGCGGAGCGGAGCCGTCGGCGCCGCCTTCGAAGGCATAGATGGTCTGGAGGATTCCCGTCGGCGCGATGCGGAAAACCGTGCCGTTGTTATGGGCTCCGCCCGCGCTGGTTGTGCCATACATGTAGCCGGCTGCACCCATCATCAAACCGTTGAGCGGGTTGGCGCCATCCGCACCACCGGTGAAATTGTGAATCACACTGAACGATTGCGCCTGCGCGCTCTGCACGAGAACCAAAGAGATGGCAAGCACCAAAACGAGAGTGAACGGCTTGGCGAGTAGGACACGTCTGGCTTTCATAGGTTGCTCCTTCCAATGTGAAAAGCGGTCACGTGAACCTGGCCTTTGCTGTTCACGAGCCGGACAACAGTTGGGTTGCCCGATTCTGAGAGAGTTAATCAGGATTGTCAAGCTAAAACTGTCCGGATAGTGGTGCGGTTTGAAATAAAAACTGCACCACTATCGTGGGGCGAGGCGGGGAGATCCTGCTACTACTGGCCACTAGCTACAGCCACTGATCACTGATCTACTGCCCTCCCAATATCTGGAAGAAGCGAATAATCGACTCGATGCCACGATAGAAGTTTGGAATGTGGAACTTCTCATTCGGCGCGTGTAGATTGTCGTCAGGTAGACCCATGCCCATCATGATGCTGGGGACATTCAGGTCCTTGTCGAATTGGGTGACGATGGGAATCGAGCCGCCCGAGCGGATGTAGACCGTGTCCTTCTTGAAGATCTCGTGCATGGCTTCAACCGCGG
>JBEKTC010000294.1:0-11234 GCA_049516475.1 Candidatus Korobacteraceae bacterium | reverse complement strand
CTGCGGTGTGGATTGGGATTGCTGCTCGTCTATCTCACGCTGTGCGCGCAGTACGAGAGCTGGGTGCTGCCTTTCATCATCCTGCTCAGCGTGCCTATGGCAATGCTGGGCGCACTGATCGCGCAATCCTTGCGCGGGCAATTGAACGACGTCTACTGCCAGATTGGATTGGTAATGCTGATCGGCCTGTCCTCAAAGAATGGCATTCTTATCGTCGAGTTCGCCGAGCAGTTGCGCCACAAAGGGCTCTCGGTCAAAGAGGCCGCAGTCGAAGCGGCTCGCATCCGCCTGCGTCCTATCCTGATGACCTCGTTCGCGTTTATCCTGGGTGTTCTTCCGCTGGTCTTCGCCAGCGGCGCAGGCTCCCAGAGCCGCCACTCCGTCGGCACCACCGTCTTCGGCGGGATGATCTTCTCCACCGCCCTCAACTTGTTCTTCATTCCCGTTCTGTATGTGATCGTGAAGTCAATGGTGGAGCGCGAGAAAGCCCCGGCTGTGACGGATGCGTAACTTCTTATGCCGACGCGATGCAGCCGCAAGCATAACTTCCCGTTCTGCATCGAATTAGGTGTAAGATTCAACCTATGAGTGCTCTGTACGACATTTTCGCGGAATCTCAACTCGACGGCTTTAGTGGAGCGGGTTTGTTCGGGCGCTTGGGGCGTCCTTATGCTCCGACTGAGATGACTGACTCGCGGAGCCTGAAGGAGTTTCTGGTCAGCGATGAGTGGGTCTCGCAAACCCGAATTGAATTTGTTAGAAATGTCGAGGCGCTTAAATCATGGCCATCGTGGCGCCTGCTGTTCCGAGCTTTTCAAGGTTGGTTTTTCTCTTGGAAAGAGCTATCTTGGCGGAATCGTTTCCGCGCTCTCATGGGTCCTCCTCGGGAAGCTAAGGAGCTATTTCAGAACAAGTCTCACCATCAAAAGGCGCAGCCAGAAGCCAGGCACAGTTCGCATGGCCACCGCTGAAAGCGGAAATGGCAGTCAGGAAACCTCTTGTTCTCAGCGCCGCACAACTGGCTGCCTACCAACAGGTAGACGCGAGGTTACCCCAATTAATCCTGGAGTTCTCCCGAGAGGAGCAGAGGCGTGAATTTTGGTATGCCATAGCTGGCATGCTCTCCGGTGTGATATTGGCCATTTTGGTCTTCGGTGGCTTCGTTTATCTCGTGATACGTGATCATGCGACAGCCGCAGGATCTCTGCTCGGCGTGGGCGTCTTGAACATGATCCAAGGTTTTGTTCGCAGCAGACTGCGCAAGTGAACCTGCTGACCCGAGTGGCCTCGACTGTCCTCTGAACCAGATCAAGCGCAGCTTCTGGCGCAAGGACGTACCGCGGCTTCACTCAGGCCTGGACTTCAGACCCGCAAGATAATCATCCAGTTGGTCTTCGGGAATCCCCTCACCGCGCCCAAGTTGCTCAAGGCCCCGGCGGATTTTCTCGTTATTTAATTCACGGTTTACTAGCAGCCAGCGATCCTGTTCTTCCTGGGTTTCCACCAGGTGAAGCAATAATTCTTCCACGTTTCCCGACCCCGTCAGTTGAAGCTGCTTTTGGATCCGGGCCGCAAGCGCCTCATCCCTGATTTCGATGTTCATCGGCCGCTCTCCCCGGTCTTACCTTGCTGCATGTTAGCTGAGCGCGGGCCAATGTCAAAACGGCAAGCTGCCGTTTGGATTACATCCGCTATTGCCCTCTCTCGGGCCGTTTTCCCCGAAAGGTACTACGTCACTCCTGCACTTGATCTGCATCACATCGTTTCCGTCCGCTTCGCGCTAACAATATAAGTGCAAGGTTAATGGAGCTTCCGGCTGCCCGTTACAGGGGCGGCCGGACATAGCTTCCAGCAACGTCCCCACCGCGTGGGGAGAATGGTCGCAGCATGGCCACAGCGCAGCTCACGCCGGTCGGGGTGGGCATTCAGAATGTGCTCATCGCGACAGACTTTTCCAGCTACTCCAACACCGCCCTTAACTTCGGTCTGCAAGTGGCCAAGGCCTATAGCGCCCAGGCTCACGTGGTCTTCGTCATTCCTTGCGATCAGTTCCTTCTCGCCGGCCCCGAGGCCTTCGTCGCTGCCAAGGACGCTGCCCGTCGCGACCTGCAACAACTGCAGGACGAATTGCACCGCACGCATTCGCACGTTGAGGGCGAGGACTATCACCTTTATCTGCTGGAAGGCGACGTGGCCCAGTCCATCCTGGATTTCGCCCAGCAGCAGCGGATTGACCTCATCGTGGTTGGCACCCATGGCCGTAGCGGACTGGGCAAAGCGTTTATAGGTTCGGTGGCCGAGCGGGTCTTCCGGCAATCGCCCGTGCCGGTGCTTACCCTCGGGCCTCACCTGCGCCGCCCGGCTCGGGACAATGGGCCCAAGAACATCCTGGTAGCGGCTGACTTTACCCCGGCGTCCGCGCGCGCCGCGCGCTACGCTGCCATGCTGGCGCGCGAAAACAAAGCTAAATTGACCCTCCTGCACGTCGTGGATCGTAAAAAACTCGAACATGTCCCGGATCGCGCCGCCGTCAAGCGCGGAATCGAATCGCGGCTGGCAGACCTGCTGGGACGCGAAGGCAACGCCGTCGATTACTCCGTCCAGATCGAGGTTGGACCGGTGGTTCCGGCCATCCTTCACACTTTGAACGAAAAGGGCGTTGATCTGCTGGTGATCGGCGTCCACCGGTCCAGCAGCGTGCTGGATCGTCTGATGTTTCCCCATGCCTATGAGCTTGTGTGCGAGTCGTCATGCCCGGTGCTGACCCTTCGGGGCGGCCAAGCCTCGGCTCGAACAAGTGAACTGAAGTGAATTGAGAGGAACAATGCCGAAGAATAACGTTGTTGTGGAAGATGAAGCGGCAGCCCCAGCGCTGACGCCGGACATGATGTCAAAGATCAAGAAGGAGGACATGCAGCAAGCCGTTGTCGAGCGCTTCAGAGTCAAAACCCAGGCCGCCGAGAAGCGCACGGCTACCCGCACGGGCAAACCCTAGCCCCGCTGGTAGCCAGCAGACGATCAGCGCC
The DNA here is from genome assembly GCA_049516475.1 of Candidatus Korobacteraceae bacterium. Taxonomy (GTDB): domain Bacteria; phylum Acidobacteriota; class Terriglobia; order Terriglobales; family Acidobacteriaceae; genus Bog-257. Next base: position 8,208 of record JBEKTC010000294.1, on the reverse strand, counting down.
AACCGCCTGATCGCCCGCCCAGAACAAGCAGGCAATTGTTCTGGGAACAAAACTCGAACGAACGTTCCTTGGAATCCTCAGCCCCTCTCTCAATTCGCCTTGGGAAGTTTCCGCCCCAAAACTGAGCTTGCTCCAACGACACTCTGTGCAGGGGCGCGGCTTTACAAGCTGCGGAACAAATCGCGATTTTGCGATGTTTGGGTAGAGCTAGCCTTTAGGCTAGCGTCTAAATGCTCTATTTTTCGATTTCGAGTCGGCTTTCGCCGACGGCACAACTCGTACTGAACGACCTTTTCCGTCGCCTGCTCAGCCGCACCGGCACAGCCATCTGCAAATACTCCGCGCGAAGGAGCGAAGTGACCGAGCGCGGTTGTTGTCAGCCCCGATGAGCAAGACGCGACCAATCCCATGACGCGCCCCTGAATCCCCCTCGTCTCAAATCCATCCAATCTCCGGTAGCCGTAAACTCGCGGAACAACGCACTCCGAAGGCACACAACCAATCATGCGAATCGGTATTACGTGTTATCCCACTTATGGCGGCAGTGGCGTGGTTGCCACCGAACTCGGACTCGAGCTGGCGCAGCGCGGTCACCAGGTGCATTTCATCTCCTACTCGCAGCCCATCCGGCTGACCGAGCCGCAGCCCAACATCCATTACCACGAAGTTGAAGTCTCGCGTTATCCGCTTTTCGAGTATCCCCCGTACGACTTGGCGCTGGCCACCCGCATGGCCGAGGTCGCCGAGATCTACGAGCTCGACCTGCTGCACGTGCACTATGCGATACCGCATTCCGTCAGCGCCATGCTGGCCCGCCAAATGCTCGGTTGCGATCACGCCCGCAATCGCCGTCATCTACCCTATGTCACCACCCTGCACGGCACCGACATTACATTGGTCGGTGCCGATCCGTCCTATCTGCCCATCACTCGCTTCTCCATCGACCAGAGCGATGGCGTCACCTCCATCTCCAACTATCTCAAGCAGCGCACGCTGGAGGTCTTCGACGTCCGAACTCCTATCGAGGTGATCCCCAACTTCGTCAACTGCGATCTCTACGAGCGCACGCCGGAAGTCATGCAGCGCCGCTCCGAATATGCCCGCGCCGGCGAGAAGATTCTGGTCCACCTGTCGAACTTCCGCCCGGTAAAACGCATTCCCGACGTCATCGAGATCTTCGATCGCGTGCAGAAGGTAGTCCCATCGCGGCTGCTGATGATCGGCGACGGACCCGAACGCTCGCGCGCCGAGTGGCTGGCGGTCAACAAGGGCATCCACAACAAGGTCGAATTTCTCGGTAAGCAGGACCGTATTCACGAAAAGCTGGGAGTCGCCGACGTGATGCTTCTACCGAGTCAACTGGAATCCTTCGGCCTTGCCGCGCTTGAAGCGATGGCCTGCGAGGTAGTTCCCATCGCCACCAACGAGGGCGGCGTACCGGAGGTCATCGACCACGGCAAGACCGGATTTCTCGCCGCCGTCGGCGACGTAGAGACAATGGCGAATTACGCCATCGAGGTCCTGTCCGATGATGCGAAGCTGAAGCAGATGGGTGAGGCGGCACGCGCCAGCGCACAGGCCAGGTTCTGCGCCAGCAAGATCATCCCACTCTATGAAAAGCACTACCGCGCGGTGTTGGACCGTTCCTCATAGATCGCGCCTACAACCGAGCCGCCCATCTCCTCGGCGTTCACCACCGGCAGCACCAGCCGCACCATGGTTCCGCGATTGGGCTGGCTCTCAACCGTGATCTCTGCCGCATCGCCGTACAACACTTGCAGCCGCTCGGTAACGTTCTGCATTCCGATGCCGGTCCCCGAAGAAGCGCTCGCGCCATTCAGCGGCATGCCCACTCCGTCATCTTCCACCTCAATCACCAATCGCTGATCGGCCGTGCGGCTGCGGAGATAAATACTGCCGCTCTCCACTTTGGTCGAGAAGCCATGCTTCACCGCATTCTCCACCAGCGGCTGCAGAATCATGCTTGGTACGAGGTGGTCCAGCGACGCCGGCTCCAGTTCTTTCACCACCTTTAGCTTGTCGCGGCCAAAGCGCGCCACTTCGATGTCGAGATAATCGTCAAGAAACTCCAGTTCCTCGCGCAGCGGAACGAACGAATCGCCCTTGCGCAGCAGCCGCCGCTTGAACAGGAAGTGCGGGTTGATCTGGCTTTGCAGCGCTTCCATGCGCGCCTGCAGCAGCAGCCGCTCCTGCTGCTCCAGCTTCATCTCAATGCGCACGTTGTTCAGCACCTTCAGCGCGATGGCCACTGCCATCACCGTGCCCGCATAGATGGCAAACTTCACCCACAGGTTCGGGGAATACAGCGCGAAGATGCGCCGGGGCCACGCCAGATGCAGCTGGATGTGAACAAACTCCAGCCCGAGAATCAGAAAGAAGAATGACGTCTGCCAGTCGATGAACGATTTTCGAATGCTGCGCCGAATCCAGTGATAGATGCTCAGATCGAATAGCGGCGAGAACGACCAGATGGCCTCGCGGTCCTGCGCGATGTGGCGCAGCATGCCGGCAGCGGCTCCGGCAAAGACGTACATCGGGAGCGCGAGCCACTCACCCCAGAAGAGCGACGGCAGGGCAACCAGAATCCCTCCAGCAGTGCCGACAAAACGTCCTCCGATCACACCCATCAGGATCGCACCTTCGAACGCGATGTCGGCCGCGTAGAAGTTATGCACCCAATGGCGGGCAAGCACGCCCAATGCAATCGGCGTCCCCACGATGAGGACGATCTCCAGCTTCTCGCCGAAGGTGCGGGCCTCGCGGAACAGCAGCACGCGAAATCGCCGCGCGCGCACCAGCACGCTGCTGATCGCCGCGGCTACGCCGAGACGAATCAGCAAGGTAACGAGAATGAGCCGTTGGTCCAAAATCAGTTGCCAGTTGTCAGCTTAGAGAATAACGAAACTGTGCTATCAGAAGTGTCATCCCGACCGAGGACTTTAGTCCGCGTGGAGGGACCTGCTGTCCCGGCACGCGCAGGCTAGGCTACTGCGCGACCAACTTCGCCGCCTCGACAATCGCGCTCTCCGCCCGGTCGCCGTCGGGCGCGCCGCCCTGTGCCATATCTCGATTACCGCCTCCACGAGTTCCCATCGCCTGCACTGCCTGCTTCATCAACGCGCCCATGTCGTTGGTTAAGCCTGCCGACTGCGCGAACACTAGCGACGGCTGCGCACCTCCGCACGCGAGCAGTGCAACGGCCTGGCCAGCTTTCGTCAGCTTCTGCGCCAGCATCTTGATGAATCCCAGGTCGCGATCGCCCGAGTATTGCACCACCAGCTTCTGACCGCCGTGCTCCGGCGCCGACTGCAACAACCGCTCCGCCTGTAGCTCCGCCACTTCCTCTAATAGCCGGTGCTGCGCCTTCTGCGCCGCTTTGATCTCCTCCTGCGCCTTCCGTATCTGCTGCGGAACTTCCCAGATGTGCGTGGAGAAAAGCGTCGCGGCTTCGGTCAAGGTTTCAAAGTCATGCCGCGCTGTGCCCACTGCGCGCAGCCCGCAGACAAACTCCACGCGCACGCCTTGCTTGACCTTCTCCGTTTTACGCAGCAGGATGCTCCCGATCTGTCCCGTGCTGCCGACGTGCGTCCCCCCACAGGCATTCAAATCGAAATCGCGAATGTCGATCAGGCGGAGCTTCTCGCGCTCGGCAGCAGGAATTTTGCGCACGCCCATGGAGCGTGCCTCGTCCGGCGTGGCGAAGCGAATCTCCACCGGGCGGTCCTCTGCGATGACCTCATTGGCTAGCCGTTCCGCCGCTTGCACTTGTTTCGGACTGATCGTCTCGGTCGCCAGGTCAATAGTGCAGCTCTCATCGCCCATGTGGAACGACGCCGTCGCCATGTCATACAGCTTCTCGAAAACCGCTGACAAGACGTGCTGACCCGAATGCTGCTGCATGTGGTCACGGCGGCGTTCGGCATCGATCGTTCCGCGAACCACGTCCCCCGCCTTCAGAGTTGAACTTTCATCTTCTACGATGTGCAGCACGTCACCGGTCTGTTCATCTTCGGCGACGTCCCGCACCAGCAGACGCACGGTGCGGTTCGCATCGGCGACGACCTCGAGCCATCCAGTGTCGAACACCTGACCACCGCTGGTGGGATAGAAGGCCGAGCGGTCGAGGACGACAGAAACTCCTCCCGACGCGCCCGCGACAACCAGCACCCGCGCCTCAAACTCGTGCAGGAAGGAATCGGTGTAATAGAGACGGTCAGTCAAAGGTTCCTCTTGTTCAGCATCCGCGCAGCTTCCGCATAACTCTCCACCGTTCCCGGATCGAACAGCACGAATCGGACCTCGCGTAAGTGCGCCGCTTTCTCCAGCTCGTCCGCTGCGCTGATGACAGCCACTTGCGCCGCCTGCTCCACCGGATAGCGATACGCTCCGGTCGAGATCGCTGGAAACGCAATCGAGGCGAGCTGCAGCTCATCGGCAATCCGGATCGATTCACGATGACAACTTGCCAGCGTCTCCGGTTCGTTGCTCTGTCCACCGCTCCAGAACGGCCCCACCGTGTGGATCACATATCGCGCCGCGAGCTTGCCGGCACAAGTCACCACCGCTTGGCCGGCAGGCAAGCGGCCGATGCGCTCAACAATTCGCCTGCACTCTTCCAGAATAGCCGGGCCTCCCGTGCGATGAATCGCTCCATCCACGCCGCCTCCGCCCAACAGCGAGGAGTTGGCGGCATTCACGATCGCGTCGGTTTCCTCGCCCGTGATGTCACCCGGTCCGGCGATAACCAGAGACCGCTCGCCAATCGCAACGCGAAGCACTTCCGTACTGCCGCCCATAGTCATCCCGCCGAAACTGCTTCGGCGCACTTTGCCCATCGTATCGCAAATCTTAACGTCAGAAAGAAGGTGGCGCGAGCGGTGCAGTTTCGCGCCTCAGATATTCAGTTGCGGGCCATTCTCACGTAACCGCCTTGATGCAGCCCCGCACTCCTCCCGACAGCGATAACTATAATCGCCTTAGATGAACTTCCTCGAGCTGTTGGATGGGGCGGAATATGTTGCGCAGCAAGGCAATCCGGCCATCGCAGGTTTGGACTACGACAGCCGGCGGGTGAAGCCGGGATGGTGTTTCATAGCCATGCGCGGCGGAAGCGCCGACGGCAATGAATACATCGACGCGGCCTTGCAGGCTGGCGCAGTTGCCGTCGTCAGCGATTCCCTGCCCCCGCGACCCGGTGTTCCATGGGCGCAGGTGCAGCACGGACGGCGCGCGCTGGCGCGGCTGAGCGCCAACTTCTACGGCCGTCCTGCCGAGCGCCTCTTCATCACCGGAATCACGGGCACCAATGGAAAGACGACAACATCGTTCCTGTTGAATGCAATGCTGCGCGCTGCTGGCCGTAAGGCCGCGCTCGTCGGAACCGTGGAATACCGCATTGAGGACGAGGTTTATCCCGCTCCTCACACCACCCCAGAGCCGCTGGAACTGAACCAGTTCTTCGCCCTCGCTCTGGCAGCGGGCTGCACCGAAGCGGTGATGGAAGTTTCCTCCCATGCTCTTCAGCAGCAGCGGGTCTATGGCGTTCCGTTCGATGTTGCGATCTTCACCAATCTCACCCGCGATCATCTCGACTATCACGGCACCATGGAAGAATATTTTGCCTCGAAAGCAATTCTGTTCCAGGGATCGGGCACCGAACCGCCCCGGGCCGCAGTCATCAACATCGAAGATGATTACGGCAAGCGGCTGATCAAGCTCTGCAAGAAGCAGCAGGAAGTGATCACCTATGGCGTGAACAGCGGCGACTTCCATGCGAAGGACCTGGACATCGCGAGCACCGGAACCAGGTTCCAGCTGGTGACGCCGGCCGGCGAGCATTCAATCTGGAGTCCGTTACTTGGCCGCGTGAACGTGTTCAACCTGGTATCGGCGGCGGCTGCGGCCTATGCGCGCAATGTGGAGCCACGCGCAATCCTTGACGCGGTTTATAAGCTTGACCGCGTGGCCGGTCGCTTCGAACGCGTGGATGCGGGCCAGCCCTTCACCGTGATCGTGGACTACGCACACAGTGACGACGCGCTGCGTAATCTCACCGCTGCGGCCAGGGACTTTCTGGCGCAACGCGGAGGCGCTGGACGTATCATCACCGTCTTCGGCTGCGGCGGCGATCGCGACCGCAGCAAGCGTCCGCTGATGGGCGAGGCCGCGGGCGCAGGCAGCGATTTCGTAATCCTGACCAGCGACAATCCGCGCAGCGAGAATCCTCTCGACATCATGAACGACGCCCTGCCCGGCTTGCAGCGCAGCGGCACGCACTATACGCTGGAACCCGACCGGCGCCAGGCTATCGCGCTGGCGGTTCGCCAAGCGCAGGCGGGCGACATCGTTCTGATCGCCGGTAAGGGACACGAGAAAATCCAGGTCACCACCTCCGGAACCGTTCCTTTCGACGACATCGAGGAATCGCGCAAAGCATTGCAAGCTGCAGGCTATGGAGCGGCCGGGGCCAATCCCGCCAAATCATGAACCTCACCCTCTCACGCGCCGCCGAGTTAATGCCCGCCACCGGTGAGTTCGCTCACGAGGCGGTCGCCGACGGCTACTCCATTGACTCACGCACCTTGCAGCCCGGCAACTTGTTCTTCGCCATTCGCGGCGAGCGGCTCGATGGCCACGATTACGTGGAAGCCGCACTTGCCAGGGGCGCAGTCGCCGCAGTGGTGGAGCACGAGCACGTCGGGCGATTTCCTTCCAAGTCGCAATTGCTGGTGGTTGACGATTCGCTGCTGGCGCTGCAACGTCTCGGCGCTGCCGTCCGGCGAATGTGGGGAAAGCCGTTGATTGGCGTCACGGGCTCAGCGGGAAAAACCACCACCAAAGAAGCCACCGCGCATGTTCTGGGAACGCGCCATCATGTGCTGAAGTCGCACGGCAATCTGAACAATCACTTCGGCTTGCCGCTGCAGTTGCTGAAGCTGGAACCCGAGCACGAGATCGCGGTCATTGAGATGGGGATGTCGCACGCGGGGGAAATCACCGCGCTGGCTAAACTCGCGCAGCCGGACTGCGGCGTGGTAACGATGGTTGCGCCCGTTCACCTGGAGTTCTTCGAATCAGTCGCCGCAATCGCGCGCGCCAAGTACGAGTTGATCGAGTCGCTGCACGCTGGCGGCATTGCCGTGCTGAACGCCGACGACGAATATGTTTCGCAGTTTGGCCGCGACTTTCACGGGCGGGTTGTAATGTTCGGTCTGCATAAACCGGCGGATGTCGCGGCGAAGAACATTGAGTCGCGCGGGCCCGAGGGATCCGCCTTCGACATTGTTGTGGACGAGCAGCGGGCGCGCGCCACCTTGCCGATGCTTGGCGAGCACAACGTCTACAACGCGCTGGCCGGCGTGGCTGTGGGACTGCACTATGGCGTTCCGCTCCATGCAGCCGCCGAGTCGCTGGCCACGTTATCAGCTGGTGACAAGCGAGGAGAAATTCTCAAGATCGCAGGAGCGACGGTCATCAACGATTGCTACAATTCCAATCCGAAGGCCCTCGACAGCATGCTTCGCTCGTTGGCGCAGATTCCGGCGCAGCGCCGGGTTGTGGTTGCGGGCGAGATGCTGGAACTGGGCCCGGCGGCTGAACAAATGCATCGCCAGGCAGGCCTGCACGCGGCGCAATACGGCGTCGATCTGCTTCTGGGTGTGCGCGGGCTGGCGCAGGCCATGGTCGAGGGCGCGAAGCGGGCGGGAACGCGCGCCGAGTTCGTGAATACGCCTGAGGAAGCCGGCCAATGGCTACGCCGCGAGATCAAGCCCGACGATGTGGTTTTGCTGAAGGCCTCACGCGGGGTGCGACTGGAGCGGGCGCTGGAAGTGTGGAAGAGTGATTCTGGGCAGTAACCTCTTGCAGCACAACTCTATGACGTCGGCTGAAGCCGACTCGGATTGAATAGAAGCTGCAACGGCGCACCTGAAGGTGCGGCCCTTCAACGATTAGAACGGGGACGAATTTTGCTCTATTGGTTGCTGTATCAGAAAGGATTCGTAGTTTTCCATATCGGCCCGTTCCGAATCTTCCGCTACCTCACGTTTCGCACCGCCTTCGCCAGCCTCACCGCACTCTTCATCGGACTGATCATTGGACCGGCCGTCATTCGCCGCATCCGTGAATTTCAGATCGGCCAGTACATTCGCGAGGATGGCCCCAAAGCCCATCAACAGAAGGCTGGAA
>JBEKTC010000293.1:0-6098 GCA_049516475.1 Candidatus Korobacteraceae bacterium | reverse complement strand
TCGACTTTGAACGCGCGCGATGGAGCTGTCACCTCCAACCTGGCCATCCTGCCAACGACCAACGGCTCCATCGACGCCTATGCCGCCGGACTCACGCAACTGATCCTGGATATCTCCAGCTATTTCGCACCGTAGTCCCGCGCTACTGAGGAAAGTGAGGCCAACAAAGGATGGATCGAATATATTCATCGCCGCGGCTACTTAGTTTCCTGTCCGCCATTATTATCTGCGCGTGTTTGCCTGTCTCTGCCCAAACTCTCATCGCGACTGTGCCAGTGGGAGTAAATGCTTGGGGCCTGGCATTGAACCCCGTCACCCATCAGCTGTATGTGGTAAACCAATGCGGGTCGTGCCAGAACGGCCCTACTGTCACCGTTATCGATGAGGATACTTTCGCCACTACAACGGTGCCCATAGGCTATTCGTATTTGAACGAGACGCCAATCGCGGTGAATACAGCGACCAACAAGATTTATGTGGTAAATGCTTGCGGCAATGATCTTTATTGTGGAAGCAATGGGACCCTGACAATTATCGATGGAGCAACTCTTGCGACTACCACGGTGCAATTGGGAACCAAGCCCGAAGCTTTGGCCATCAATGAGCTAACAAATAAGATTTTTGTAGTCAATGCCTGCGGCTACGACGATTGTTTCATTCAGACTCTCACGATCATCGATGGGGCTACTCTAGCGCAGACGACGATAGGAACTGGACTGGGCTACTATTACACGCCCCCAGCTGTGGCTGTCAATACAGTTACTAACAAAGTCTTTGTTGTGAATCCGTGCACCGATCAGAGTTGCTTTGGTGATGGCAACGTAATGGTGATTGATCCGGTTACGCTCTCGAATACTTATGTAACGGTAGGGAAATTCCCGGGTATTGTGGCAGTCAACAACACCACCAATAAGATTTATGTTGCAAATGGTGAGGCGTCTGTGACAGTAATTGACGGGACTACCCTGTCCACATCCACGGTCCTTGTCCAAGGTCTTCCTGTTAGACTTGCAGTCAACCAGGCAACGAACCAGATCTATGTCGTTTGCACGGACCAGATTGATGGGTATGGTCAGCTCGCAGCAATAGACGGAGGGACGCTCGCAACGTATTTCTACCCATTGCCTCAGTATCCAACTGGTCTCGGGATCAACGGCACGACCAACAAGATTTACATATCCAGTGAGGTCAACCCCGACGACGTGAATGGTTTCTTAACCGTATTTGATGGCTCAAATCTTTCGATGGTGAATGTGACTGTCGGGCCCATGCCGATTGACCTGGTCGTCAATGCCACAAACAACAGGATCTATACAGAAAACCAGTGTGCCTCTCTTTCATACTGTGGACTTGATGTTCCCGGAAGCGTTTCGGTTGTGGATGGCGCTCCTCTGGCGGCCTGGCAGTTCATTCCAGTCAACCCTTGCCGAGTGGTAGATACACGCAACCCCAACGGAACGTTTGGTGGGCCACCGATTCAGGGTGGGAACTACCGCGATTTCCCAATTTCCCAGGGGGGATGCGAGATTCCTTCAGCCGCTACGGCATATGCCTTGAATGTGACTGTAGTCCCGCATGGCCCATTGGGCTATCTCACCATCTGGCCCAGCGGGCAGCCGCAGCCGGTGATTTCTACGATGAACTCGCCGGACGGGCGTGTGAAAGCCAATGCTGCAATCATGGCCGCTGGTAGCAATGGAGCGGTCAGTGTGTATGCCAGCGACACTACTGATGTTGCGCTCGACATCAGCGGATACTTTGTCGCCTTACCGGACCCTAACGCGCTGGCCTTTTACCCTCTGATGCCTTGTCGTGTGGCCGATACGCGCAACCCGAACGGGCCCCTCGGAGGGCCTTTCCTGCAAGGTGGGCAAGGCCGCGATTTTCCGGTCCTGGACGCCACGCAGTGTCATATACCGAATACTGCTCAGGCATATTCTCTGAACTTCACCGTCATACCACAGCAAACGCTTAACTATCTGACCGTGTGGCCATCCGGACAGCCGCAGCCCACAGTTTCGACTCTGAACGACGGAACCGGTACCATCATCGCGAACGCAGCGATCATTCCGGCCGGAGCTAACGGCGATATCAATGCCTACGCAACCGATAACACCGAACTTATCATCGATATCAATGGGTATTTCGCTCCTCCGGGAACAAACGGCCTTTCTCTCTATGCTCCGCCGCCATGTCGTATAGTCGACACGCGCGGACAGTACCCGGGCGCCTTTAGCGGCGCCTATCCCTTCGGCGTGGTAAGCACAGGCTGCAGTGCGCCAACGCTGGCTCAAGCTTTCGTTCTTAACGCGACCGTGGCACCTAGGAGTCCGCTCGGATATCTAACATTGTGGCCGGACAGTGAACAGCAGCCTCTGGTCTCAACCCTGAATGCTGTGGATGGAGCTATTACTTCGAACATGGCGATCGTTCCGAACGTGGACGGTTCGGTTGACGCATTCGCTTCGAACACCACTTACCTCATCCTGGATATCTCGGGCTACTTCGCGCCCTAAGCACGACGAGTCCGCTCCTGACCGGCCAAGGTTGCGGTTCCACGACTCGCGCCATACAATCAGTGCTGAGCGGAGAGATGGCCGAGTGGCTGAAGGCGCACGCTTGGAAAGCGTGTGTACTCGAAAGGGTACCCAGGGTTCGAATCCCTGTCTCTCCGCCATAACTGTTAGCCTCGTTGCGCTTCTTCCATATTCACGTGTTGAAGCGCGGCTGGAGCATCGCCGAGACGCCATGTCCCAAGAAGGTTCGTCACCTTCCGCAGGTGCTTAGTCGGTAGGAAGTTGCGCGTCTGATTGACGCCGCAGAAAGCCCCTCCCGTTCCGCAGCCGCGCAAAGGCCGCGCGGAGGGTTTCGACCGCTTCCGTGCCCGGACAATTTCGTTAGTTGGGTTTGAATAGACTTACTGTAATCGGACCGGGAAGCACTTGAAAATCGTCGTAAGCCATTTTTCCATTTACATAGATTTGCAGGCGAACCCTGTCACCGGCTTTCCCATTTACATTAAGTTTGAACCTTCCCAGCTCGTCCGGAGAGGTTTCGCCGTTCTGCCCCTCCACCACAATCTTGACGGCGTTGCCTTTTTCCGGCGGTGGAAGGATCGAGCCAAGCAATGTGATCTCGGAGCTGTCAGCGCGCGCTATGAAAGAAAGAGTATCGTTGCCGGTTAGCTTATGCAGTCGCTGAGAATACCAAAATCCGCCCACCATCAGCGCGATCACCACTACCAATCCAACCAGTACCAGCGAGAGGTTCATCCGCTTTAACTTGGAACGCTCTGCTGCGGCCGCTGCGACATACGGCGACAGACCAACCTCAACTCTCTGAAGATCGACGGCCAACGCTTGAGAAGACTGATAACGACGAGAGCAGTCCTTCTCTAGCGCCGTCAAGATAATCTTCTCTAGCCCAGACGACAACTGCGGGTTCACGGACTTAGGAGACGCGGGTGCCTTGTTCAAGATGGCATCGGCAAGCAGTGAGGTCGTTGGCTCGATGAATGGGCGCTTACCCGTTGCCGTTTCGTAGATGACAGCTCCAACCGCCCAAGTATCGGAGCGTACATCGGGTCTAGCTCCTCGGAGCTGCTCGGGAGCCATGTAGGGCAGTGTTCCCATATAAAGTTGAGTTGCCGTCGCTGTAACTGTGAGCCCCTGTTCGCTAGCGTGAGGCATCCATCGGGCAAGACCGAAGTCGAGAATCTTCAGTCGATCATCGGCTGTTATTTGGAGATTGCTGGGTTTCAAATCGCCATGGATAATGCCATTCTTGTGGGCGGCGTCGAGACCTTGACAAAGTTGCAGAGCGAGGCTCACGACCTCTTTCTCGGGAAGGGCGCGCCCGGCGAGCTTAGTATCCAGCGTGATACCTGAAATGTATTCGATGACCAGATAGTCGGTACCGTTCTCCGTGTCGAAGTCGAAAACCGTAGCTATGTTTGGATGATTCAGACGCGAAAGAGTGAGAGCCTCTTGACGGAACTGCTTGCGGCCAGCATGACTCGCGAGCGTAGCCGCGGACAAGACCTTGACGGCCACGTCGCGTTGCAATCGCTCATCGTGAGCGCGATAAACGACTCCCATACCACCGGCACCTATCCGCTCCACGATCCGGTAGTGACCCAGCACATTACCGATAGCTAAAGCCGGAGACGACATCGTGGCAATTTTAGGACGGGGGCGTTGGGGCGTCAATAAATTACGAGGCGGTGGAAGATGTTCGCAATGGGCAATCCGCCTGGCAAATTTCAAGTCATGCCGAATTCCGGCACTGACGCGGCCGATCGCATTAACCTCGGCGGACTACCAGGTTATTGTAAAGCTGCGATTTCTCATGAACACAACGATCAGTAGCGCACCCGACCAAAGTCTAGTCCAACTTCTATGCTTTCCGAAGGCGACAACCGTTGACACTGAACTGGGGTAGCACGAAAATGATCACACCGTGGCTCTCGTTTTCCACTTCGTTCTATCGCCGGCACGGCGTTTCTCGTGGCTAAGGCTCATAAATTTGGGGACGCTGGCAGTTAGCCTCTTGGCTTCTCCGATATTTTGTGCTGCATTGCAAGGCGGCAAGGACAGCGACCGGCCCAAGCTACCCTACAACATGATGGGAATTCAGCGGCAGGATATCGATGCCTATGACAGCAAGGCCGAACCCGTAGCTAACGCTACCGCGGCACTTCTGGCGGTGAACAAAACCGGCTGGGAGGTGATCCGCTCATACTTTCCCTCGCTGGCCACGCCCTCGGAAAAAGGGGAACAGCGAGTTCGCCCAGATTACCCAGGACCAAGCCTAAAACAAAGAGAGGAACCAGATTCGGCCCCCAGCCCTTCAACAAACAGCCGCTTCTCCGCCCGCTATGCGAACGAAGACGCCGCTCTCAGTCCTATGCCGCTATTGTGCATTGTCTGGTCGCTGCCCGAAAGCGAACTATCCGGCCGCCTGAAGGCCTTCCACCAGGAACTAGCGAAGGCCATGATACTGGGGGATTACTCCGTTTGGAAGCTCAACGATCTCCGCAAAGCGGTCGACGGCATGACGAATTCTGCCACGACTGCACAGGGTGTGAGATATCGAACACCCAAGCCCAATCTGTCGTTTCCTCAGGCGCTGCGTCTTTACGCCATGACGATTACTCTGCTCAGGATGGAAACGAAATGGGCGGATAAAGCTGATAACCCTCAGCCCGACATGGTTGACTTCACTAACCGACTTCGGCAGCAACTGCCGCGCCAAATCGGCGAGGGTAAAACCGCGGCCTTATTTCTCTATCGTCCAGGCGTTCTCGATCATCCCATATCGAAGGATGAATTTGAAGAGCGGGCCGACGTGGTGATGATGACGAGGAAAAGTACAACCGTAGAGGTGGAACAGTTTCCCGTATATCTGACTGAAGACCAAAAGGAATGGAGCCCTTCGTGGATTAAGCCCGCTGACGAACAGAGCGACACGACACTGGCAGCGCGCAAATACGAGCATGATTGGACTCGGCTGGATGGTCCATTCCTGTGGTTTCGGGGCGACCAGTTGGATGGGAAAGTGACCTATCGCGCTACCGTGAAGTTGTATTCGGACGAAATTGTGATCGAGGCGGAACGAATGATTGCAACCCGGGGTTCGGTAAAGCGAGTAGAGCGACCGCGGGATTACGATCCGTTGCTGATGACAGCCTTCACTCCCGGTAGCGATGCGCCGACGGCCAGCCTACTCGACGGGCTGCCGATTGAACCTCCCAGGTTGGAAAATCAGGTGGGTAACCTGAAACGCCTGGGACCCTACTTCTCGAACAGTTTCAGGGCATGGTGCGCCTACGGGGTTTCGGCCTCGGGAAATACCTCAGACGGCAGAACCTGGGTTACCGTAATCCCCGATGAGCCGCGCCCGGGCGCGCCCACTTCCAGTTCGCCAGTCGCCAGTGCGCCATTGCCTTCGAAACAAACAGCTGGCCAAGCTTGCGAGGTCGAATGGACGCCGATAGAGGGGTTGATCCCAGTACCTGATACCCAGGGTCTAGGAGTGAGGTGAAGTACTCGAGCATCAGCAGCTGGACCACCGCGATAGCCAGATCGCGCGGCAGGTTC
>JBEKTC010000292.1:0-6114 GCA_049516475.1 Candidatus Korobacteraceae bacterium | reverse complement strand
CAAGCCACCAGCAAGATCTTCCCGATACCACCCTTTTCTGCCGCTGCTTGAGCCTCAGCCGCTTCACTGAGTGGCAGTTTCTGGCTAATCGGGATTACTAGCTTGCCATCTCGCACCGCTTCAGCCATGAACTGGAGCGTTTTCCTGTCGAATTTCGAGAATACCGGCACCACCTTTACAGATGGGTACTTCGCGGCGTTCTGCGGTGCCCCGACAACCGAAGCAAACACTCCTCCCGGCTTGACCTTGGCGATCAGCTTCTCGGCGGTTCTTCCGTCGACCGTATCCGCAACCGCATCGAGCGGAGGAAGATTCGCAATCGCGGTGTCGTCGTCGGTTGCGACCACCTGGTCCGCGCCCACAGTCTTCGCCTCATCCATCTGCCCCCTCAAAACCCCCGCGATCACAGTCGCCCAGCGTTCCTTCGCAGTGAATACCGCCGAACGTCCGACATTTCCTACAGCACCTACGACCATGACCGTCTCGCCCGCTTTGATTCCCGTAGCTGAAAGCAGCTGGTTGCCGGTCGTTGTCACCAGCGGCAGCGCCGCCGACTCGATCAAATCGAGCCCCTTGGGAACTTTCGCCAGAACTGCGGCTTTCACCACACAAAGTTCGGCGTAAGTATTGTCCGCCATAGCGAACACCTGGTCGCCGACAGAGAAGTCTTCCACCCCGGGCCCAACCTTGACCACAGTCCCCGACATATCGACTCCTATGAGGCTCGGGAACTGCATGGGATAAAAATCTTTCGTTAATCCGGCACGCCGCTTGTAGTCGATCGGATTCACGCTCGCGGCGGCGACCCGCACCAGCACCTCGCCGGGACCCGCCACTGGATCAGGGTATTCCTCAAACTTGAGAACTTCAGGACCGCCATATTGGTGGACAACAATTGCTTTCACGATTCATCTCCAAGTTGGACAAACAGGCATTAGTAAACAGTTGGATGAAGAAAACCGGCATTGGTCGCGCTGCGGCGTCTCGACTGCCTGTTCGCGCCCACCAAGCCGCAAAATCGTTTCCTCTTTGAGGGCCTTTAGTAAAAGAGCCCCATTCTGTCCCGAAAGGCCCGTCTTGCCCCGCCGGGTGCTCCACTCCTTCGCTGCCTTTGCGAATGCTGCTTATCGCACAATGCAGTACGCCAAAACGAACGCCACAATGTCCTCGGGAATCGCGATGAAAATGTCCTTCACGTTCAAACTGTTATCCAGCGCCCGTCGCGCGTAATAGCCCGCATACGTGCCGATCAGCGCGCCGATAATGCCCAGAATCGCTCCCGTGATCGGCGTCGCTGCTGCCGCGGCATAAATGCAGGCGCCGCTCAACCCTCCCGTGATGATGCGCGCGATCAGCCCAACCGGCGCGGTTCTGGGTGGCGTCTTGGGCATCACGTCCGAAATCAGCTCGGCGATTGCCAGCAAGGTGAAAATCGCCGCCGTGATCGGTGATCCCATGAACGCCAACGGCGTTCCCGCCAGATTGATCCAGTGCAGATACGCCGCCCAGGAGACAAACGCGGGTGCGGTCAGCGCTCGCAGGCCCGCAACAAATCCAATGCCAACAGCCAATAGCAAAGCGTGATTCATCGTCGGAATTCACCTTCCCCTGCCCCAAACTGCCAGGCGAAATGACAACTCCACCTGAGATGCCCGACCCGGCCGCCGGTTGCAACGAATTAGCGGCCAGCCGGCAAAGACATGAGCCATAGCGAAGGCCGACACTGATCGCGAAAGAATGAAGACTACTTCGGAAAGACTAACCAAAAAACTGTTGTGCTCTCTGACCAGCGGGTGTATCTTACGCCTGCTCCCACAAAGATTGCTCCCAAGTCTTTCGGAAACTGTTAGTGACAGCTCTGTAGTGCGATTCCGCTTTCAGGGCCAGATAAGGCGAGGCCGAGCCCGGATCTGCAATCTGGTGCCTGCAAGCTCCGCCGCCGGAGGAAACCGATGAAGCATAGAGTATTGGCCATAACCGCGATTGTTGTGGGTTTGACGGCGTGCGGCATCCCTTGTGCCGCGCAAGCAGCCTCCACGTTCTCGGTCAGCTCCGAGAAGGGGATTGACTTCCACAAGCACGACATTGGTACCACCACTCCGGTGAAGCTGACGCTGACCAACACCAGCAGCGCGCCTATCAGCCTCGCGCTGGCGTTCACGGGAGATAACCCAACCGATTTCTCTTATATCGGCACTTGTCTGAGCAATATACAGCCCCAATCCAAGTGCGACGTGGACATCCTCTTCAAGCCACTCGCCCCAGCAGAAAAAACAGCGGCCGACAAGCCGGCCACCGACAAGGGCGCAGCCGACAGCACTTGGCCACTGGGTCGTGACGCGATCTTGGCGGTAAGTGACGGCACAAATCCGCCGCAAAAGGTGACGCTGACAGGTCAGGCATTTCAGAATATCAATGTTTCGCCTTCGAGCCTGACGCTGGAGGTTTCGGGCGCAGGTGCGGCGTCCGCGGCTGAGGCGATTACGCTGAACAACTTCACGCAATCGAAACTGACAAAGGTAACGGCCACGTCTAGCAACGGTTTCAAGGCCGACGCATCCGGTTGCGTCGACGTTGCCTCCGCGCAGAATTGCACGATCTACGCTGTCTATGAGTCTTCGTCTGGGCAAATCCCAGACAGCGGTTCGCTGGCCTTGACGGTAACTCTCACGCCGCCCCCAGATGCATCGGGTCCTGACCTCCCGCTAACGCGGATCGTCGTGCTGCGCACGGGCTGTCCGCATTGGTACTCGTTGTGCCGCGAGCACTGGGGAACCTGGCTGTTGCTAGTGGTGAGCTTCTGCTACTTCCTCGGGCTGGTTTTGGTCAGATGGCACCTGATCGCCAAGCCGGCGCGGGGTCTGGTGCTGGCGGAAATCGATGCGGTGCGAGCGCGAGTGACCGCCGAGGCCAGCCACATCCCGCAATCCTATGAAACCAAAACCCGCCTCGCGGAAATTAACGCCTTACTGGACGTTGCCGCCTTCCCTTTCAAACACAAGCGATTTCGGGATGTTCTTTGGTTCACTAGTCCACAAAGCACAGACGCGTCGAACACGCAGATGCCGCCCACGCTTGGCGCGAAAGACAAGCCTCCCAAGCCGGGTTTCTTAAGCAAATCGCAATATCCCGGATGGTCGAATCGACTTTTCAACGCGGTGTTCTGGACACGCGGCCAGGAACTGGCCGGCTGGAGTCTCGCTCACGAGGCCGAAACAGAATTCGTTGCTCTGCTTCCGCAGGAACGCGTGCGGGCGCGACTAGAGACCGCCGAACAGGAGCTGCGGCAAATTAACACTCCCGTCCCCTTGGCCTTGGCTGATCGCGTCAGCCAGGAACTTACCTCGGGCGAAGCCATCATCGTCGAGCGGGCGCGCCATCTGTTGCAAATTGTATTGGCCCTGATCGAGCCGGTCGACGTGCCGCAGGCAGCTCGTGACGCACTGCTCGCCGAGCTGCGGGGACGGGCCTCGGCTGCGCTTCAGGTTTTCAGCGATGCGGTGCAGAAGAACCCGGGCACGGCAACCGATGTGAACGCCTGCAAGACCGCGTTGCAGACAACTCTGGCCGCCGCTGATGCCTGTCGGAAACTGGCCGCCGATACCACGAACCTGCTGACGATAAGCACCTTCCCGCCGGAATCGAAGGCTCTGCTGCAACGGCTCTCGGTTTTCCTGACTGATTTGGTAGCGGCGACCGCGGCTGCGCGCACGGTTCAGCCAGTACCAGCGGCGCCCGCCAACCTGACCGCTGCCCTCCAGGATTGTAATAACAAGCTCGCGTCTCTCACGGGTGTGGGACGCAACGCGGGCACGCTGGCCGCCGCTCTGAAGGTTCCCCCGCCGCAAGCCGGCCAGTCCAACGCCTGGCAAGTTCTGCTGAACCTCTGCCAGTCGCAGGTCTCCGTGACCGAGGCAATGACTCACGAAACCACTCCCAGCGCCGGCGTAAAGTTGGTACAGCAAGTCCTGGAGAACTTCATCAACGAAAACGATGCGGTTCTCCACATCAGCCATTGCGGATCTGACGGAATGGGAGACGCCATTCGCAGCGATGTTGAACAGCTGGCCAAGATGGGGCCCTGGAAAGCAGACTTGGTTAGCGACATCAAGGCGGCTGTCGCCCGCGAGATCGCTGCGCCGGTGCAAAGATGGAGGGCCCTCCTGGCTGAGGCGCTGGGGCTGATCAACGATAACCTCGACAACAATTATTTCGAGGTCTGTGGCTGGCACAATCGACTGATCTGGCTGGTGGGCTGCGCCTTATTGTTCATTATTGCGCTGGGTTTGGCTTTTCCTAACAATTCCGTCCTGTTGTTAGTGGGGGCAGTGGGCGGCTTGCTCAGCCGGTTGCAACGGACCGCGAAGGGCAGTCCCATCAGTCCGGTGGCACCTGCGGATTCGAACTGGGGCTCGCTGTTTCTCAGTCCCCTGACCGGCGCCTTCTCCGCCTGGGGCGGGATTCTGCTCATCATCGTTGGGCTAAAGTTCAACTTGTTCGGCTCGGCCCTCAGCCTCGATTGGCAAAATCCCAACGAACCTGTCGCTCTCGCGATTGCCCTACTGTTCGGATTCTCGGAACGATTCTTCGACAATATCGCCAACAAATTGGAGAGCACGATCGAGAAGACGCCAGCCAGCGCCAGCAAAACTGCCACGCCAGCTGCCACAGCAGCGAAGCCGGCGATCTCTTCCATCACTCCCGCAAGCGCTCCATTCGGCAAACCAGCGACGCTAACCGTGACGGGCGCTAATTTCTCCTCCGCTGTTAAAGTCACCATAACTGACGAAACCGGCGCGGCTAAACCTCAACCTCAAGCCAAGTTCAACAGCGCAACGTCGATCGGCGTCACCTACACCCCCACGGGAACAAAACCATATGCCGCGACTTTAACCGTCACCAATCCGGACAATCAAACCGCCACCGCAACGCTGAACATTACCGCTCCGTCGCCGTGATAAACCTGGCGGCACGCCGGAGGATTTCTGACAAACACAAAGGGCACAGCGTCAGCCGTGCCCTTCTTCGACTCTCAATGCAATTCCTATGGCGCACCGCCGATACCGGCCGCGCCCAACTGACAACCCACACTGACAACTGTTTCTCTAATTCGGCTTGCGCGGCATGATCTGCTCATCGCGCATGAAGAACTGCGCCGAGCACCGCTCCGAGCCGCAGATCACCGGCAGTAATCCGCCGACCTGCTTGCGCGTGACCAGTCCCAGTTGACCGCACGATGGGCACGCCAGCACCGCCCAATACGGATCGTCCTTTTCGCCCACGTCGCCGGCATTCTCCAGCACGAAGATGGTTCCAGGCTCCATCTGTTCGGGGATCCACTCGTTCAAAACGCTGAGTTCTCCGATCATGTGCCCTCCTTCAGGACCAGGGTCCCCGCCGAGCGCCGCCTTTGCGGTTGGCGGGGTGGTAGAACCGTTCAAGAAGCCTTGCCCCGTCGATCAGTAAGATGACGAACTGAACTGTTGCGCTTTCCCGTCGCCCGCACGTCGGCGCGATTTGGCGCCCTCCGCTTCGGACCGTCCTTGCGCCCCGTCGACTCGGCTCTTGCCGTCCGCGACCGCGTGCCGCCCTCCCCGCCGATCGGGTCGAGGACTCGCTGGATCGCGTCGCTCAGGCACACCGATAACATCGGCTGGCGCGCATTTTTCAGCAGATCGACCACCCCGCGGGCGGAATCTTCCAGGTAGATGTGCCGGCCATCGGTCAGCAGATGGTATTCCGAGGCTGCGCTCACCGTCTCCACCAGCCGCTTGCCCAGCTCCTTTTGCAGGAAGCGGATCACCCGCCGGATCTTTTGCAGCGAAAAACCGCGCTCCCGCAGTTCGCGCAGCACGGCCACTTCGGCCAGGTCGTCGAGCGAGTAGATACGCTGGTGGCCCGCTCGCGCCGGAACCACAATGCCCTGTTCGTCCCACCACTGCAGTTGCCGCGGGCTGATGCTGGTCAGTACCACCACTTCCCGCGTTGTGAACGTCCGCTGCATCGTCTGCCACCCAAAACAAATCCAGCACAAAATGTTTCAAACATCATAGTGCACTTCCGTGCTCTGTCAACATCAATTGTTGACTAAACCGGCACCCGCGCCTGTGAATA
>JBEKTC010000291.1:0-6177 GCA_049516475.1 Candidatus Korobacteraceae bacterium | reverse complement strand
GCAGAACGCCGATACAGCACCCAACCTAGGGGAGCCAATCCCAGCGCCAACCCAGGAATCCATCCCACAAAACCCACGGGTATCAAGAGGTTGCCAATAACCGCGCCCACCAGCATCGCGCACGCCGAGTAGAAGAAAAAGCGGCCCACCGTCCACTTCATCCTCGCCTGGTCAAGTATCGTTTGCAGCTGCAGTGCGGACTTGGTTTCGCGAAGGATGCGATCGATCCAGGCAATTCGACTGAAGGTGACCCGCCGTATGATTTCCGTCTGGTCGCCTTCCTCGGTGAAGCGATGATCCAACCCGCCTAGCCGCTGCTGAATTCGCTTGTCGCTTTCGGAAGGCTCCAAGAAATAAAAAAGCGTAGCGAATACCGCCACCAGAAGAATCAGAAATACGGTGATCATAGACATAAAGTGACCCGCCTAGACCTCAAAGGAGTGTTCAAAGATGTTTGGGGGGAGGACGATTCCGGCTTTCTTAAGCCTCTCGGCGAACTTCGGAGACACGCCCGTTGCCTTAAACCGTCCCAACACCCGTCCACCGACGTCGATGCCGAGCTTTTCGAAGACAAATATGTCCTGCATTGCGACCACATCGCCAGTCATGCCGGTAATTTCCGTGACATACGTTATGCGACGCGTACCGTCGCTCATGCGAGAGATCTGCACAATGATGGCGATCGCAGACGCGATTTGCTGCCGCAGCGCTTTCTCCGGAAGGTTAAGGTTGGACATCAACGCCATGGTTTCCAAGCGGGCGACTGCATCACGGGGGCTGTTGGCGTGAATGGTCGTCAACGATCCGTCATGGCCAGTGTTCATTGCCTGCAACATGTCGAGAGTCTCCTCGCCACGTACCTCGCCGACGATTATCCTGTCCGGCCGCATGCGCAAGGCGTTGATGACCAGTTCGCGTTGACGGACGGCACCTTTGCCTTCCACATTAGGGGGGCGGCATTCCAGGCGAACAACGTGTTCCTGCTGCAGTTGAAGTTCAGCCGAATCCTCAATGGTAACGATACGTTCGGTCTCGCTGATATAGCCGCTCAGCACGTTCAACAACGTCGTCTTTCCTGCGCCGGTACCGCCGGAGATGACGATATTGAGTTTGGCTCGCACGGCGGCTTTCAAAGCCTCAAAAATCGGGGCCGTGACAGTACGATTGGCGAGAAGTTGCTCGCTGGCAATTGGGATTTTTCCAAAACGGCGAATCGAGAGAATCGGGCCGTCGACCGCGAGCGGCGGGATGATGACGTTGACGCGAGACCCGTCAGCCAAACGCGCGTCGCACATTGGCGAGGATTCGTCTACGCGCCTGCCCACCTGGGACACGATCTTATCGATAATATGGTTAAGGTGGGCATCGTCCTTAAAAACGACGCTCGTCTTCTCCAGTACGCCGGCGCGCTCGATGTATACCCGTCTATAGGTATTCACAAGGATGTCGTTGATCGTGGCATCCTGGAGCAAAGGCTCAAGCGGTCCCAAACCGAAGACTTCATGCAAGACCTCGCGTGACAGGCGGTCTCTCTCGCTGGTACTGAGAGGAGTTTCCTGCTTCACAATGAGGCCCTGAATCACCTCCTGCACCTGAGCGCGGGCCCTAACATCTTCGAGCGAAGTTAGCTTTTCCAGGTCGACCTGGTTGAGCAACTCCCGATGGATTGTGGTTTTGAGCTCCTGATACGCCTTGGCGGAAACACCAATGCTTCGTGGCGCACTCCAGGTGCCACTACCGACGCGCATATCAGGACCAAAGGTCTTTGTATTAGCCATTTACGCTTCCTTACTTACTCTGAGATCCGAAAAGGCTGAGCAATCCACGCGACCCTTTGCTCTCCTTTGCTGTAGGTTGCTCCCCGATGAGAAGGTCCGCCCAAGCATCAAGAGGCGCTGCCATATCCGACTTATGGGAGAAATCGATTGGCGTACCAGCATTGATGGCGTTGACCATCAGCTCGTAATTGTTGGGGATTCTCACTGCGACCGGCCGATGGAGAGATGCCTCTATCTCGCGGTCATTCAATGCACCTTTTCTTGAAGTACGGTTCAGCACAATATCGATGTTTTCGTCGGGATAATGCAAGCCCGTCAAGTACTCGATTGCGCGAATTGCATTGTGGATCGCCGGAAGTTCAGGGGTGATAATGATCGCCAAGCGCTCCGATTGCCGTATAGCAGCACACGTGTCGTCGCTCAGTCCCGGTGGACAATCGATGATGACAAACTGGTAGTTCTCCGCCAGAAATGCCAACGTGTGCTCAATGGCGTCGGATGCCGCGCTCGGAAACGCATGGATCGCTTCCGGGGAATCCATGACGTTCAATCCGCTGGAGTGTTGCAACAAAAAGCCTTGCAACAGATCAGCATCCAGCCGGTCCATATTATGGACCAGCTCATAAAAGCTGTACTGATGACGGCCCAGGCCGAGGTAGAGGGCGAGGTCGCCGAGCGCGGGATGTTGATCTACCACCAAGCACTTCTGTTCATGTCTCTGCACCAGATTCAGCGCCAGATGCAACGCCAGGGAAGTAACCCCGGTTCCTCCTTTGGCTCCGATCAGGGTAACCACTCGGCCTTTCTGGCCCACCAACTTACCCTGACGCCGCGCCTCCACTTGAACCAGGGCGTCTAGTATCTGATCCGCACGGAGCGGCTTGACTAGATACTCCGAACACCCGGAACGCATTGCCTTGATGATCGCATCGGGATGAGAGTCGTTGGAGATGGCAAAAATGCTAACGCTGTTATCGCACCCGTCGTGAAGCCGCTGGCTGACCCGCGCGCCAGTCTCAGCGTCGTCAAAATCGACTACGCAGACCCGATGATGAAACTGCTCCAGCATCCGCATAACCTCACGCGGGCTAATATGCTGATCAACATTGTCCACGACATGGGCCCCGGCCGTCTGCTTAACCAAGGTCTCCAGGTTATCGCGCGTAGCCGGATCCATATTTATGCACAGGATGCCAATGCGCCGCTCGGAACCGCGCGAGCTTCGTATCATTGTCGGACGGTCTGTCATAGTCACTTCGATTCCGGAGTGTTAGGTGGGTCAGTAGGGGGATTATTAGGGCTCGGCAAACCTTTGTCAAACCGCTCTTTGTCAAGGCTTCGAACCGGCATATTGACCTGCGGCCCCATAATTGGAACATCTTCCCTTACGGGGTCAATAATTGTGGGCGTGACCAGAACGAGCAGTTCTGTGTTCGTACGATTATTACTCCTTGACCTGAAAAGCTGGCCTAGGATTGGGACATCCCCGATTCCTGGAACCTTGCTGAGTTGTATGGTCACGCGGTTGTCCAGCAGACCGGCGATGCCGAAGCTCTGGCCATTCTTCAGCTCGATCGTAGTTTCAGCGCGCCGCACTGAGAGGGCAGGCATCGTGAAGCCGGAAATTGTAATTGCATTCGTATAGTCGAGCGAACTCACCTCGGGAGCAATTTTCAGCCGAATCGAACCGTCGTCCATGATCGTCGGCACGAACTCCAGCTTCACGCCATATGGCTTGAACTGAATGGTAACGGTCGGAGTAGTGCCAGCGCTACCGATGGCCGCTACCACCGGGTACGGGAATTCACCACCGGCCAGGAAGTGTGCCGACTCGCCGTTGATAGCCATCAAGTTGGGTTCAGCCAGGATTTGCAACACGTTCTTCGTCTGGAGGTCTTGGATGGTTGCACCCAGGTTAATGTCGGGGCGAAACAAAAAGATATTCAAAAGACTCGATAGGCTGAATTCCTGTGGTGTTGTGGTGGTGACCCCATTCGTAGTCGTCGTCTGCGATGGAAGTAGAGAGATAGGGCCATATTGCTGGGTGCTGGTGGTACCAACCGTATTGGCTGCGCCAGTGCTGAACAGATTGATGCCAAACTGGGTCAGTTTGCCGCGGTCTGCCTCGGCAAAGCGCACCTTCAGCATTACCTGTTTCTGACGTGGGGGCGCCGCGACTTGCAACCCGTCGACCACTTCCTTGGAGAAGTTGCCGGCCATCTTCAGGATCTGGTCCGCAACGGCGGGTGAGGGAACCGTTCCCACGAGCGTCACCCTGCCTCCTACCGATTGCACATCCACGCTACTATTAGGAAAGGACTGATCCAAGGTATTGCGCAACGGAGTTACGTCGAGATCGGCGTACACATCCAAAGTCCGGTTCTGCCCAGTCTCGTCCCACACCATCAGACTGCTGCCACCCGGCTCCTTGGCGGTAATTACCAACTCCCGAGGGGAAGTCGGCACCGACTCGATGACCGCGGGATTTCCGGTCAAAACGCGCTTGATCCGAGATCCAGTATGGATCAATAGCGAATGGCCAACCATGATGTGCACGCTTTCCGGACCCTGCCCGCCTTGCTGTCCTAGGGATGCCTGGGACTGTGGGGCCGAGACCGGCGGCTGCGCCGCCGTCGCTGGTTGCTGTGTAGGCGATTGCTGGGCTGCCGCTCCCAACGCAGTGAGGCAAAGCGCCGTAGCCGTTAGCAGTACGAAGGCCATGCGTTGCCAGAAAAGCCTTTCCTTGCCAGGTCGCTTCCGTTGCACGAGATGCTCCGTTCTACTACGTGTTAGAACTTGACAGTATTCTTCTTCGGACCGTCATAAGTCTCAACGTCATAAGTGGCCGCCGGTTTCGGCGGCGGCGGCGAGGCCGCCTTTCTAGCCACAACTACCGGTGCAGCAGTAACGCCGGTTTGCAAGTCCCTCATGTTGACAGGACGGGTCGCCACTTTGTCCGAATCGGAGGCATTCCGCAGAACAAACTGCACTGTCCCTTGGTTAGTGGCCAGCAAAAGTTTTTCCGCATCATCCGGATTGAGCAATAGCGTCACCACCTTCACATTTTGCGGCTTGCCGTTTACGTCCGGTTGCAGCTTCTCGCCAGTGCTCAAAACCTGAACGTCCTGTAAAACGGTCGTGGTCATGGGGTCCTTGCCGGCGTCCTGGCGGAAACTGACGAGCACATCGACGTGCGAACCGGGCAACAGAAATCCTGCGACGTTGTTCACTTCACTGGTGACTATAGCTACCGCGCGCATGCCATCCGGAATCTTGGCGGTCAGGCCCACGGTGGCTCCCGGAGCTGCCAATAATCCCTCGCGGACCGGTTCTTTGAAGGCAATTGGGTACATCACAATTCTGCCGTTCAAATCTTCCGGCTTGTGGAAGGTGCCGTCGATTGGAGCGCTAGTAGGCCAATCGATCAGCGTCAGATCGTCTGCCGACAGTGGTGTTCCAGTGTCCAACGGCTTGGCGGCAACGACAACCTTGACCAAAGTCGTGCCTGAATATAGCCGCTTAATGTGACGGTATAGAAAGAACGTCACTACGATTGAAACCAGCAACGCCATCACGAGAGCAACAGCCAACCGACCAGTTTTCATAACTTAACTCCACCAGAATGCCAAGAGCGCATAGAGCGTTCCTGCAGCTATAGCCAAGCCATACGGCATACGTAATGTCTCGGGATTGTCAAGATTCAATTCCGGATGAGCCTGTAGGCCGGCCCAAGCATGGAACCGCAGCACTGAGCCAACGTTCTGGAGCGTTGCCCACATGCGGCGCCGGTAAAGCGCATAAACGATGGCCATCACGCCACCGCAAATCGCTGTTGCCAAAAGTACGACGACGCTGTGCTTGGGGCCCACCAGCGATCCGATCGCCGCCATCAGTTTTACGTCCCCCGCTCCCATGGCACGCACTGCGAAAAATACAAACATGATTCCGCCGGCGAGCAAGCAACCCGCAACAGCGCTGCCCAACCCCTTCCATCCAAGCAGCAGCCCGCGAAGCACGACCCCCAGCCCGATCCCCGGGTATGTTAGCCAATTAGGTATGCGGCGCTGCTTTATGTCCCAAACGGCCGCGATGATGGCCACCGCCAGCGCGATAAAGAGAAGAATTGAGTCCCGGCCCATGGGCATCACGGAAAGTTAATAAAAGAAAGTCAAAAAAGGAAGCAAGCTACGAGGCTACCGATCGGCTCGTAGCGCCACGCTCGGCCAAGCGCATTTCTCCTGGTCTTGCGTGCAGAGGGCGACGGCCATTCCGGCCCCTCTGCCTGCATAGCCTGCTTCCACAGGCGAAATGGTGGTTAGGTCAGCTGACCGGCGACCTGGGTGAACACTTTGTTAATTGAAGAAGCCAAGATACCCATACCAGCGAGGGCACCCAAGGC
>JBEKTC010000290.1:0-6189 GCA_049516475.1 Candidatus Korobacteraceae bacterium | reverse complement strand
GCGGGAGGACTTAACGCCGACTGACCGAGATAGTTAACGAGAACAGGCCAAGTCGTAGCCTATCCGAGGCGGCGACCCAACGGGATTACCTATCAGATGGCGATTTTTCGCCACCTTGTGCTGTATATACATTCTCTACATCTACAAGCACAGTTACAACGGAACGCACCGAGGGTCTCAGCTAGGGCGTGACCCCACGGTGGCGACGACCAGGAACACCTCAAGAAACTGCCCGACGCCGCATTCGACCTGATCTACATCGATCCGCCGTTCAATTCGAACCGCTACTATGAAGTGTTCTGGGGCGAGACGAAAGAGAAGGCGTGCTCCGCGGGTTGGCGGCACTCATTCGTCCCCTGCCGGAACGACATCAAGGTCTGCAAAAACAATACGTTAGCTAAATGTCAGGGGGATGTTGCCGAAGACTGGGCAACTGCAATTGTTTTTCGCGGCCTGCTCAGCGTTCACTCACGTTATGGCCTGCACGCTCGCCGGGCCGCGCGCGGCTCGCTCTCCAGTAGGCAGCCGGCATGCTTTCGGCCAACATCGCCTCGAGAGCCCCGACCGGCGCCAGGTTGCTTCGCAGGCTTGTTCTTGCAGATAGGCATTTAAGGGCCAGCACTGTTGACCGGTATCGGACAAAATAGCGGTAGTGTCCTAATATTGAAATTAAGACAGTACCAAAATAGCTAAAATAGCTGATAGCGGGGAGAAAAGGTTCTTATGAAGTATAGCGAGCGTCCCAAGCGTCGATTCGTCCGCCAAGAAAAAAACGCGTCATCCATTTCCCTGGATCGAGATCACCGCGAATATAGGGCGCCAGCTTCATTTACAGCGACCGAAGTCAAAAATGAATTTGGCCGCATTCTGGAAAAAGCAATTCAGGGAGAAACGGTTGTCATAACGAAGCACGACAGCCCTAAAGCAGTTCTGATCTCGGTGGACCAGTTCAACGCCCTCAAGCACGCGCCTGAATTCAAGCTTGACACGCTCAGCGGCGAGTTCGACGCGCTCCTCGCTCGAATGCAGAGCTCCAACGCGCGCACTGCGATGAGAGCTGCCTTTAGTTCATCACCGCAGCAGTTGGGGAAAGCAGCAGTGCTGGCGGCCCGCAAGCATGGCTAGTACAAGTCGGCCACCATGCATCTGTGTTCTAGCCGGAGCAAACGGCGCCGGATCTGATCTTCTTCAAATCTATAAGAGCCAGATTCCCGTCATCGAACAAGCGATCGAGACCGCCGCCTTGATGCTTGGGTCGGACAAGTCTCGAGGCTACTGCCTTGAGATGATCTGTGCCGACTTCCTCGCCGGGGCCGCGATCGACGGTGGCAATCCGGAGATACTGTTGCAATCCATCTCACGCTACTACAACTTCCTGCCCGATCCACAACAGGAGACTTTTCTGTCGGGGGTCAACCAGAAACCTCCATGAACGCCATCCGCCTCAGGACCCCACGACTCCGGCTTGATTCGACGAGCTATCGCGAGCTGCACCGCGAGGTGCTGGAACGCGACGGCTGGCGCTCCCAGGTCTGCGGGAGTATGCAGCACCTACAGGTACACTACCTCAAATTCCGCAGCCAGTCAGGTGACGATGTGGAACAGAATCTAATCACGCTGTGCGCCGAATGCCACGAACAGATGCATCGAAAAGCCAACTGCTGAGGTCAAGAGCCAAGGTTTACTATCATGTTGCTCTGGATGGGCGCGTGGATCTCGCCAGGTCGTCCTGTAGAAGCACTTACTTTCTGCATGGAGCAGATACCTGGAGGTCACAGAGGTTGAACCCGGAGGCATGAATGCAAAAGATATCTATTTTGGGCGGTGGAATCGCGGCCCTGGGTACAGCGTTCGAGTTGACCGAGGAGCCTGGGTGGCAGCAGCGATACGAGATTACGGTGTATACCCTTGGGTGGCGTCTGGGTGGCAAGGGTGCCAGTGGGCGAAATCAGGCTTATCGGAATCGAATTGAAGAACACGGGATTCATCTCTGGATGGGGTTTTACGAGAATGCGTTTAACCTGATGCGTCACGTTTATGACGAATGCGCGGAAAAGGGGCTGATGCCAGGCACACCGTTTACCCGGGTTGAGCAGGCATTTACGCCGATGATACACGGCGTCGAGGCCGAACTTGTGGGCTCGCAATGGAAGCTGTGGGAGGTTCCGTGGCCTTCTTGCGACGACTTTCCTGGGCAGGACGAGCTGTTTGACGGCACGCATGCTCCGCCCACGCCATGGGACTTCAGCAAGCGGCTGTTGGAAGAAGTGCGGCTTAAATTCGAGGACGTCGCTCAAAAGCGACCGTTTCTGCTGGCTCTCTACCAGGTCTTTGCGGGCGAGTTGGCCGATACCGTTGGCGGCGATCCTACCGTGGGCGCTGCGGTGCCAGCTGAGCATCCGACGTGGCTCCACGCGGCATTATCTTTCGCAAGCCATCTTGCTCAGGAAGTGGAATACCACACTCTGCAAGAGCGCAGGATACTGCAGGCGATGCTGCAACAATTCTTGGCCGCACTGCACCGCGCAACTGAGGGGTTGCTGGCCGAAGACGATGAATTGCGACACGCGATGATTGTGATCGATACCTTTGTGACGGTCGTGATCGGAATGAATGCCGATGACGTGTTGTGCAAGGGTTTCCTAGTGATCGATGACCTGGATTTCAGTGAATGGCTCGCGCGGCATGGATGTTGCTATCCAGACTCCGCGCTGGCAAGAGGAATCTATGATGGCCTTTTCGCGTACGAGAACGGAGATCCTTCGCGCCCGAGGATCGCGGCGGGATCTGCGCTGTATACCTTTCTGCGTCTCGCGCTGACCTATCGCGGCGCGGTGATGTACTGGATGAACGCCGGCATGGGGGAGACCATCTTCAGTCCCATCTACCTTGCGCTCTTGAACCGTGGGGTGAAGTTCAATTTTTTTCATAAGGTCACGAACCTTGGCGTCTCCGCAGATGGCAGGCAGATCGAGACGATCTCGATGGATGTGCAGGCGACACCAAAGCCCTCCCTCCAAAACGGCTATGAGCCGCTGTTTACGGTGAATGGGATACCGTGCTGGCCTTCCGAACCGTTCTTCGATCAGCTTGTTGAGGGAGATGCGATTCGGCAATGCGTGAATGGCAATCTCGAATCCTGGTGGAGCGATTGGAAGCCGGTTGCGACCCGGACACTGCAGCGTGGCGAAGACTTCGACCTGGTGGTCCTGGCAACGTCATTGGGGACGATTCCGTATCTTTGCGAAGAACTGATCGCACGGGACGCTACCCTGGCCTGGAAAAATATGTGCGACACTCTGCAGGCCATCAAGACGCAGGGATTTCAGTTGTGGGCAAATAGGGACGTGGCGAACTTTGGGTGGTCACGTCCGCGCGGCATTCTTTGCGGATATGTCGAGCCCTTCGACACATGGTCCGACATGAGTCCTTTGTTGCCGTTGGAAAGCTGGTTGCCGGCAGACAATGTGCGGCAGTCGGCCTATTTCTGTAACGCATATCTTGATCCCCTGGTGGAAGCTCCGTTCTCGGATGCTACCTATCCGGCCAGGGAGAGAGAGTGCGTGGTGCAAAATTCTCTCTCGTTTTTGAAAGAAAACATCAGTTTGCTCTGGCCACAGTCGATCGAGCAGGGAGCCTTCGACTTCGATTCGCTGGTCTCGCTTACAGGCGCCGAGGGTGAGGCCAGATTCCGTGAGCAATTTTTTCGAGTCAACATCGATCCGAGCGAACTGTATGTTTTGTGTCTGCCCGGCTCGACAAAGTATCGGCTCGCCCCGGGTGACTCCCGATTCTGCAACCTTTATCTCGCGGGAGACTGGACACTCAGCGATCTGAATGTGGGCTGTATCGAAGCGACCGTCATCTCAGGGCGTCTGGCGTCGCGTGCAATCACTGGAAAGCCTGAGTTCATCTATGGATCGTTCGGAAGCGGAATCGCACAGTAACCATCTGACCGGCTTCTTGAAGGTCCCGCAGTTTGATTGAGATTAGTACCGATATGTCTTAGTGCTGTATCTGAAGCGCCCACGGCGGAACAGTCGGCAGTCGCACGATCCTGGCCGGGCGCTTCGGATACAGCGACTTGAATGGCCCCTTCCGGGAACGTCTCGAATTCCTTCAGTGCCGCCCTGATCCAGGTCGATCTGTCTTACGGCCCTGACGATTGCCTCAGAGGGCGGCAAGGCCGACCTTTGCAAAGCCGGTGCACGGTATGGGCTCGGGCGTGTTCGAGATTGCTCTGCCATTTCGGGGCGATGCGTTCCGCGTGGTCTACGCGGTACAGCTCGCCGAGGAAGTCTGGGTGGTCCATGCGTTCCAGAAGAAATCGACGCAGGGCATCAAGACGCCGCACCGCGACATCGACCTGATAAAGGACCGTTTGAAGAGATTGAAGGAGATGTTGCGATGAAAAGCGAAAAGCTGGACGTGGTGCGGGGAAGCGGCAATGTATTCCGCGATCCGGGGCATGAGAACGCCGATGCCGAACAATTCAAGGCCATCCTAGCTGCCGAAATCATCAAGGCGCTCGATCGGGAACACCTGACTGTGCGTGCTGCGCACTGCCGCACGGGCATTGCAGCGGCCGACTTCTCGCGTATTCGCAATGCGGATCTGGGGAGGTTCACGGTCGATCGTCTCATGTTGATCATCAATCGGCTCGGCTCTCGCGTCGAGGTGAAGGTCAGGCTGCACCGCGCCGGAACAATCGCGCAAGAGGCGTGTCCGTGAAGGGAAGCGGGGTGGCGAGTAGGTCCCGGCATTGGAAGCCGACGTCTCATTGCTTGGGGGGCGGGGTGGTGCGCGTAGCATTCGGCGCGCAGCCTGGGCCGTTCACTACTTCATTCCCCTCATACGGTCATGTTGTTATATTTGACAACACTTGTCAAGAGGGCAGTAAGTCGTTGTGCCAGTAAGTCGTTGCCGGTAAATCGTAGCGCTCCACAAGTTGTGCCCACTTCACCTGCAAAGCGTCCGACGCCTGAATCACCGATCATGAATCCGCCCCAGCCTCTGGGACAGTCTATGTGGCCCTGGGGCCCTGCAAGCGCCGTCTCGACTCAACCCTCGCATCCGAGCAGAGCTAGGCAATCGCTAACCAAGCTGCCGCTGTTTCTGGGAGGCGCCGCTGCTCAATGCCAGGGCAGGATTCGCCTCCCCATCAATCTGGCAGAGTGGCTGGCGCAAGCCACGGCACCTCTGCGGGAGGCGCCTTTCACCCACGAGATCGTGCTGGCCGCCCAGCAACTGCCACTGCCGCACCCCGACCCGGCTGACCTGTTTCTCGCCGCTTCGGCTCAGGTCATGGATCTGACACTTGTCACCAGCGACGACAACTTACTGGGTCTGGGGACCATCCGAACGTTGAAGAACTGAGTGAACGGAATCCTCAAGAACCGCAAAGGGAGGTCGCGAACAACAGGCTCGAATTTAGCCGTGAGGACTTCGGCGCCCAGTCCACGGCGTTGAAGATCGCCGAAATTCTTCTGGGCACAAACCCTGCTCGGCCAGCTCGGTTTGAATGCAATCCTCAACGGCGAACATGCGAAAGATGGTCTGCATGGAAACACCACCATGGTGTCCGTCGGTGAGTCCGGCCTTTGGGTAGTTGCGGGGGCTCTCATTTTGACGCTAGTCTTGCCTAATATGACCGAAATAGAGGCAACGGCAGAACGAAGGCAACTGGCCCGGCGTGGGTCTGACCATCCGCATTCGTTCAAGCCAATTGCTGCCTTTCGTACCTGCAGGACTTGCGGTCTTCCTAGTCGCCACAACGTTCATGACGTACCGCCGGATGCCACGCAGGAGCTGGGCGTCACAGAAAGCTCGGATGCTTCACCCGATCTCTCGCAGGAAAAGCCCGTGCCACCGTACCTGCAGACCAGGCCGAAGGTTCGGCAAATCCGCCGCTGTCCACAGTGTCGCAAGGTAAACATGAGTATTGACTTGTCCTGCTACTGGTGTGGAATGGAGCTCCCTCCGGATGCTCCAGCACCAGTCTTGGACGAGGCTGCGAATATTGCGCCTACGTCCTTTCCGGGATACACCAAGAATAATCTTGCCAGTACGACCACCGCATCAGGTCCTACCAGAAAGATGAATCGCTCCACCGTCGTGGTTCGGCGGAGGTCGCGCCTGCGAATGCTGGGGGTCCTGGTGATCGTGCTACTCCTGGTGAGCGCTGGCACT
>JBEKTC010000289.1:0-6240 GCA_049516475.1 Candidatus Korobacteraceae bacterium | reverse complement strand
GCCGCGACGCCCCCGAAATTCAGTAGGATCGACAGCAGGAAAGAGAGGTCCGGACCCAGGCCCAGCTTGCCTCCAAACTTCTCCGCGCTGTGCGCCGATTGCTCCGTGGTCTTCGCCAGAATCGCACCGACACCGGCATTGGCGTCTCCGGCGCCTGGTTCGGCCGCAGCGCTGCCGGGCTCGGCTTTCTGGGCGGTGCTGTGATCGCCTGAATTCTGCCCGGAGATACTGCAAACCAGCAGGCAAGCCAGAAACGTGATCGCGGCCCAGCGCCTCAGAAATCGCCGGCTCATGCTGGACCACCTGTTGCGGGAGTTGCACCAGCGGGTTTCAAAACGGTGCGAATGATGTCCGATGCCAGGCGCTGGGTTTCAGACTGCAGAGTGATGCGCGCTTCGGCCATATCCCGGTCGATGGCGAGCTTGGCTTCCTTCAGTTGCTGTTGCGCGCGCTGCCGCGCTTCAGCCAATGCCTGCGTTCGCAGCTGCTGGGCTTGCTGACGGCGCGCGTCCTGCGCCTTGAAGATCGCCAGCCGCGCTTCTCGCAGCTTCTGTTCGTATTCCTGCGTTCGCGATTCGGCGGAGGCCACTTCCGCACGCGCCTTCGCAACAGCTCCCTCGGTACGCTCGCGACGTTGGGCCAGCACTCGCTCCAGCGGCTTGCGCAGTAAGTTCTGGTAAATGGCGTAGAGCAACAACAACAGCACCACCGTCGGGATGGCGTCGAGCAGTAATTGGCCTACTTGTCTGAGAGTAGTGTCCATCCTAATGTCGTTGAGTGCCTACTGCTGAAGATGCACTGGGGGCGCAGAGAAACAACTGGAACTATTGAAACTATCAGAGCCGATTGTGCGATGTCAATGAAGGCGGGGGGATACTCACCGAATATCTTGCAGCACCTGGCACGAATACGTCTTCACCACCAGCCATACCGTTCCGCCTGATTCCAGATGCAATGCTTCTCGCGCCGCCGGTGTCAGATGCACTTCAAACTCCGCGCCGCAATTTACCCTGGCGACGACCATCACATCGCGCTGCTGCAGCGACGTAATCACGCCAGAGAAAACATTGCGCGCGCTCAATCCCTGTGGCGCTGATGACGCCAGAAGAATATCGCCGGCCCGAATCCCAACCCGCAGTAGCCGCGAGCGATCGACGCGCGAAAGCGGCACTTCCAACTCAAGCGTGGAACCGGCAACGCGGCAGGTCATGGTTCCCTGCTCAGGATGGCCGGCGACAAAGGCGCAATCGAAGATGTTCTCGAAGCCCGCCAACTGCGCCACTGTCTCCGATTGCGGACGCAACAACACCTCATGCGGTGACCCGCGGGCCACGATCCGTCCGGCGTCGAGCGCAATGACGTTCTCTCCCAGTGCGAAAACTTCCTCGCGCTGATGGGTGACATAAACAATCGGAATCCGATGCTGGTTGTTCCAGGCGCGCAAATCGTCCAGAATTTGCGATTTGGTCACCGCATCGAGTGCGGTAAGCGGCTCATCGAGCAGCAACACCCGAGGATTCGTGACCAAAGTGCGCGCCAATGCAGCCCGCTGCCTCTCGCCCCCGGAAATCTCGTCCGGACGCCGCCCAGCCATCGCCGAGATTCGAAACAGCGCCAGAATTTCTCCGCAGCGTGACTGGCGCTCCGATTCGCGAAGTCCTTCCAAGCCGTACCGTACATTCTGCGATACCGTCATGTGCGGAAACAGCGCCAGCGTTTGCAGCAGATATCCAACCGATCGGCGATTCGGCGCAAGGTTCACGCCAGAGCCGGAATCGAAAAGCACGGCCTGTCCGACCACGATGCGGCCCGCCTCGGGAGCTTGCAGTCCAGCGATGCAGTCGAGCAGCGTCGTCTTTCCTGCTCCAGACGCGCCGAAGAGTATCGTGACGCCCGCAGCCGCTGTAAAGTCGACATCCAGCGTGAACGACGACGCCCGCTCGCCGGAAAAACTTTTCCGGATGCGAACGCTGAGTTCCTGCGCGGGGGCGGATGCGACCGGGCCGCTCATTTCCATCCCCATACATTCCACGCCGCACGCTTGCGCAAGCCGTAGAGCGCGGCCAGGATGGCAAAGCAGAGCGCCAGAAGCAGCAGCGCGGTGCGGTTGGCGGCGGCGTAGTCGAGCGCCTCCACCTGGTCGAATATCAGGATGGAGATCGTGCGGGTCGCGCCGGGAATGTTGCCGCCGATCATCAGCACCACGCCGAACTCGCCTAAAGTATGCGCAAAGCTGAGCACGAAGCCCGTCAGCACGCCCGGGAATCCCAGCGGCAGCACAATCCGCCGAAAGGTGCGCCAGCGCGAAGCCCCCAGCAAGGCCGAAGCATCCAGCAGCTTGTGGTCGATGGATGCGAACGAAGTCGCCATGGGCTGCACGGCGAACGGCAGGCTGTACAGTACGGAGCCGACCACCAGACCTTTAAAGGTAAATGCCAGCGGGTGTCCGGCGATGGCCTGATACCAGCGGCCCACCGGGCTGAGCGGCCCAATCGCAACCAGAACATAGAAGCCGAGTACAGTCGGCGGCAGCACAATGGGCAACGAAACCAGCGCCTCGACGAAGAACTTCCAGCGTTTGCGCGAATACGCCAGCCAGTAGGCGAGCGGCACTCCAACAATCAGCAGGATGAAGGACACCGTGACGGCCAGCCGCAGCGTCAGCGTGAGTGCCTGAAGGATCATTGCCGTGACGGGACACGGAAGCCGTATTGCTCCAGGACCGCCGTGCCCTCTGGCGAACTAATGTAATCGATAAAGGCCTGCGCCGCTTGCTTGCGCTTCGACGACGACAGAATACCGACGCCCTGCTGTATTTCCGGGTAGGCATCCTGCGGCACCTCCCAATATTTGCCCGCGCTCTTCATCGCCGGAGACATCGCCAGCGACAGCGCGATAAGCCCTGCCTGGGTATTGCCGGATTGGACGAATTGCGCCGCCTGGCTGATGTTTTCCCCCATGACGAGTTTTCCGGCGACCTTCTCGTTCAATCCGAAGTGCTCAAGCGCAGCCATGGCCGCTCGGCCATAGGGCGCGTGCTGCGGATTGGCGATGGCAATGCGCTGCACCGATGGATCGAGCAGCAAGTTCATCTTCAGCTTCTCGAGATCGAGCTTCGAACTATTCGGGACCCACAGCACCAGATGGCCTATGGCGTAGGTGCGCACCGAAGCGCTTTCAATCTTCCCGGCTTCCGCAAGCTTCTTTGCATAATCAAGATCGGCGGAGAAAAACAGGTCAAACGGCGCGCCATTCTGGATCTGCGAATAGAAGTTGCCGGACGCTCCAAAAGACAAGTCCACTTTGTTTCCGGTTTTCTGCTCGAAGCGCGCCGCCAGATCTTTCATGGCATAGTTAAGGTCGGCAGCGGCGGCAACTTGAACCTGTTCTGCGATGAGCGCCGGCGACAGCAAGCTCAGCATCAGAACCGGAATCACGAAAACTCGCATATTGCACTCCGTGCCGGGTGGAGCACGCCTTGAGGCGTGCATAATTGCAGCCCCAATCCGATATGCGCTTTAGCGCCTGAGGTAAACCTACCCCTTACCTCAGCGGCTGAAACCGAGACATTAGAGAGAGTATCTCAACTGCACGCTGAAGGCGTGCTCCACCCAAGATCACTTGACCACAATTTCAGACTGACCCATTACCTAGAAACGAGAATTATAGGTGATATTAGGTGATTTCTGCTTCGGCGTGCAGTCCAGTCAACTCCGTGATCGGAGCGGCAGGGTGGGGAACTCTTGATCTTGAGCAAGAGGCCAACGCCGCCCACTTTCCCAAATTGGAACTCCAGCCGACCTAACTTCGTCGAAAGCGCGTTCGTTCGCTCTCCACTCAGTTAGAGTGAAAGTTAGTCATCAAAACTTACCCTTCCTACTGGAGAACGCAAAAATGTTAGCAATTGGCGAGAAATTCCCTGACTTCAGTGTCACCGCAACCGTCAGCACCAACAAAGACACAGCATTCAAGACTATCACTGGCGAAGACTACTCCGGCAAGTGGAAGATCTATTTCTTCTGGCCCAAGGATTTCACTTTCGTCTGCCCCACGGAAATTGCCGCCTTCGGCAAGCTGAATAGAGAATTCCAGGACCGCGATGCGCAGATCCTCGGCGGCAGTACCGACTCCGAGTTTGTCCATCTGGCGTGGCGCAATAACCATCCCGACCTGAAAGACCTTCCCTTCCCCATGCTGGCCGATATTAAGCGTGATCTTTGCGGCCAACTCGGTATACTTGATGAGAAGGAAGGTGTCGCCCAGCGCGCCACCTTTGTCGTCGATCCCGACAACGTCATCCGCTTCGTGTATGTGACCGATCTGTCGGTGGGCCGCAATCCGCAGGAAGTCCTGCGCGTGCTGGACGCGCTCCAGACTGACGAACTTTGCCCCTGCAACTGGCAGAAGGGCCAGGAAACACTGAAGGTCTGATCGGGCCAGGAGAGGGCTCCGTCGCGATACGCCGGCGGAGCCTTATTTTTCTGCGGCAGCCGATTCGAGGACGCTATGAATATTGACGAACTGATCGGGACCATTCCCGCCTACGCCAAAGACCTGAAACTTAACTTCTCCACCGTCGTCCGCCAGCCCACCGATGTCACCGAGCAACAGGCGTGGGGAACCGTGGTCGCGTCCGCTATGGCCTCGCTCAACCAGGAGATGATTGTCGCCGCGCTGGACGAAGGCGCTAGCCATCTGACGCCGGAAGCGCTGGACGCAGCCAAGTCCGCCGCTGCCATCATGGGCATGAACAACATCTTCTACCGCTTCCTGCACCTGACATCGAATGAAAAGTACCGCACCATGCGTGCCGGACTTCGCATGAATGTAATGCGGACCCACGGCATCGACCCTCTCGACTTCGAGCTCTGGTGTACGGCGGTATCGGCGATCAACGGTTGCGGCGCCTGCGTTGACTCGCACGAGAAAACGCTTCGCGAAAAAGGTCTGAGCGAAGAGACGATTTTGGCTGCCATGCGCATCGCCTCGGTCATTCATGGGCTTGCGGTGGTGCTGGATACTGAAAAGGCTGCTGCGTTGAAGCCTGCGCGCCAGTTCGCCTAGCTGCTGAAAAACTACTGGCGAAGGAGAATTCAGGTAGAGCTGGCCTTCAGGCCAGCGTCGCAACGACGACTGGAATTTTCTGGCCGGACAAAACTGACGTGTAAGCACTCAAACTAGCCGCAACGCGGCGGAATGAAGTTAGACGGGGGCGTGAGCCCCCGGTCAAGCGGGAAAATGGACTCGAGCCGCTGAGCGGCGACACGGGTTGCGACACCTCCGCCCTAAAACGCTCCCCAACTTCTGTATGTGATCTACGTCACAGACTTGTAACTACCCTCGTCACAGCCCCAAGGCCATCCGCCGCATATCGTAGACATTACTGATAGACGGACTTCATAGCAGACCGCGCCCATGGCCGGTCTTGGGGAAGAAAAACGTGAAGAAAACTGAATACTCTGCTTCGTCGGCTGCCACCCTTCATACGGATTCATCGGCGGCCGGCGAAGCTTCGCCGCACACCTCGCCCAATCACGAGGAAGCTGCTGGAGGCACTATGCCCAGAATCAAAGTGACGCTCGACGGCAACGAGGCGGTCGCCTACGTGGCCTACCACGTCAGCGAAATCGCTGCCATTTATCCCATCACCCCCTCGTCGCCCATGGGCGAGTCGTCCGACGCATGGTCGGCCATCGGCGACAAGAACATCTGGGGCACAGTTCCCAAAGTTGTCGAGATGCAGAGCGAAGCCGGTGCTGCCGGAGCGCTGCACGGAGCCTTGCAGGCCGGCGCGCTGGGTACCACCTTCACATCGTCGCAAGGCCTGCTGCTGATGATCCCCAACATGTACAAGATCGCGGGCGAACTGACGCCATGCGTCATTCACGTTGCGGCTCGCGCCCTCGCAGCCCAGGCGCTCTCGATTTTCGGCGACCATCAGGATGCCATGGCCGTCCGCCCCACTGGATTTGCCCTGCTGTCGTCGAACTCGGTCCAGGAAGCCATGGACATGGCGCTGATTGCGCACGCCGCGACCCTGGAATCGCGCATTCCCTTCCTGCATTTCTTCGACGGCTTCCGTACTTCGCACGAGGTCTCGAAGATCGAGCAGCTCAGCCTCGACGACATGAAGGCCATGATCGACAACGACCTGGTACGCGCCCATCGCGAGCGCGCCTTGTCGCCGGACCATCCCGTACTGCGCGGTTCGGCGCAGAATCCCGACGTTTACTTCCAAGG
>JBEKTC010000288.1:0-6271 GCA_049516475.1 Candidatus Korobacteraceae bacterium | reverse complement strand
GCTGGACCAGCCAGTCATCAACGCGCACGCCCAAGTCGGCAAGTTGATGCTGAATGGCGACATCGTGGGCAACATCACGGCTGACGCGATCACTCGGGGACGACAGCTTACGCTGACCGCGCGCTCCAACTTCCCCGATGCGACCCTCACGCTCGACGGCAATGTCGATTTGCAGGGCGATATGCCGGCTAGCGCGACCCTGCGGTTCGCCAATCTGGATGTAAATCCGTTCCTGCCGGAGGGAATGCGTAACCAGGTCACGCGCCAGGCCTCGCTTGACGGCGAGGCGCATTTGACGGGACCGCTGAAGCAGCCGCGTCTGTTGCATGCGAGCTTGAGCATTCAGCAGTTCTCCGTGGAAGTTGAGCACATTCCGATTAAGAGCGATGGCCCGGTCGAGCTGAGTCTGGCCAACGGAGCAGTGACCGTCCAGCGTTGCACCATGACCAGTCAGGACAATCGCTTGACGTTGACGGGTACGGCGAGTTTCGATGGCGATCGTCCCTTGAATCTGAGCGCAGACGGCTCTCTCAACCTGAAACTGGCGGAGACCGTCAATCCTGACCTTACCTCCTATGGCTCCGCGAATGTCAATGTCAAAATCGGCGGGACAGTGTCGGCTCCCCTGATGTCAGGACGAATGGAAGTGGTTCATGCCGGTCTTTCGATGATCGATTTGCCGGCCGGGCTGGGCGACGTCAATGGCACGCTGGTGTTCAATCGAGACCGGCTTGAGGTGGAGAATGTGACCGGCCGCATGGGTGGCGGCCATGTAAAGCTCGGTGGCTTCGTCACCTTCGGACCTGCCGTGGGCTTTAACTTGAGCGTCGACGGAAATGACATTCGTTTCCGCTACTCGGGTATCAGCGTCACCTCCGATCAGTCGCTGCAACTGAACGGCACGCTGGAAAACTCCTCCATCACCGGCACTATCACGGTTACGCGCTTCGCACAGATTCCGTCCGGCGATATGCAATTTCTGCTGGCCCAGGCCACTGCTCCGCCCCGCATTCCTAATCCCAAGTCGCCGCTCAATAATCTCCGTCTGGACGTGCGGATCCTCTCCACTCCGGCGTTGACGGTGCAGACTTCCCTGGCAAAATTGTCGGGTGACATCGATCTTCATCTGCGCGGAACCGCAGCCCGGCCGGTGCTGCTGGGCCGCGTCAACATCGCGGAAGGCGACATCAAGGTGGGCGGCACAAAGTTTCATCTGGAACGCGCCGACATCAGCTTCCTCAATCCTGTGGTCATTGACCCGGTGCTGGATGTCGAGGCCACAACCCAGGTGCGCGATTACGACATAACTATCGGCCTGCACGGCACCATGGAGAGGCTCAATACCACCTACCGTTCCGATCCGCCGCTGTCCAGCGACGACATCATCTCGCTGCTGGCGTTCGGTTCCACCCAGACCGAAAACGCCATGGGGTCTGCGCCCTCGTCCGGATTCGCGGAAAGCGCCTCCGGCGCGCTGCTCAGTTCGGCCCTCAACCAGGCCGTGACCAACCGCGTTTCGAGGCTCTTCGGGGCCAGTTCCATCCGCATCAACCCGTCCTTTGGCGGGCCGCAAAACGACCCCAACGCCCGCATTACCATCGAGCAACAGGTCACCAATAACATCACCCTGACGTATGTTACCGACTTGGCTCGCTCCGGTCAGGAAGTGATTCAGTTCGAATACAACATCAACAGCGAATACAGCGTGCAAGGGCTGCGCGACGAGAACGGTGTGGTCAGCTTCGACTTGCTGATCCGCAAGCGCAAGCAGTGAGGATCGGCTGCTGAAAAATGCGGGCTGGATTGGCGCTCGGGTAGTGCTGGCCTTCAGGCCAGCGTCGCTGGCGGTTTGGAAGACAGGGCTTTAGCCCTCAGGTACTTCGTCGGAAGATCGTTGAACTAGCGGCTCTCCTCGATTTCAGGCATGTACCTTAGGGCCTTAAAGGCCACCTTTCGGTTGACGCTCGACGCGGCGCTGAAGCGCCGCACTACCCGGCAAGTCTTATGCACGCCTGAAAGGCGTGCTCCACCCATGCGAACCGGCGTGCGAAGACCTGGACCTTACGCCGGCCCCTGCGCCGCAATCTGCCCGGCCGGGGCAGCCCCCTCCGACTGTGGCGGGACGATCTCCACCAGAGGAAACCCAAGTTCCTTCCATTCGTAAAAGCCGCCCAGCAGAGGCCGCACGTGGCGAATGCCGAACTTGCGAAGTTGCAGCGCCACCCGGGCGCTGGTCGCTTCGTTGGGTCAAGTACAGAAGAGAACGATTTCTCCATCACGAGTGATTTCGCGGTTCCGGGCCTGCAATTCCTCAGGCGAGATTTGCAGCGCGCCGGGCAGGGTGCGAGGATCGGTGAGCACGTCCAGGGGATGGCGCAGGTCGATAATGACTGGCCGCTCGCCCGCTTCCAGTTGATGCTTCAATTCGTCGGGCGTGATGCGGTCACCCTTGACCTGCCGGATAAAACGTTCCCGTTCCCGCCAGCGGTAGAGCACATAGGCAACCACGCCGCTGGCGAACACGATCAGCAACCAGCCGCCCAGAAGGTGAGCATCGCGGGCAATGCGGTCCAGTTGCGCGCTGAAGACATAGCCCAAAACGCTGTAAGCGATCGTCCAAAGCAGCCCACCCAGCAGATCGAAGACCACGAACCGCGCATAGGGCACGTTGACCATTCCCGCCAGCGCCGGCGCGGCGGTATTCAGGCCGGGAACGAATTTGCAGATGAGCAGGGTGCGAGGGCCCCACTTCTCGAAGCGCGTCTCCGTGCGGCGGACGCAGGAGTCGGGTTCCATCGCAATCCGGCAGAGCAGATTCAGCACCACCGCTCCCCGGCGCTTGCCGAAGCTGTACCAGAAGACGTCGGCGAAAAAGCAGCCCGCAGTGCCGGCCAGCACCACCAGCGGCAGGCTCATCCGTCCCTGTCCAGCGAGCGCTCCCGCCGCCAGCAGCAGAGGTGTCGCTGGAATGGGCAAGCCCCCCTGCTCCAGCAGCACCCAGCCGAACAGCAGGGCATAGCCATACTGGACCACGAATTGGAGCGTATCGGCCATTCAATCAGAGCAACAACCGCACAGAGTCATCTGGATGCGCTGGTTCTGGGGAAGGTTCCGCTTGAGCGCAGTATAAACCAGAAATGATTTGTCATCACGAGGAGGCCTTTTAGGCCGACGAGGGATCTGCTCTTCCGGCTTTTTCCGCAGCCTGTTCAGCCATGCCGAAAGGCCGCGGCAACAAGTGGGCGTTAGAGACTATGTTCGACGACTGCAATTTT
Source organism: Candidatus Korobacteraceae bacterium (assembly GCA_049516475.1). Classification (GTDB taxonomy): domain Bacteria; phylum Acidobacteriota; class Terriglobia; order Terriglobales; family Acidobacteriaceae; genus Bog-257. The sequence continues at coordinate 2,996 of JBEKTC010000288.1, read as the reverse complement.
CTACTGGGGCAAAGCTGACGTGTCAGCGCTCAAAGCTAGCCGCAACGCGGCGGAATGGGGTTAGACGGGGGCGTCAGCCCCCGGTCGGCTGGGATGTTAACCTGAGCCGCAACGCGGCGACATCGGTTGCGACCCAGTCTCTAAAAGCCCATTAGATTCCGCCTGATTTTGTGGAACCCGTACTCCATCGCCCACACATCGAGTGACGCGGTCGCGATCTCGTCTACCAAGGGCACGGCGTGGCCATCCACGGTCAGGTCAACGCTCTTCAGATAAAAGCGACATGTTTCGCAAGCCTCAACCCGCACCGCGGAGATACCTTCCGCCGTGTAGCGGGGAAGCTTTGTGTGGTCTTCCTCTCCGCAAACGGGACACAGGACCCGACGGAACTCCCACTCCGTCGCGCAGAACGAGCACACCAGAAAGCGCTTGCCTCCGTCGCCTTCAGGATGAAGAACTGCGGCCTGAGGCTTCGCGTCGCACACCGGACACACCATGCCGGAAAATCCTGCCAAGGTTGCTGCCGGAGCCGCGGCGAGATGTTCAGCGATCGGCTGGAAAAGAACGCGCGCGAAAAACGCATAAGGTGCCGCGTCATCCGCGTCGCCAGCCCTCAGGAAATCGGCGAGAGCCTGACGGCATTGCTTCTCCGACTCCCGGCCAAAGTCTGCGGCCTCCTGCGCCAGCTTGGACGGACCATTCGTCTGGACAAGCGAAAGCAGCGCTGGCAACTGTTGCATCGCGGCGTCCACATCTAGCCGTTCGCGAAACGGGCCGTCGGGAGCAGGTGCCGGTCGTGATGCAGCGCGGTCGTAGACATCCTTCTGAAATTCCAGAATTCGCCGGTAGAAGTTCAGGACCTCGGCGGCGCCTGGATGCCGCCCGGCGAGATAGATAGCGCGCTGGATGCGCTTACTCCAATCGGGTTTCTTGGCCGGTATCATCGACGACAATCACCATCTCCAGTGTAAAGCGGAAGACAATTCCTCACAGCACAAGCCGCCGAGTATAGCATCCGCCAGATCGGCATCCCTTATGCGAAGATATAGGGCGAGCTATAAAAACAGACGGAGCACATGCAGGCCTCGACCTTTCGCAAGATATTCAAGGCATTTCATTATCGTGATTTTCGCCTGATGTGGTTCGGTGCCTGTACCTCTAGCATCGGCACCTGGATGCAGATCGTGGCGCAGGGGTGGCTCATCTACCGCCTCAGCCACTCGGCATTCCTGCTCGCGTTCGATCAGTTCCTGGGCGGCATCCCCATCTTCCTGTTCACCCTGATTGGCGGCGTGGTGGCCGACCGCATCGAACGGCGCAAAGTTCTTCTGGCCTCGCAGTACCTCCAGATGACCAGTGCGGCGATCCTCACGGTTCTGGTTGCGACTGGCCTGGTTCACGTCTGGCATATTCTCTGCCTGTCCTTCGTATCCGGTTTCGCGCAGGCGTTTGGCGGACCGGCATATTCGGCGCTGATTCCGACCCTGGTCGACCGCGAGGACATGCCCAACGCCATTGCGCTGAATTCCATCCAGTTCAACTTGGCGGTAACCATCGGACCAGCGCTCGCCGGCCAGGCTTTGGCGAAGTTGGGCGAGAAGTGGTGCTTCGGCCTGAACACGCTTTCTTTCCTGGCACCCATTATTACGCTTCTCATGATCAGGTCCCGGTTTCTACCAGCGAGCACTACCGAGTCGATGCTCACCAGCCTGAAGCAGGGCATCAAGTTCGTCCGCAAGCAGCCGTCGATGGAGGCGCTGATCGTACTGGCGTTCTGCATGACCGCGCTGGCCATGCCCATGCGCACCTACATTCCCGTCTTCGTCAAAGACATCTTCCATCGCGGTCCGGCAACCTACGGCAACCTGCTTTCGCTGATGGGCATCGGCTCCATCTGCGGCTCGCTGATGGTGGCGAGTTTGGGCAACATTCGCCACAAGGGGCGATTTGCCATAACCGGGCTCATCTGCCTGGGCGCTGCGATTGCCGTGTTCTCCCTTTCGAAATCATTGCCGCTGAGCTATACCATGCTGGTGATCGTGGGCGCTTCCATGATGGCCGTCTTCGCCACCGTGACTTCCCTGGTGCAGTTGATTACTACCAACGAAATGCGCGGACGCGTGATGAGCGTATACAACTGCGCCTTTCGCGGTGGTATGCCCATGGGAAACCTGCTGTCGGGATGGCTGGTTCCGATGTTTACCGCGCCCATTATCCTGAGTCTGAATGGACTCCTGCTGATCCTGATGGCGCTGTATTTCCTGCTAGTGCAGAGGCGAGTGGCCGCGCTCTGATGGGCGCAAGCAGGCGATGAGGAGCTAGCGCTAAGAAGCTCTGATTAACTCGGTTCCTCGAAGGGGACGGCCTTCACGCCGTCCGAAAATGCCGCAATATCAATGCGGCTTAGCCGCTGAGGGACTTGCTTTGATTTGATCGGGGTTTCCCAAAGCTTTCGAACTAATCCGGTTTGGGCGACGCGGAACTGAAGTGGGTCACGGTCTTCTGCAATGACGATTCGTCTTCTGCATTAAAGCAGTTGCGCGAGCGATCAATCTGTTTCATCAGCCCGCAGAGCACTTTTCCCGGACCGGCTTCGACGAAGCTCTGCGCGCTCAGCGCAATCAGCCCGCGCATCGCCTTTTCCCACCGCACCGCGCCCGTCACTTGGCGAATAAGCGCATCCCTGGCCTGCTCAGCGGTCGTGATCAGCACCGCATCCACATTGCACATCAGCGGAATTTCTGGTGCATGGAAGGTCAGTGCCGCCAGCTCCGCTGCCAGGCGATCTTGCGCGGGCTGCATCAGGGGACAATGGAACGGCGCGCTCACGGGCAGCATGATGGCTCGCTTTGCCCCGCTCTTTTTGGCCAACTCGGTGGCGCGCTCCACCGCGGCCTTGTTGCCGGAGATCACGGTCTGGTCCGGCGAGTTCAAATTGGCTGCGCAACAAACCTCTCCCTGGGCAGCCGCTTCGCATACTTGCTGCACCTTGTCCG
>JBEKTC010000287.1:0-6321 GCA_049516475.1 Candidatus Korobacteraceae bacterium | reverse complement strand
CAGCATCAGAAACCTTCCGATACGTCCATGCGGAGCGCTCCAGGTCGAACTCGTTGCCGCCGTGTCCTAAGTCGAGGTGATACCACCCCAGGCCGACGAGCGCCTTCTCGAAAAATTGGAAGGCATCATTGGTGAGGAGCAGATTGTTGTCGATCCACAGACGCACATTGGAGTAGGTGCTGCTCCGTGACACCTTCCGACTGGGCAAACTCACCGCTCCTGACGAATCTTTGTCGTGGAAAAACGCTGCCTCATCCTGCGCGTCGGAGATATCGATGAAGACAATGACTTCATCAAAGTCGATGCCGTCATGAACCACCATCCGCTCTGTGTTGAGATAATTGGAGGGCGAATAGCCTTCGACGCTTCCATTCAGGAAGTCGTACTGCGGAAACCCGCTGGCGACGCGGCCGATAAAGCTGTCGTGCCAACTGGTCATTCCCTCCGGTGCGGAGTCACCCAGGATGAGAATGCGGGGGCGAGGGTCTGTCGCTGGCACCTCCCGAATGCGTTCGTCGCGAAATCCGAGGCTGTTGGTCTTGAAGTCGTAAGAATTTCCCAGCCAGCGGCGAATGCAGGAGCAATCAGGTGCAAAGGCGAATGCGCGCACGGGATCGCGGCTGAAACAAAGGCCGTTCCGATTGGCGGCAGCGGCGGAGCCAAGAATCGCCTGGGTGTAGTAGTAGTCGAAGGCCACGAACATCGATGCACCGAGGGCGAGCGATGCCAGAAATAGCGCGAGCCTGATGCGGAGTTGGCGTTGTGAATCCGACGCGTCTGCGATGGCTGGTAACGGCTTGGTTGGAGTTGCACTCAAGGGCGCTATCGTGATGACTCACGGAAGCATAGCACGCACCGAAACCGAATCAAAACACTGGCGCACCGAGTTCCTGGTGCACCATGATGCGAGCAGTCCCTTGCGTTAAACCTCACCGTATCGGGCACCCGCGGCGCTCAAATTGCATCCCTCAGTGCGATCAAGATGGCAGGAGCTTTGCGCGCGGAATCCTGCGCGTGACGGAGCACATCCGGTGTTCACCCCACGGGCAACGTCGTGGTAGATTTTACATGCGGGATGTTGGGTTTCCGCCGGGGGGCTGATGGAGAGCACCGAGGTCTATAGCAGGCTAAACGACTTGTTTCGCAATGTTTTTGACAACGATGAGATGGTGATCACCCCCGAGCTCACCGCTAGCGACGTGGATGGGTGGGACAGCCTGCGGCATGTGCGCTTAATGCTCACCATTGAGCGCGCCTTTGGCATCAAGTTCTCCGCCTACGAGGTCAATAAGCTCAGAAATGTCGGCCAATTGGCAAAACTGATACAAGACAAGGTTGGAGTACAAGCGTGAATTCTGGCTTTGACGTGGCGGGTACCCGTCTCTACCAGTCGCTGTCGTGGCTGCCTCGGCCTCCAGCGGACTTTGTTGCGCGCTGTCGCGCGCTCGAAGCAGATCCGGCGCCAGGGTCGGGGTTGCAGGCGCTCGCCGTCTACGCATTGGACGAGAACGACCTGCACCGTTTGTCTGCGCTGATCACCGGCGCTCGGCACGCAGGAAAATCGCTGTCGCCGCTCGTTCCCTTTCGCCTGGGGATTCTGAGCAATGCGACCACCGACTTCATTGTTCCCGCCTTGATCGCTAGTGCGGCGCGCCACGGTATCGCGCTCGAATGTTTTACTTCCGCGTACGGGCAGGTTGCGCAGGCGGCCCTGTTGCCGGATTCAGAGATCAATCGCGAGCAGTTGGATGCGGTGCTGATTGCGGTCGATTATCGCGGGTATCTTCTGGCTTCCACAATCGGAGACGCCGACGCTGCCAAAGCAAACCTGGAAGTTGCATTGGCACAACTGCAGACGATTCGGTCCGCCATTAGCGTTACTAACCGGACCACCTGCATCGTGCAAAACCTCGCTCCTCCAGCCGAGACGTTATTCGGCAGTCTGGACGAAGTGGTTCCAGGAACCCCGCGCGCGTTCATCCACGAACTCAACCGAGGAATCGCGCTGAGTGTCGCTGGCAGCCAGGATGTGCTATTCGACGTTGCGGGATTGGCCGCCACTGTCGGGCTCGCCGAATGGCATTCGCCAGATCAATGGAATCTGGCGAAGCTCGCGTTCTCCAGCACTTATCTGCCGCTCTATGGGGACCACGTCGCCCGCATCATCGCCGCGTTGCGCGGCAAGAGCCGGCGCTGCCTCATCACCGACCTGGACAATACGTTATGGGGCGGTGTCATCGGCGACGATGGCCTGGAAGCCATTCAGCTGGCGCAGGGAGATGCCACCGGCGAGGCTTACCTCGGTTTGCAACGTTATCTGCTCGAACTGCGGCAGCGCGGCGTCGTGCTTGCCGTATCGTCAAAGAACAACGACGAGATTGCGCGTTTGCCGTTTCGCAAACACCCGGAGATGCTGCTGCGCGAAGAACATTTCGCCATCTTTCAGGCGAACTGGAGCGACAAGGTAAGCAACATCCAGGCAATTGCGGATGAGCTTGGGCTCCCGCTCGATGCCATGGTGTTGCTCGACGACAATCCCGCCGAGCGCGGACTGGTGAGAGAGCTGCTGCCACGGGTGGCCGTGCCGGAGTTACCAGAAGATCCGGCGTTCTACACTCGAGTCTTGAGCGCTGCCGGGTATTTCGAGGCTGTAATTTTTTCTCGCGAGGACCTGAAGCGCGCTGACTATTACCAGGACAATGCGCACCGAGTTACGCTGCAAAAACAATTCGCTGATATTGAGGGATACCTGGCTTCGTTGAAGATGGTGATCACCTTCCAGCCGTTTGACGAGATGGGGCGGGCTCGGATCACGCAATTGATCAACAAATCGAATCAATTCAACTTGACGACAAAACGTTACACCGAACCGGAGGTTGCAGCGGCTGCGGCAGATCCGGACTGTTTCACGTTGCAGGTTCGCCTGGCTGACGTTTTCGGCGATAACGGGATGATCAGCGTGGTGATTTGTCGCAAGCGCAGCTCCGATTTGTGGGAGATCGATACCTGGTTGATGAGCTGCAGGGTGATTGGCAGGCGCGTGGAGGATACGGTACTACAGGAAATCGTGAATCATGCCAAGCGCACTGGCATCTGCAAGCTGATCGGTAGGTACATTCCAACCGAGCGCAATCAGCTAGTGGCACAGCATTATGAGAAGCTAGGATTTCAGCCCCTTGAAGCCGCTGCCGACGGCACGACAGTCTGGGAACTCGATGTCCACACTACGCGGATTGAGGGCTCCCCAGCCATCGTGCGTCGGTCGGGATTCGCGCTAACGGAAGTGGCCAACGCATAACTTAGGTTGGCAAGTACTGCTGTTGTCGTTCACATATCTGCGACAGGGTCGATAATTCAAGATGCGGTTTGAGGAAAAGCACCTGCAGCTGTTTGCCGCCGCATCGCTGGACTTCCATCCCCTCCACTTGTCCAGTAAATACGCCCACACAACCCCTTTTGGCCAACGTGTCGTCTACGGCATGCTGGGTTTTTCGGCGTGCTTGGCCCAGCTCACGCCGCCTTCCGGAAAGGTTGTTTCCAGCGTGCGGGTGGAGTTTGACTCGGCACTTTTTCTTGAAGTGGATTACTCTCTCGTGGTTCAGCGCCAGACCGAGAGGGAGATCGCCGCGGCTTTGATGGATGGCAGCGTCACCTGCATGAGCTTGCGATTGCGCTTTAGCGACGGCACACCGCAATTCGCGGAACTTAGTGAAGAAGGTACTGCGCCCCGTCAGGTCTCTCGGAGTACGCAACTTTCCGAACTTCGGCCGGCCCTGTCGTTCGGCGGACGCTACGCTCCACCCCGTCAGGCCTATCTGGACTTGTTGGGTGCTCTCGGAATTGATCGCCAAGTGTGGGGTGACGCTTGTCTACTGCTGGCGATGTGCAGTAGCTATCTCGTGGGTATGGAATTGCCGGGTGAAAACGCAATCTTCACCGCTATGACCGCTGAACTCGAGGGTAATCCTGATCTTCCGTCCGATTTCGAGGTAACGGTCGACTCCTATGACGAGCGCTATCAATTGGTGGAAACTCGATTTGCGATTTCTGGAAGATCTGGCACGTATGCCCATGGAGAAATTTCGGCGGTTGCCCGCTCGCCCCGCAACCAGAACACATACGCCCTGCGCCGAGAAGGCAGCTCCCAATTCGCCGGCAAGACCGCATTAGTGATAGGCGCAAGCCGTGGCCTGGGGGCAGCACTGGCTCTGGAACTGGTTGCGGAAGGGTGTAACGTGGTGGGCGCCTACGCGCAGAGCTGCGACGATATGCAAGAACTGCAAGCGGCCAGTCGCGATCTTCCCGGACAGCTGATCGCAGAGCAAGGAGATGCGTCCAGCCTGGAATGGTGTGTGGGCCTGAAGGGGCGCATTCTCGAAAGATTCGGTGGGCTGGACATCCTAATCTGCAATGCCGCGCCGGCAGTGCGGCCATTGCGCATTGAAGAGGCTACGCACGACCGAATGCTGGCGTTTCTGCAGCGTGGCTTTGCTCTGGTGAGCGCGCCGCTGAGCAGCTTCCTTCCACTCCTGTCGGTGGCCCAGGGAAGGGTTCTGCTGATTTCCTCGATATTTGTAGAGGAGCCACCGAAGAACTGGCCACACTATGTTGCGTTGAAAGCAGCCTCCGAAGGACTGCTTCGTACCGCCGCTGCAGCACATCCCAAGGTGACTTTCTGCATTGCTCGCCCGGGCAAGCTCAGGACCGACATGTCAAATACTCCCTTGGGCTGGTTTGAAGCGGAAGAACCCGTTGCCGCGGCCCACCAGATCCTGCGGCAGGTAGCGAGTACGGTCACTCCCGGAGAAGTACACTTTTGCCAGTGAGTAACGACGAACAGCTCAATCACAAGGACTAAGCTGAATGCTGTTTCGAGCATTTCTTTACGGACTTGCCATTGTCATTGTCGTGGTTGGGCTGACACGGCTTCGCTCTCGAGGCGCACGCCAAGTGCTGCTCCTTGCGCTAAGTTATGTCCTGTATGTCACCTGGGGATGGTGGTTTGCCATTGTGCTCCTGGCCTCCACGCTAATCAACTTCCTGATCGGGCAACGTCTGCGACGCACGCGATCTCCGCTGGCACTCTGGACCGGTATTGCTCTGAATGTCGCCCTATTAAGTACCTTCAAGTATGTTCCGGAAATTGCTCATTCCTCGTCGATTGCGTGGCTCCAGTCGTTCTCGCGGGTTGCATTGCCCCTAGGTCTTTCATTCTGGACCTTCCAGGCGATGAGTTACCTATTTGACTTGTACGGCGGGGAGGATCTGGATCCTTCGTTGCTGGAATTCGCCTTGTACATGGCGTTCTTTCCCACCGTCATCTCAGGGCCAATCTGCCGCATGCCTGACATGCTTCCGCAATTCCGCTCGGCCAAGGCGTCTTCGCGAAAGGAGATTTGGGGTGGGCTTTCCCGAGTCGCGACCGGGGTGTTGATGATGCAGTTCGGGCAATTGCTGGGAAGAGGATTCGCCAGCGGAAATGGGATCAATGCTGGTTTCGACCAGATGACTGGTTGGAGCGGTCCGGATGTCTGGTGCCTGGCTGTTGGCTACGGCCTGCAACTCTTCATGGATTTCGCTGGTTATTCGCACATTGCGATCGGTGTTGCCCGGATTTTGGGCTTTACGGTGCCGGAAAATTTCGCGCGGCCGTTTACTTCCACGACGCCATCGATGTTCTGGACTCGTTGGCATATGTCACTGTCATTCTGGATTCGCGATTATGTGTTCACGCCTCTCGCGATGCAGCGTCCTGAGCAATGGTGGTTCGAATTGTCATTGCTGATCTCGATGGTTATCTTCGGCGTATGGCATAAAGGTACGCTGCTTTACCTGTTATTTGGCTGCTATCACGGACTGCTTCTCATAGGACATCGTCGAGTTCAGGCGATTCGCCGGCATTTCAAGCTTCTTACGCGAAAGACGGCATGGGGTCCGGCATTTTCCTGGTTTATCAGTACTGCTCTTATTTCGTTAGGGTGGATCTTTTTCCGTGCCAATTCGCCTTACGAGGCGCTTCAGATGTTCCAGGCGGTCCTGGCTCCCGGGAGCTACGTGGATCACTTTCTTCCTTCCAGTCTTTATCTCCTAGTCGGCGCGGTGATGACCGTGTACGCCCTCGTCCTGCTCGTAACCTACGCTTTGGACAGGTATTCTTCTGGCAAGGCAATCGCGCGCTCGGAGCTCATCTCAGTACTGGCGCACGATCGATGGGTTTGGATCGCACCGATTTACCTGTTCGCGTCACTTGCCGTCTTGCTTCTTATCCATCACCTTCCGCAGAACGGGCCTGGTCCGTTTATGTATGCTGGCTATTGACGG
>JBEKTC010000286.1:0-6332 GCA_049516475.1 Candidatus Korobacteraceae bacterium | reverse complement strand
TTTGTATTCAACCACACACCGCAAAGAAAGCAATGACGGCGATCAAACGATCGATTCTCCAAGACCTTTTCGACGATGTGCTTTTGTCTGGGCATTAATCTCACTATAGCGCTCGTCCTCAAAAGTACGCAGTTCTACCTGCACGGTCGCATCATGAATTCAACGATGGGATTTCCAGAAAACCTGACCGTCTACAAAATCGTCTACAGCGATGTGACGGGAAAACCAGAAACAGCGTTCAAGTTATTTAAGATATTGGTCGGGGAGAGAGGATTTGAACCTCCGACCCCCTGGTCCCGAACCAGGTGGCTTACCTGCCGATTCACTGCAAGATAATTCAGATCGCTGCAAGGTAATCTCACACATTACTGCAACTGAATTCCAACACTTACACAGAAAGATGAGTCACGGCAGTCGGGCCTTCCAGCAGTTGGCTTTTCGATGCATCTGTTCGTGGCATTAGGCACACAGCGTGATCAGGTTCTGTTCCACATCGTCACCTGACTGGCTGCGGAATTTGAGGTGGTGGACCTGCAGGTTTTGCATGCTCCCGCAGAACTGGCACCGCCAGCCGTCGCGTTCCAGCACCTGCCGATGTAGTTCGCTGTAGCTTTGCGAATCGAGCCTCAGTCGCGGGTTCTTGGTGGGGATCTTCTTCATGAGCCCTGCGCTGCGACCTCAGATCGAAACACCTCCTGTTGAGGACTGGGCAGGAAATTGTAGTAACGTGAGATGGATTGCAGCAGTATCTCCGGATTGCCACCGTCGATCGCGGCCCCGGCGAGGAAGTCCGCACAGATCATCTCCAGGCAGTAGCCGCGAGACTTGTCGGATCCCAGCATCAATGCCGCGGTCTCAATCGCCTGTTCGATGACCGGGATCTGGCTCTTATAGACCTTGAAATAGATCAGCTCTGAAGGCTCGCTGTCCTTGCCCGTCAGCTCTTTCTCCACTTCCAGCTGGAACTGCGCCTTGGGCATCTGCCGGGCTTTGTGCAGCCAGGTTGCACTTTCGAAGCGCTGCCCCTGCTGGCGCGTCAGCTTGGCCAACTCTAGGCCCCTGGCCCATCCACCTGCTTCAAATTCTTTCCTCACCTGGGGGTGGCAGATGTTCGCGCGAGATATTTGCCGAGAACCGACCCGGCCAGAAATCCTCAGGGGGTCCGGAGACGTCGGGTCACTTCCGGCCCACATGGCAGATAGTGCCGAGTATTCCAGCTATAGATCGTTTCCGCACGGGCTTTGATGGCGCAATGCGCAAGTATAGCGTCATAAATACCGCCCCCGATGATGCCTCGAGCAGCCGAGGCTTCCAGCGCCTCGGCGTATTCATCGCCGTCCAGCGCGACGATAGACAGCCGCTCCCTTATGCTGCCGATGAACAGCATGGATTGTTCGCCGCTGATACGATGTTTGCCAGGCATCCGAGTCAGCGTGGAAAACACCTCAGCCAAGCTGTGCGCTCCACAGCAGCCGGTTGATTTGTCAAATTGGATGAACAGCTGCAGACTGGCCTGATGGTGAATGTGATCCCCGTAAAAGACGGGCACCAGCACCGACGTGTCAAAGAACGCTTTCATTCGTCCTTGCCGAGGTTAGCTAGGTCGCGCTCTTCGCGGATCTGCTGCAGCATCTCATCAGTGGCGGAGGCGGACAGGGGCTGGCCGGTGTGAAATACCCAAACGCCGTGCTCCTTTGTGAGCGGCCCCGTTCCCCGGACCGGGCGCAGAGTGATCTGCTCGCCGGCACTCTCCATTTCCAAGGCGTCCCCGGCCTCCAGATGGAGCTCTTGCCGCAGCGGCTTGGGAATGACGATGCGGCCAGCCTTATCGAGTGTCAGACGTGTGTTCATTCTGGTATATTACACTGGTTCGACCCATCAAGCAGTGCCATTTCCGTTGCCTACTCGCTTGGCGAGCCCAGGGGAATCAGACCAGGGCGGCCCAGCTAAGCTAAGACAGGAGTGGCAGCATTTAGTGTCGATGCATTCGTGCGTGGCATTCGGCGCACAGCGTGATCAGGTTCTTTTCCTCGTCGCCGCCCGACTGGCTCCGTAGTTTGAGGTGATGTACTTGCAGGTGCTGCATGCTCCCGCAGGCCTGGCACCGCCAGCTGTCCCGCTCCAGCACCCGCCGATGTAGTTCGCAGTAGCTGTGCGAATCGAGTCTGAGTCTCGGGCTCTTGGGGCGGATAATCTTCATGAAGCTTTCTGGTTGACCCCCGACAGAAAAGTCTCCTGTTGTTCTCCGGGCAGAAACCGGTAGTAGCGCGAGATGGACTGCAGCAGGATCTCAGGATTGCCGCCGTCGATGGCGGCACCCGCGAGGAAGTCCGCACAAATCATTTCCAGGCAGTAACCTCGAGACTTGTCCGACCCAAGCATTAAGGCCGCGGTCTCGATCGCCTGCTCGATGACCGGGATCTGGCTCTTATAGACCTTGAAAAAGATCAGCTCCGACGGCTCACTATCCTTGCCGGTCAGCTCTTTTTCCACCTCCCGCTGGAACTCCGCCTTGGGCATCTGTTTGGCCTTGTGCAACCAGGTTGCACTTTCGAAGCGCTGACCCTGTTTGCGTGCTAGCTTGGCCAATTCCAGCCCCTTCGTCCATCCCACCGCTTTCAGCTCCTTCCTCACCTGGGGTGGAAGCTGTTCGTGGATCGACATCAGGTAGTAGGCTTTCCTTCTGGACTCCGGGAACCGGTGCTCTAGGAACTCATCGAACGACTTCAGATTCTCCAGCCGCCAGTACTGGCCCGCCCGGACTTCGCAGAGATACTTGCCCAGTTCCACGAACTTGGTATCACGCTCGTTCTCGTGCCGTGCCTCCCAAGCCAAGATCGCATCGATCTTGCTCAACACCAACTCGGCCCGGCGGCGATTCAGCTTGGGAGGCATAGGCGGATTCTTAGTAAGCAAGTTCGTCAAACAGACCAAGATCGACTCCCGGCTTGCGGATCAGCCCAGCCTCCACCAGATCACTCTGGTCGAGACAAAGCCCGAGGAACGGACAGGTGGTACACGGGTTCTGGGGGAAGCGAATGCCGCTATGCGGCAGAAAGAGTCCCGACTCAATCCTGCGGACCGTGTCGTCGACCAGGGTTTCGAATTCCTGCCGCTGTTGGTCGGTGATGGTGGCCCTCAAGTACTGGACTTCCACCATGCGCTTGCGGACGAAGACGACCTGAGCGACTTCATTGATCCCGGTCATCCAGGAATAGCAAACCAGTTGGGGATCAAGTGCAGCTAAACCGACAGGCTCCTCGGGATAGCGGGCGGAGGCGGTCTTCCACTCCAGGACACAGGGTGTGTCATCCAGCTCTCCAACGGCATCGACGAAGGCGACAAAGCTGTTGCCGGAACTCAGCGTGCGCGTGAATCGGATCTGTTGATGGCTGTGCGGCTGGTGAATCTGAACGCGGCCGTCCTGGGTAAATCGCTCCAGCAACTGAATGCCTTGCCGGAACATGTGATCCCAGGTGTCGTTACCTGAGTAGGCCAGCTCGAGGTTCTTACAGGGCGCCCACTGCTCGAACAGCACGGCCGCTGGATCTTCGTGACGGAATAAAGCCGCCACCGCCTGCTCGAAGCAGCGGCCAAAAAGCATGGCGGCCCGAACATCTTTTTCCTGCCAGCCATCGAGATAACGATGGCGGTAACGGCGAGGGCAGGTCAGGTATTGGGAAATCTGGGTGTAACTGTAGTTCATCATGAGGCTCTTTCCTTCTGCGTGCTGTTACCCTTGGCTGCGGGCGAGACGGAGATGGCAGTGGACAGTTCTTCCCACTGGCTGGCTGGGGCGAAGCCGTCGAAGTTCGCCAGCGAGATGCCATTGATCACGGTGTGGCTGATCTTCACGACCCCGACCAGTCCGCGCAGGGCTCGTTCGTCGACCTCGTCCTGGCTCAACAGTTCGGGGTCATAGAGGAAATCCCGCAGGAACCAGCCCAGCTTCCACATTGCCTTGGGGGTGCAATAGAGACGGCTGACGACCGAGCGCCCGGCAAATGGTTTGGGCTCGAGAACGGAGAGCCGGAGCAGATAAAAGCGCTTCTGAGATTGCCAGCGATGCTGCGCCCCGTCGAGCCGGACGAGAAATACGCCGTCGGGAACCTCGGAGTGAGAATCACGTGCAGTATCGGAGAGTCCAGGAACATGACGTTTCATCCCGCCACCTCCTGGCTTGGAGGTGCGTAGCTGTTGAGCTGACACACCAGGGCGCTACGGTCCTTCCTGGCCGCCTCGGCAAGCTGCTGGACGAAAGATTCGACCTGCTCACGAGTAGCGTCTTTGAGGACTTTCGTGCCGCAGAAGTCGACGGCGTAGGCTTTCACCAGTTCGGGATCGAGTTTGTGTTGGCGGATGATCTGGCACAGCCGGTCGCGAACCCTATGACCGGAACCGTTGCCGTTTCCATTTCCGTTGGCATTCTTTGGCGGAAACTTCTGTGCATCAGGAGCCGGCGCGGTCAGACCGGGATTAGATCCGATCTCCTCGACCGAGCAGATGCCGATGCCATACGCCTTGCGCAGAGCGCGATTTACTGCTCGGGTTTCCGCGATCCGCATCTCGGCGCCGCGGACCAGGAGAGAGACATTGGAAGGGTCGGCGTCGCCGTATCCGACGAAACCAGCCGAATCTTTGGACGGATACACGGTCGCCTTGAGGACGAAGCGACTGGTTGCGGAATCGCATAGCGAATCGACCGCCTCCACATGGATACCGCGGCACCTCTTGCGACGCGCCAGGCGAACGAGTCCGGTGTGTGTTACGAACCAGCTGTTGTCAAGCTGGATCACATCTCCACTCGCGAAAGAGAAGCTGAATTGTTTGGTCAGCTCTTTCAGGGCTTGGAGCCGTGAGCGGTTGATGTTCGGGTAAAGCTTCTTGACTAGGGAAGTGTTGTGGCGTATTAGCTGAAGCTTGTTGTGATGGAGATCCTTAGCAGGCATGAGCACCTCTTTGACATCGATGAATATCGTTCGACAATTGCACTGCGGTTGAGCGCATGCGATAAAGAGTTAAGCATTAAGGTTAAGAATTTCCTTTAGATAATAAAATATCACTATAAAGAATCAAATGTCAAGCAATAAGAATAAAAATCCCGGCCCAGACCTAAAAGCGATTGGACGGCGAATCCGAGAGATTCGAGGTTTTGACCACACGCAGCGGGAATTTGGAAAAATGCTGGGGATTGGCCAGACTCAGCTAAGTAAGTATGAGAAGGGGCTGAGTGCGCCCACGCTGGAGTTGCTGCTGAAACTGAAGTCTTATTCTGGCCGCAGCCTCGACTGGATTGTCACGGGCGGAGATGGAATATGATTCCTGCATCTTCCACCATGGCCTTCGCTGCAAAATGATGTCACCGCAATGGGCCGGAGGGTAAAGCGTTCTACTTCCAAAAGCGTCGCCGCAGCATGTAGCGGGGATGTCCGGACGTTAAGCGAGAAAAATTAGACGTTGCAACGCGATCCTGCCGATCGTCGGCTGGAAGGCTTCCTGCTGCATTCGTAATCACTGCCAACAAGCCGGACTTCAGTAGGCTCGCCGAACTGCATACTTTTCAGTGACAGGTAAGCACGGTTTAGAGCCATCGTGTGGAAACAAGCGGCCTTCACACCGCGGCGGACAAAACTCGAGTACATGTTGCCCAGGTTAGTGAGACCGCCCTTTCCTGTCTCTTCGCGCGACCTAGCGCTACTTTGAAGCGGTTCCCGCATTCCTCGCTGCTCCAGAACCAGCCTTCCCTGCGCTGGTTTCCCCTATACCGTTCTGCCGGAGGATTTGGCGGCGTTTGGGCCCAGAGTGCCGGCAAAAGGGTGGTTATGAGGTTAGATCGTAAAAACAAGCAGCCCGTGCCGCTGTCGGAGGAATAGAGATGGAAAACAAAACCTCGACACCACTGTCCCTGAAGAGGGCAGTTCAACCCGGTACCGCACCTACAGTGTTGAACAAGGTCGCTAAACCGTGTGCCACAGCCACTGTTGGAGGAAGAGAAATGGAAAACAAAACCCCTACACCAACAGCACTGAAGAGGGCGGTTCAACCCAGTACCACGCCTTCGGCGCTGAACAAGGTAGCTAAACCCGAAACTACAAAGCCCTTATTGGAGAAGCACGAGAGAACTGGCGCCAAGGTTATGGTGCACAGAGCCGGCACGACCGTCAGTGTGCCGCAGGCGGTGAAACCTGATGTCCCATCCTCGGCGGGGAACAGGGCGGAGAAACCTGGCGCCCAGACCGCTAAGTCTTTCGAAGTGGTGAAAGGCGCCGTCGATGCTAGGTCGAAGCGGGAGGACAAGAAACCTTACGTCAAACCCACGTCACCGCGGAAGG
>JBEKTC010000285.1:0-6351 GCA_049516475.1 Candidatus Korobacteraceae bacterium | reverse complement strand
GCTACGTCGTCCATCAGACGGTAGAAATGCGACCACTCGCAGAGCTTCAGTTGATATTCCTGGGTAAGGAACCGCAGTATGGAATTGGCTGCGGTGGGCACGTCGCTGGCCCAGACGATAAATTCCGTGCGGTTGCAGGTGGCCAGAACGATGATCTCCTCGACCCCCTCCGAACGAACCAGTTGCAGCAGGGTTTCAGTGCGGCGGGCTGGACTTATCCAGAAACGCTCGCGGACGGCGACGGGGGAAGTGCGAAAGTTGAGTCCAATTACTGCTAGCGTCGGTTCCACGGTACCTCTCATGCCTGCCCAGTCTCACCAGAAGTAAAGGCACAGGAGATGCCAAAGCGCGCGGGCTCCCAGTGCAGCGGCTAAGTTATTCCACAGCAGCATGTTAGGTTCATCGCCGAACAGACCGAAGCGGTGCGAAAAACCAGGTTTAGCGGCTTATCACCCTGTCAGAGTGGCTTTTCGCACGTAGGTGGTTGTTCGGAACCTGCTCGGTGGAATTCGCGGCGGGCGGACTTTTGCCGAGCCGAAGGCTGCAAAAGTACTTGGTGAACGCTCGTTCCAAGGAGTAGATTAGCTTCGCCGTCAATAGCGGCGCTTTTGTTCTACCCTAATCCCCCTCAAAGGGACATGCTGAAGGAGAGGAAACGAATGACAACGAGATGGTTAGTACGAATTGCTTTGTTCAGTCTAGTGCTTGCCCTGGCCTTGCCTCCAATGGCGGCAGCACAGGCGGGTGCCGATACATATAAGGCGAAGTGCCAGATGTGTCATGGTCCGGGTGGAGTTCCCAGCGCCGGCATGGCGAAATCTATGAACCTGACGCCGCTGGGCGGCGCTGCCGTACAGGGAATGTCAGATGCCGACCTGACAGCCGCCATCAACAACGGCAAAGGCAAGATGACGGGCTTCAAGGGCAAGCTGACCGATGCCCAGATCAAAGACCTTGTCGGATACATCCGCACGTTGAAGCAGTAGTTCGCGTACCTAAACTTCTACTCCGAGCGGCTCTTCCGGGAGCCGCTTTTGTTCGCCCGCATTTAGCACTTAGCACTTGGCATTTAGTTTGGTGCTCGAGCTTCGGCGCAAATTTCGCGTCAAGATTCTTAGCGGACAATTTTCTATCGAGCTTTTGCTAACTGCCAACTGCTAAGTGCTAAGTGCTGGCGAGGGGCACACCGCGTCCCTACCTCGTATATTCCCTGATCTTCGCCGCCGCGCCGGGATACTGCGCGATCAACTGCTCGCGACCGGCGTTTTCGTAGTCGGCGTAGTCGAAGCCCGGAGACATGGTTGTTCCCAACAGCGCCCATTTTCCGCCCGGCGCCAGACGGCTTCCCTGCCATACCTGTCCGCGCACCACAACTTGCGGCTGCTGACCATTTAAGAGATCGGGACCCAGGGTTATCGTCTGCGAACTGCCATCGGGCAGCAGCTGCAGCATGACAACCGGATCTCCCAGATAGAAATGAAAAACCTCCGTGCCCGGCAGGCGGTGCAGCGCGGAAAAGGTTTCCGGAGTGATCATGTAGTAGATCGCGGTACCGATGGAGCGCGAGCCGCGGAATCCGTCGGGCAAGTATTCGGAGGAGACTACCCAGCGCGAGCGATAAGTCTCGCGAAAGAAGCCGCCCTCGATGGAGAGCGGTTTGAGTTGCATCAGTTGTATGACTTCGTCGGCGGTCATGATCGCAACAGGGTATCATTCCTGCGTCGCAGCCGGTCAGGTTAATGCATTAGCACTTAGCACTTAGCACTTAGCACTTAGCACTTAGCACTTAGCACTTAGCATTTAGCATTTAGTTTAGCGCCCGAGCTTCAGCACACAAATCCCGCGTCAAGGTCCTTAACGGCAATTCTCCTGTCGCGCTTTTGCTAACTGCCAACTGCCAAGTGCTAAGTGCAGATTCATCTAGCGCTCCATGTTCGCCAGGTAATCCATCAAGCTGGTGCCATTCATGCTGGAGGCGGCCTGCACCGTGGCAGCGCGCGACTCTTCGGCATTGGTGAGGTCGGTAACTGCGACGTCCATATCGATACCGACCGTGCTGTTCTGCTGCGAGGCGAGCTGAACGCTCTCACTGTCGAGAAAAACCTGTGTCCCGACGATCTGGTCGACGGTGCTGCCGTAGAAGGTGCGCGCCGAAGTGAGCTGATCGTAGGCGCTACGCAACTCCGTTACCGCGTCACCAATGTCGTCGGTGGAGCTGTTGGATTCCAGCGCCGTAGTCAGATTGTCCAGCGCCACGAAGACGTTGGCGTCCTGGGAGGAAAACAACTGGCTGCCGGGCTGGTTCACGGCCACGGATTCTCCCTGCGCCACCTCGACGGAGTTCACATCGCCATTGCCTTGATACGAGACCCCGCCGGGAGCGGAGTTGTCCAGCACATAAGGAGGCTTCGTGGTCTCCGTTCCGCCAAAAACATAGGTGCCGTTGTAATTGATGTAAACGTCCACGATGTTGGTGCTGGTGTCGAACGACAGGTTCCACACGTGCTCGATGATCATGGCGCGGGTGACTCTGCGTCCGGCGTTGCGCATCAGGTATTCGAGCAGGGCAAACTCTTTCGACGTGAGTTCAATTCGTTTGCCGCCGCGCTCCACCTTGCGGGCCACGCGATCGAGTTCGAGGTCGGCAACACGCAACACGGCTTCCACGGTTCGCGGCCCTCGCCGCAGCAGCGCCCGCACCCGCGCCGAGAGTTCAGTGAAAGAGAATGGCTTGGTGAGGCAATCGTCGGCGCCGGTGTCCAGCGACTGCACCCGGTCCTCGATGCGGCTGCGCGCGGTCAGCACCAACACCGGCAGCGAAGGCTTCTTGGGACGAACGCTGTTCAGCACACCGATGCCGTCGAGCTTGGGCAGGTTCAGGTCCAGGACCACGAGGTCGTAGTCGCTTTCCAGTGCCATCTGCCGGGCCTGCTCGCCATCGCCGGCAACATCGACCGCATAATGCTCGGCCTCCAGGCCCTTGCGGACGAAGGTGGCCAGGGGCGCGTCGTCTTCCACGACAAGAATACGCATCAGGGTAACTATCCTGTAGTTACCTTGATCTTGGCCTCGCCCAGGTGCTTCGTCAATGACAACTTCAGATTGTTGGGTCTTCCATCCCAAATTGGGAAAGCCGCGGATGAAACGGCAGGCGGCCGCAGCCCGGAAGGGGCGCAGCTTTAGCCATCCCCTGAGCTTGCCGAATGGGCGCGCCGTTGAGCCACTTTATTTTGGTCTTCACGAGCCGACTTTAGTCGGCGAGGCTCTACGCCCGCGGCAGCGTGAGGATGCGGTAAATCGGCAAGCACAGCAGCAGCGCAGACGTCACCGCCAATCCAACCCGCACGCCGTGCGTCTTGAAGCGCTGGCTGATGGCCGTCAACAGCAGCACCGTCGCCAGCATTACGGTTGCCTTCACGTAGTCATCGGAGTGTCGCCGGGCGACGTTGCCCTGCTCGAAAACTTTTCCCGCTTGTTCATTGAGCTTGGCTGCCTCCTCGCTCTTGGCGCTGCGATATTCGTGCATCAACTGCGGGCCGGCGGGAGCGTCGGGGTTATGGAGCGGGTCGGTCAACTTCCAGGCCTGGAATGCGGGACGAAACTCGGGCGGCAGCCGCCGCTCAAACAACTCGGCGAGCTTCTCTTCTCCGTGGGATTCTGCCTTCAGCCATTCCACCACGGTCCCGGCGATGTATAGGCGTTGCTCATTGGCTGCGTCCGTCGCGCTCGCGGCCTGGACGCCCAGCTTGTCGGCCACGGCGTAGAGCTCGGCTTGATGCCCGGTCCAAAGCGCGGCCTGATAGCCGCTCCACGCGGTGGCAATGGCGACCACCGCGAGCACGATGGCCTCCACGATCTCCAGAATCTCGTGGGCGCGAGACTGCGGCCCTTCGTGACGTTCGCTGAGGTGATGCGCCACTTCGATGTTGGAACCACCGACGCTTTCAGGCATTGCACGTCCTCCGAGTCAGAGCAGCATCCAAGATAGCGACTGGAGTCCGTCTCAGCAATTGTTTTGTGGGTACCGTACCGCGCTCGACCCCGCTTTGATCGAGTTGGCGTTCTTGCGCCGGGGCTCTCGAACATCGGGATTCGGCCAGACCCGATGTGTTCTGCCGCGGGGCATACGGGTTTTGTCTCAGGCCAAAGAAAGAATACTGCGCTGGAGTGTGTCGAAGGGTATATAGTGTCGGACTATTGGCAGCTAAAACGGAAATTCTGGATGGGTGGATGCTATTCCCTTTCCATCGTTTCGGCGCCTTGCGGATCGAGCAATTGTTCCTGGGCCAAGTAACAGCAACTCTTCGCTTCAGGAGTGCGCCATGTCTCGCTACTTGCGTCTTTCACTCGTTTGCCTCGCCTTCTTGTTGTGCTCCATTTCGATGGTGGCCCAAACCCTGCCCCAGTTGTATTGGCAGATGTACGTTGACCCGGATGGCGCCGTCGGTTTCCCGAACATAGTCTGGTACGACTTGAACGGTCTCCCGGGTCCGCCTCCCGTTCCGGCTAACATTCCAATTCCAGCTGGGTCTTGGAGCCCGCAGGGTGGGCAGCGAACGATTGATGCCGTACAGGCTCCGGGACAGCCTGGGATTTTTTTCCTGCTGACCTCCACTGAGCTGCGCGCTTTCCGCATCAACGGAGGGACCTTCCCGCTCTGCGGCTCCGCCAGGCCAAGCACACCTAGCGGTTTGTATCAGGGCATTCGCGTCGCGACCTCCGGCTCATTCGCGCTCATGGTCATAGGTAATAACCCCGCCTTCGGGAGTGGGCTTAACGAGCTCTTGAGCTATCCCTTGAATCTTGCAGCGCCACGCTCGGCGGCCAGCCCCTGCATTCTTCCCGGCAACCCAACCCCGATTCCGATCCCAACCAACACGGCCATCACCAACGTCGACTTTAATCCCACCAATGCGGCAGAAGTGGCCATAAGCGGATATAGCAACATCGTTACGTTTATGGATCCGATCACGGGAGCCCATCTCTGTGATGTAACGCTCGTCAACAACGGGCAACAGCTTAATCGCCTCGAAGCGCTGTATCGCCCCGACGGAAACGAAGTCTGGGCCGCATCCTACGAGGCGATGCAGATTGCCGTGATCGCACCGCCCCCGGCTTGCACCGTCACCCAGTTCATCACGGGATTCGGCCAACACGACGCCTTACTGGGAGCATCCTTTCACCCCGACCCTGCCGTCGGCGTCTATTTCATAGGCACCTACGACGCGGGGTACACCAGCAATAATGTTTACGCGCTGGATACGACAACCAAGACAATTAGCGATGGGGCTTCCTTCTTTGCCGCGATTGGTTCGACCTCAGTTACGCGCGGCCCGGGGACGTACCTGTTCGAGGTGGCCTTCAATGGCTATACCAACACTTATGACGTGAGCGATTCCAACAAAGCACATAATTTCGGGCAGTACCTAATCGGCTCGGAAATCACTTCCGTGACTATGTCGTCTGCAACCACGCTCCGTACGGTCAACCCCTAACCCGATTAGCCCGGCTCAAATGACTGAGCGGCAACCGGCGGAAAAATCTTGCGGCGGGATAGATTGCTCGAAAACCAATCAAACCAGCCGCGCAGCCGAGCGACCAGCTTAGCCGCCTGATGTTAGCTGCCTTTGCCCTATTATTTGGCGTGTGCTAACCGACGAAGACAAGCAATGGAATAAGGGAAAACTTGAGAAGGTCCAGACCACTCTGCTGGACGAGTTTCACAAGAGCACTTCGCCTGTCGAGTTGCGCCAGCGGAGCCATGCGGCAGCTCTGCGGGCGCTCGACCCGGAACTAATTCCCGCCCGCATCACCCTGACCAGTCCCTAGCCACTGACCCCTAGCCCCTATTCCTTCACCGTAATCCCCAGCGCCTTCATCTTGCGATACATGTGGCTGCGCTCCAGGCCCAGCACTTCGGCGGTGCGGCTCACGCTGCCGTGGTTCTCGTCCAGCTTCTTCAGGATGTAGTCGCGCTCATAAGCCGCGCGTGCCTGGTGCAGGCTGGAGAAATCGCCCATGGTGCGGCGTCCGCTCTCGCGATAGACCATGGTCGGCAGGTGCTTGCGCTCCAGTTTGCTGACCGCAGGATTCATGATCACGATGCGCTCGATCAGATTGCGCAGCTCGCGCACATTGCCCGGCCACGAATAGCGTATGAGGGCGTCGAGCGCGTCGTCGGAGATTTCTTTTGGGCGCTGTCTGTAGGTCTGCGAAAACTCCTTCAGAAAATAGCGCGCCAGCAGCGGAATGTCTTCCTTGCGCTCGCGCAGCGGCGGAACATAGAAAGGAATCACGTTCAGGCGATAGAAAAGGTCTTCGCGAAAGTTGCCCTTGGAGATTTCCTCTTCC
>JBEKTC010000284.1:0-6547 GCA_049516475.1 Candidatus Korobacteraceae bacterium | reverse complement strand
ATGCCCTGTGCCTGCAACGGGAGCAGATAGCTACGGATCCACTCGTACTGTTCGTAGCTCAGATTGCGGCGAGACATATCGAAGGTGACGCCGGTCAGATGGGTGGAAGCGGTATCGCCGAATTCCGGCGCGGCGAAGCGGTTCCAGCGGCGCAGGCGGTGCTGCTGTCCTGGAGGAATTCGCGCGTCCAGGGACGGCAATAATGCCGGTTTTCGGCCAGATCGGGGGCGAATTTCAGAGCGTCGGTTTCGGAGACGGGCACCAGTTCCTGGGCAAGCTCGTAACGTGTGAGCTCATACTCGTCGGCGATTCGCGGCAATTGCAGCCGATCCAGTTCTTCGTTCTCCCGCACCAGCATGTCGTGGGAGCCGGGGAACATAGGAGTCCAGCGGCCCAGCCCTACCTGGTAGTGACCATGATGTGTGGGAAGGAAGGCTGCCGTCCGCAGCACGGCATGACCGCGGTGCACCTTGGTGTGGCTCACGGCACGGGTGACAGCCATAGCCGGAAGGCTTACGGTCAGCGCGATGGCGAACACAAGAAGGCCATAGCCCAGCCGGCGCTGAGGAACATTCGACACGAATTGCAACTGGATTCGGCCCGGCGACCAGATGCTTAAGAATGGCAGCAAAAGCATATCTACAGTAATGCGGCTAAAAAGGTTAATAGCCAATTACAACACAGAAGTGAGGAACGGCCAAGGCTTTCCGGAGGCCGGCATGACCCAAAAGTGTCACGTGCGTGCAAAATTGGGAAGCCCGCTTCGTTGGGGTAGTGCGGGCCTTCAGGCCCGTGTCCGGCCTCCGGAAACCCGGATTGCCGCTGCTGAGGGCTTCGACCTCAGCAGCGCGAGGTGTTCCTTCATTCCAGCCTAACGCCGACCTAAAGGTCGGCACTACCACACCCTGCAGCCCCCTGGCTATATGCCGCGTTCAATTCCCGCCGCGGAAGATCATCTCCGTAATGGTGAAGTCGTCAGTCAATGCTGTGCCGCCACGGAACTTGGTCACAGCCTGTTCAATGGCGACGAGCCCCAGGTGGCAGCAGGTCTCCAGCCGCTCCGATCCGAAAAACTCGCCGCTCGCATCTTCGGCCTCGGTAACGCCGTCGGTGACCAGCAGCAAGCGATCGTCGGTGCCCAGGTTATGACGCGTCGCTTGAAACTCTGCCCCAGGAACCAGTCCCACGGGCAGATTTCCTTCTTCCAACCTTGTGATCCGGTCTCCAGAGACGAGCAATGGAGGCACGTGTCCGCAGTTCATCAGCTCGAGTTCACCATTGTTCGTTAGGCGCGCGACCACCAGCGTGGCATATTTCTGCCCGCCGACTTTCTCGCACAGAAAACGATTGACCGCGGCCATCATCTCCGGCAACGGCGAGTCGCGGGCCAATTGCGAATACAACATTCCCTGCAGGATGGAAGCGACCACCGCCGCCGATACTCCTTTGCCCGAAACATCGGCAACGATCAGCGACAATCCTTTCTCGGTATACACCAGATCGAAGAAGTCACCCCCGATATCCTTGCAGGCATAGCTGACCGCATTCACTTTGGCGAAGGGCACATCGGGAACGGTCACGGTCATCAGCCGCTGCTGGATCTCGGCGGCGATGGCCAGCTCCTGGCGATAGCGCTTGGCCGCGTCCTCGGACTGCACCAGCGAGGCATTCTCCACCAGGGTTGCGGCACCGTTGGCGATGGTGCGCAGAATGTCGTGGCTCACCGAGGAGAGCTTGCCCGACAGGAACTGGGCGTCCAGATACAAGACACCCTGCACATGCGGACCTCCCTTGGTGTCATCTTTGGCTTTGTCCTTGATGACGGTCTTGCGCAACGGAATACAGATGACGCTGTGGAGGTTGTGCGCAACTACGCTCTCCCGTCCGGCCAGCTTACCGGTGTCGTCGGTGTCGGTGACCAGAAATTCCGAGGCGCTGTTGGCGGCGTCGCGCAATACCGAGCGCGAGATGGTGCTGTCATCGGTGATGCTTTCGCCGGTCTTGTCACGGCCCGCGGCCAGGAGAAGTTCGCCATCGCTCTGGCGGAGGAAGACAAATCCTCGCTCGGCATGAGTGAGACGCAGCGCCGCTTCCAGCAAGGTTTGCAGGACATCATCCAGGACGCCGCTGGTGTTCAGCTTGCGCGCTGCTTCCAGGAAGACACTGAGCATCTCCAGGTCAGAGCCGGCCCCGCTCGCCGGCTTCCAGGTGGAGAACTGGCTCAAGAACTGCTGCGCTGCGCTGGAGGGCGAGCGGTCGGGGCTGAACAGGACGTAAGCCGCGCCCTGCACTCCGAACTCGATGCGATCGTTGCGGACCAGTCTACGGCGGTTGACCCGCTCTCCGTTGACAAAGGTGCCGTGTCGGCTGGCCTGGTCGACGATGAAGGTCCCGTCGGGCTCGCGGATGAAGTGAGCGTGCTCCCGCGAGACCCGGGGATCGGCCATCACCATATCGCGGTCGGTGCGGCGGCCAATGGTGAAGGGAAAGTGGTCAAGCACGACGGTGCGCCGATCCGTACCTTCTACCACTACCAGAACCAGAGGGTCGCCGGTGGAGGGGTTTTCAGATTTGCGCAACCAAATGCCGGTAGCGCCCATGAAGCTGTCTCCTTAGCCTTGCCTGCGGGGCGAGTCGTCCCACAGACGGTGTCGTTAAAACTATAGTCCAACTGCACCGGAGCATCCACTGCTGTTCTGCGCGGCATGAGACAGTCGCCTTCGCGAGCAGCAGTTTCCCTGATTGGCGGAGAGTTGACTTTGCAGGTCAAAGGTGCGGCCGGCCGTGAAGTTACTTGCGTCTGTACATCCACCACCAGTCGGTCTGCGCGGCAACATAGTATCGCTGATCCAGCCCGTGCTCATACGCTTTATAGAAATCGGAGAAGGCTTCATCGCCAAGCGCCGGGTGTTTGGGCACCATCACGATGTCAGCGTCACCAAAGAACTGGTCGTCGGAAGGCCTATGCGCATCGTCGATATTGAAGCGGTAGGTTGGAGAGGCAATGCCTCCGTGCGGCGGTCGTCGCTCCAACGCGTAGGGAAATGGGTTCGTCATGTCGATCGACAGCACCCTTTCATCCGGACGGGTCTCCCGTTCGAGGAGGGCGGCGCCATCGTTCACGTAGGCAGTGAATATACGGCCGTTGTTCCGTGGTTGGTAGCCGTCATAGAGTAGCAGCGGCCACAGATTTGGGGATGTGAAGTGCAGCACGGCGGGCGGGGTCAGTGGCCTCTCTTTCTCCCACGCTCCATAGGCCAAACCGGCAAGATCAGAAGTAAACTGTGGCAGAAACAACAGCGTTCCCAAGAACAGCGCTCCTGCATAGAGGGGACGATCGGAAGATGTCTGCGTTGCCGGCAGTGGCTGCTGATCCTGGATGAGCTCGCTCACGATCAGGATGGCGAAAACAGCGCACAGCGGAAACCCATCCCATTGCGCGTTGGTCGACATCAGGCCAATGTCTGCGGCAAAGAGCAGTGCTCCGATAATGGGCAGCCTCAGGCCGCGCCATCGCGGATTTCGATCATCTAACAGGAGCGCGGCAGCAAGAGGAAAAAGCACCACTCCGAGCAGGACCGATGCATGATTTAACGCGTTCTTCGCGAAGGTCAAGCTGGTGAGTGCTTCGGCCCGCGCGGCGCCGGCCATCCGCAAATCCCTCAGCATGGCTACCGCGTCGAAGTGCAAATAGGAAAGCAGGCACAGCGAAACGGCCGAGAACCCAAGAACAATGCCAAGCAGGCGGCGGTAGCCAAGACGCCCCAACATCAGCGAGAGCACCCCGATAAGAACGCCAGCCACCAGGAAATAGCTGGCCTTGAGGAACAGGGTCAGGCCAAGCGCTGCGCCGGTGGAAATGCCGCCGATCCATCCCTCGCGCTGGGCGTCTTTCGGACCGTGGACGCCCGCGATATTTTCCAGAAGTATTATCCCCAGCAGGGCATAGCCATAGCGGTTATAGACCATCGCGTGGCTCGAAGTGAAGAAAGGCATGCCCAGAGGATAGGGAGCCGACACCAACGCCGCGAAAAAGAAACTCAGGATGATTCGCGGAAAAGACGCCAGCCGGTTCTTGCCTAAGAAAAAGGACCAGATTCCCACGCTCAGCGCCATGATCGCGTTGGCGTATCCAATGCCATTCACCGAGTGCCGCGAAATCGTCAAACCTAACGCCGCAAGTAGAAACCAGAGCGGGCCCCATCCACTCGTAAAATCCAAATGCGGACGTTGCCCATTGATGACGCGCCACCCAATCTCCAACGGTACGAAGATGTCGTGACCGAACACCTTCGTAGGAACTGCACCGATAAAAACTGTCGCCCCGCAAATCAAGGCCATCCCCGCAAAGAACACAATCAGCAGACGCGGCCCTTGCAGCGCCTTCGAGTCCTGCCGCCGGGCTAGAAAGCGCTCAAAGTAAACCGTTAGGGCGGACTTCATTGCGTGCTCCGAACCGGGCCCTTGCCTGCGTGTCCATAGGAGAAACTGGATGGATTTTGCATAGACTATACGCTGCCATAGACCCGCGGGCAAAAGCCCGGCAACAGAGCACTCGGTCCAACTGCACCGGAGCATCCACTACTGTTCTGCGCGGCATGAGAAAGTCGCCTTCGGGAGCTCCAGTTTTCGCCCATGGATGCCGATTTTCGGCGTACACTGTTGCCGGCTTCGTTCCGGGATCCAAAGGAAACCCGTACAAGGAGAAACTCTTGAAACTGCGAATCAGCACGATCCCCGCAATCTTTGTCGCTTTTCTGCTGTTGTTGCCATGGGCGGCAGCACAAATGCCCCCGCAAATGACGCCATTTACCGCCGACATGCAATTCACCTCAACCCACGGTAAGGGTGGTGCGACGCGTGAGGCGAGCGGCAAGATTTACATGGCCCACGAACACATGCGCATGGACATGACGGGCATGCAGGGCGGCCCTGGCGGCGGCGGGGTAATCATGATTACCAACTTTGCCACCAAGACAAACGACACCCTGATGCCGGAACAGCATATGTATATGGAGTTCAAGGCTGATCAGACGCAGGGACGGCGGCCAGGCATGGGGCCCAGCATCAAACCGCTCGCCGATCCCCATAATCCCTGCGCCAATATGGAGGGATCGACCTGCAAGAATCTCGGCACCGATCAGGTGAACGGCCGCAGCTGCGATCACTGGCAGATCACCGATAAGAACGGCAAGGTTAGCAACATCTGGATCGACCAGCAGATCCATTTTCCCATCAAGACGGTTTCCGAGGACTCGTCCTGGGAGTTGAGCAACATTAAGGAAGGCGAGCCTGCCGCCAGCCTCTTCGAGATTCCTTCTGGCTATCAAAAGATGGACATGGGCGGCATGATGCAGGGTATGCGTCCACCGCAACAGTAAAGGTTGTGATTCGACAAACGGTACCCTGACGCTCGGTGATTTCCGCAGTTCGGACTCTCGCGGCGGTGGGCAACGCACCGCCGCATTGCGGTGAACCGGTGTTGAGCCAGACATCAAATCGCGCGCAGGGTGGGCCCATGCCTGCAAGCGCGTCCTCGCCTGCGAATCTATGGGACAACAGCATTGCTCCGTATCTCGACAAGTACTGCCTCCTATTGTGTGTGTGCATGGTGGCAGTCGCTTGTGCCCGTATCATTTCAACTTACGATCAACTGAGCCTCACTGCCGACGAGCCTTTTCACTTCGGTTGTGCGATTGAATACTTGGGGAACCACAGCTTCGTGCAGGATGTAGAGAACCCTCCTGTAGCTCGGGCGGTGCAAGCGCTCGGGCCTTACCTGCTTCTGGGAGCACGGCCCATCGAACGGTCCGAGGCGTGGCAAGAGGGCCTGGCAATAATCGCCCTCTCGGGCAATTATCACCGTACCGTATTCTTGCTCCGATTAGGCACGCTGCCTTTCTTCTTGCTGGCTTGCGCGGTAGTCGGGTGTTGGTCAGGGCATGCGTTCGGCAAACCGGTCGCGGTGATTGCGGTTGGCCTGTTCACTTTATTACCGACAGCCCTGGCGGATGCCGGATTGCATACAACCGATATGGCGTTGGGTGCCAGCGTAGGGGCGGCATTCCTGACAGCGATGTTGTGGGCCGAGAAGCCCACGTGGATACGAGCGCTGCTACTGGGAGCGTGTACAGCTCTGGCGGTCCTGTCCAAGTTCACCGCACTGGGCTATGGATCCTTGTCCGTTGTTTTGGCGCTGGCGTGCTATTGGTTCGTGCGTCGTCCAGGCTGGCAGGAACTAAGGCAGTTGACCAGGCGGCGTGCCGTCACATTTCTACTGGCTGCCGCTACAACTATGTTGCTGGTGTGGGCCGCGTATCTGTTCTCCTTTGGCGCGGTGCGGGTGGTGCACGGCAAAATCTTTACCCTGCCCGCGTCGGAGTTTTTCGCCGGTCTGAGAGTCGTTAGAGAGCATGTAGGCCGAGGGCATTCCGCCTTCCTGCTCGGCAAAACCGGAACGAACGGATGGTGGTATTACTATCCCATCGCGCTTCTGGTGAAGCTGCCGATTCCCTTCCTGATCCTGTCAGCGACAGGAGTTTACGTT
>JBEKTC010000283.1:0-6587 GCA_049516475.1 Candidatus Korobacteraceae bacterium | reverse complement strand
GAAGCGGTGCGAGATGGCAAGCTAGTAATCCCGATTAGCCAGAAACTGCCACTCAGTGAAGCGGCTGAGGCTCAAGCAGCGGCAGAAAAGGGTGGTATCGGGAAGATCTTGCTGGTGGCTTGAGCTCGTTGCTGGGCATGCAACGTCTAAAGGAAAACTCGAAATGAAGAAAGATTACCGCGGACTTAAATTCCGCTTCGAAACCAAGTGGCGACGGATATGTGGAATGCCTGGCGTCCCCGAAAGGTTGATGGTTTCATCTTCGTCGGCGGCTAAGGCCGCGCAGTTCTTGCAGGATTGACGGACGGCGTGGAAGGCCGTCCCCTTCCAGCGTCGGCGGCTTTGCGGATGCGCCGTAGCATGTAACAATGCCTGTATGCTCAAATTATTCACCTCAGGAGTAACTGTACTGGCGGCTGGCGTCATTCTGCTTGGAAGCGCGATGGCCCAGCAGTCAGCGAACCCACAATCGGCTCCAGCGGCAAAGACCGCGCCGGCAGCGAAAACCGGGGCCCCGGCAGCCAGCTCGGGCGATGCGGCGTTGCCGACCCAGAAAGACAAGCTCAGCTACGCGCTCGGCATGAATATCGGCAAGGGTCTGCACAAGGATGCCGTCGACATTAATCCCACCATCTTGCTGCGCGGGTTGAAGGACGCTATGGCGGGCGGCGCGACTCTGATGACCGACGAACAGGCGCAGACGACGATCATGGAACTACAGAGCCAACTCCGCTCCAAGATGGACGCGCAGCGGAAAGCGTCGGGCACGACCAACAAGACAGACGGCGAAGCTTTTCTGGCGGCCAATAAGACCAAGCCAGGGGTCGTGACGCTGCCCAGCGGACTGCAATACAAGATCTTGACGGCAGGTACGGGACCGAAGCCCACTACAGCAGACTCCGTGGAGTGCAACTATAAGGGCACGCTGATCAACGGAACGGAGTTCGACAGCTCCTACAAGCGCGGCCAGCCGGCAACATTTCCCGTGACCGGAGTCATCAAGGGATGGACCGAGGCGTTGCAGTTGATGCCCGTGGGATCGAAGTGGCAGCTAGTCCTGCCTCCGGACCTGGCTTACGGCGCGCGCGGCGCGGGCGATGCCATTGGGCCGGATGCGACGCTGGTTTTCGAAGTGGAGCTGCTGTCGATCGCGCCGAAAGACCAGCCACCCGCACAAAAATAAGGGTTGAGCGTGGCGTTCACCCTCTGCTCCAGCTTTCGCACTTCGGGATAGCAAGGGCGGGGTCGGCTGCGATAGGGGTCCTTCGACTCCGGTTCGCGCAAAGGCGGCGCGAAGCTCCGCTCAGGATGACACAGCTTAGTTTGGGTCGCCTCCGCTCAGGGTGACACGAGCGGCGTACCACTTCCAACGAACAGCAGGTCCCTCCGCGCGGGCTGAAGCCCTTGGTCGGGATGACACGGTGATGGAGGAGGGCGAGAAACAATGGCCGTTGCAGTCGGCGACCCTTCAGGTGTGCCAGAACAGACACCCTTCTAGCGCAGAGCGTCCTCGACTTCGCTGAGCCAGTCGGGGCGCTTCAGCAGTTCGCGAGGCTTGGGACCGTCGGCGGCGCCGACGATGCCGTCACGCTCCATCAGGTCGATGAGGTGGGCGGCGCGGCCATAGCCGATGCGCAGGCGGCGCTGCAATAGCGACGTCGAAGCTTTGCCGTACTCCAACACAATGCGCACCGCGTCCTGATAGAGTTCGTCGTTCTCGTCGCCGCCCGCACCGCTTCCGTCCGCACCACCACCTCCGGAGTTGCCATCTTCGCGCGGAGCTTCCAGGAATTGCTCCTGGTATTGCGCCGTACCTTGCGAGCGCCAGAACTCGACCACCGCGGCGATCTCTTTCTCCGTGACCAGCGGAGCATGCACGCGATGCACGCGGGCCGAGCCGTTGGGCAGATAGAGCATGTCGCCGCGACCGAGCAGCGCTTCAGCGCCGTTGGAATCGAGAATAGTGCGCGAGTCGACTTTGGTGGCGACGCGGAATGAGATGCGAGCAGGGAAGTTTGCCTTGATCAGTCCGGTAATGACATCGACGGAGGGCCGCTGCGTTGCCAGCACCAGATGAATGCCTACGGCGCGCGCCATCTGCGCCAGGCGCGTGATGGAAGCCTCGACATTCTGCCCGTCGAGCATCATCAGATCGGCCAACTCGTCGATGATGATGACGATGTAGGGCAGCGGGCGAGCGTCGTCGCCGCCTTCGTCGAAGAGGCTGCCGCTGTTGTCGAAGAGCTTGTTGTACTGATCGATGTTGCGCACGCCTTTTTCCGCCAGAACCTTCAGACGGCGTTCCATCTCCAGCACCGCATTGCGCAAAGCATTCGAAGCCAGCTTGGGCTCGGTGATGATGGGCGTGTGCAGGTGCGGCACGCCTTCGTAATTGCCCAGCTCCAGCCGCTTGGGATCGACCAGAATCAGGCGGACCTCCTGCGGCGTCGCCTTGTAGAGGATCGACATGATGAAGGCGTTGATGGCGACGCTCTTGCCCGATCCGGTTGAGCCGGCGATCAGCAAGTGCGGCATGGCATTGAGATCGGCGCAGACGATCCGGCCGTTGATGTCTTTGCCGAGCGCCAGCGTGAGCTTCGACTTGGAACCGAGGAACTCTTGCGCCTCTACTACCTCGCGCAGCCAAATGGTTTCGCGCTCGTGATTGGGCACCTGGATGCCGACCGTCGACTTGCCGGACATCCGCTCGATGAGGATGCTCTCGGCGCGCAGCGCGAGGCAGAGATCGTCGCAAAGATTGGTGATGCGGCTGTACTTGATGCCCGCTTCCGGCTTGAACTCGAAGGTGGTGACCACGGGGCCGGGATTTATTTGCACGACCTGGCCGCGAACGTCGAACTCGCCACATTTTTCCGCCAGCACCTGCGCCAGAACTTTGAGTTCGGCTTCGTTGATGGCGCTGGGATCGTCGGGACGATGGAGCAGCGTGGTGGAGGGCAGCTTGAAGCTGCCGACGAGGCGCGGCATCGTGGTCTTGCCGTGGGGCGTGGAGTCGGCGCGAGTGCCGACGGCGATGTCTTCCGAAGGCGCGGTGTCTCCCGCATGGGACGCGGTAGTACCGCCGGCAAACATGCGGTCGATGCCGGTGGCGACAGGAGCGCTTTGCGGCGATGGAACGGTTGCAGAAGGAAGCTGCGCAGCGGTTTCTGCGGGTGCGATCTCCTCTGCTGGCGCGATGAAACGTTTGGGCACAAGCTGAGCGGTTACAACCGGCTTGGCATTAGCCGCGGAAGCACGTTTCTTCTCCAACTCCTTGGCGGCTTTCTTGCGAGCGCGCTCCATGCGCCAATCGGCAAAGCGATCGAGCGCGGCATAGGCAAAGCCGAAGCGCGTCTGCGACCAGATGCGGATTGCGCCAAAAGAGAATGCGGTGGTCAAATACAGCGCCACGGCGATAACGGCGACGCAGATGAGATAAGCGCCGACCAGGTTGAAGTAGTGGATGAGCGCGTCGGCGACGATGCGGCCCAGCAAACCTTCCGAGGGAAGCACGCCCTTCCAGCGGACGGACCACGGCAGCAGTCCGATGAAGCCGGCGAGAAAGGCGACGAGCGCGATTGCGCCAATGGTCTTGGCATAAGGCGAAGCGATGGGCCGCGAGCGAAACCAGTGCAGCGAGTACATGGCCAGCAACGCGGGCAGCAGAAACGCCGCGATACCGAATGCCTGCAAAGCGAGATCGGCGACGAGCGCGCCGACAACGCCGATCCAGTTATGGGCGGGCTTGCCAGCGAGCGGGGTAGCCGCGGTGTTGAGCGAAGGATCGAGCGGCGAGTAGGACAGCAGTGCGAGGACAAGGAGGACCGCGAAGACAAAAACCAGGAAGCCGATGAGCTCATTGAGCCGCCGGTTGGCCGTCGGAGTAAATGGGCGAGCGAGACTCATAGTGGCGTGCAGTCGTCTTGAGGGAGCGCGCTTGCGAGGGCCCATGTTGATTTAATCCACCGCAAGCAGACAAAAACACCGACGCGAATTCCTGCGAATACGCGCGATCCCTAGAAACGACCGATGCGGGGTTGCCGATACGCCAGAGCGATAATAATTATCCCAAGAAAGCAAGGTGACGCGGCGAGAAATGGAAGGCCAAGGGGTGGCGAAGTAGTGTCACCCCGATCAGTGGCTAGTGAGTGATCACTCTTCCTGAGGTGTCATCCCGACCGAGGACTTCAGGCCGAGTGGAGGGACCTGTTGTTCCGTATCGTGCGCTGCATCACTGCTTTCCTTGCAGCTCTGACCGATGATGGGCTGATGGACCGCCTGTACTACGTGTACATTCTCGCCAGCAAATCGCGAACCCTGTACATCGGTGTTACCAACAATCTGGAAGCACGTATTCGCCAACATCGCAGCGGCGCTTTTGGCGGCTTTACCAGCGACTACAACGTCCATCGGCTCGTCTATTACGAGCGATTCACTTGGGTCCAAATGGCCATCGGCAGAGAAAAACAGCTGAAGCGCTGGCGGCGCGAGAAGAAAGTCTTCCTTATCGAACGCGAAAATCCGACATGGGAAGATCTTTCGGCTGAGTGGGGCAAGCCGGCGCTGCTGAAGGTGCGAGATTGTTGCCGGTAGCCGGGACAGCAGGTCCCTCCACTCGGGCTGACGCCCTCGGTCGGGATGACACGTCAGTGGGAGAGGAGAAGTACCGGGCTATCCCGCGTAGTGGCCGAAATATCCGAGCGCCAGGACCGCGATGCCGAAGAGGATGCGGTAGACGATGAAGACCGTCAGCGTTTTCGTTTTCAGATAGCGCAGGAAAAACGCGATCGTTACGTAGCCGACAAGCGCCGAAACTGCTATCCCCACTACGAATGCAGCCATACCCGGCGCCATTTCGCCCGGCGGAAGACCGTGTTTCATGACATGGTGCAGCTTGAACAGAGCAGCGCCGCCAATGATCGGCGTGGACAGCAGGAAGCTGAAGCGAGCCGCAGCCTCGCGAGTGAAGTTGCGAAAGAGTCCGCCAGTAATGGTGATGCCGGAGCGCGAGACGCCAGGGACCACGGCAAAGGCTTGCAGGACGCCGACGGTCATGGCATCGCTCAGCCCAATTTGCGGCAGCGGTTTCTGGAACTTGCTCACGCGCTCTGCTATCCACATGATGACCGCGACGATGATAAGCATGGAAGCCACCAGCGCCGGAGCGCGGAAGGTGGTCTCGATGCGCTTCTCCAACAATGCGCCGGCAAGCGCAGCCGGTATGGTTGCGGCGATCATGTACCACAGCAGTTTTCGTTCGCGGCTTTGTTCCTCAGGCGTCAAGTCGCGCAGGTTGTCGCTGGTTTCAGAGAAGCGAACGACCTTGCCGCCCAGGGCCGCGCGGATAATCTGGATCCAGGTACGCCAGAAGTACAGCAGAATGGCGAAAAGCGTGCCCGCGTGCAGCGCGACGTCAAAGGTGAGGCCGGGATCGCTCCAGTTTGCCAGCCCCAGCCGAGTGACGAGCCAGGGTACAAGTGCCAGATGGGCGGTGCTGGAAACGGGCAGAAATTCGGTGAGGCCCTGCACGATGCCGAGGATGATCGCTTCAAGAATAGGCAAACTATTCCACCGTGTTCCCAAATGTGGGCATTTTGTTCGACACCATGTATACCAGACGCTCGGCCCGGTTGGACCAGTCGGTGTCATTGGGGTATTGCGCAATTAGCTTCTTGGCGGTGTTGAGCGAGCGCTGGGTGGACTCGTCGGACTTCTTCTGGTCCTGCTTGGTTTTGTAGATTTCGATCAGCGTGGAATAGCGCCAGGCCGCTTTGTAGAGCGCCTCCGGCGTCTTGGGCGACTGCGGATGCTCGTCGGCGTACTTCAGGTAAAGCGAAGCCTCCATCTCCGGGCACTTGGCCTCAGCCTCCCAATCGCCGCACAATTTGTTGTCGATGATGTGGTACGCGGCAAGATCGGCCCACTTGGTGTGCGGATACTTCTTCATCACCTGGCGCATGCGGTCTTCGTCGATCTGGTAGCGGAGAGCGGGATCGCGCTCCCTAGCGGAAGGACGCGTAGCGGCATCGGCGGCTTCAAGCTGCCAGCGAATGTCGGCGGCGCGGTAGGCGGAC
The DNA here is from genome assembly GCA_049516475.1 of Candidatus Korobacteraceae bacterium. GTDB lineage: Bacteria > Acidobacteriota > Terriglobia > Terriglobales > Acidobacteriaceae > Bog-257. The sequence goes on along the minus strand of JBEKTC010000283.1, from coordinate 513 downwards.
TCGGCGGCCAGCGGAGATTGCGGGAAGTATTCGGCGATGCGGGCATAGAGGCGCATGGCATCCTGCGCGGCGTTACGGCGACCGCCGCGCTTGCTGGCTTCCATCTCGCAGTCGAAGGCACTGTGCCCATGACGTTGACCCAGCCGGGGGCGTGCTGCATGACGGCGACTTCGCGACCGCGGCCAATGTTGGAGAGCTTGGCCGAATCGGTGCTGGGGCTGACGTAGATCGTTCCTTCGCGCAGCATGACGCCGCGCTCGATGGCGGAGGCTGGAAGGCAGGCGAGGATGACAGCGAGCAGTGCAAGACGGTACGACACGTGGGTACTCCTAAGCTTGTGGACTTCTTGGACTGGGAATAACGATAGCTGATTGCGAATTTTGGGGAAAGAGTGAGGGGATAACTGCCGCTGGTTTTTTCAGAGGGTCTTCGAGACAATAACGACGTGGCTGATGAACCTAAAGGATTCGGAGATGTCATGGCTTCTCTAGGGGATGCGCTTACGTCGCCAGC
>JBEKTC010000282.1:0-7061 GCA_049516475.1 Candidatus Korobacteraceae bacterium | reverse complement strand
CCCTCCACGTGATCGCGCAGAACGTCCGGCGGATAGGCAGGATCGACCTTGGTGGTGGCGACTGGGGCGGTCAGGACGCTGCTGTCATTGCTCTCCTTCAGCTCGGCAAAGCGAATGATCCAGCTACCGCTGGCGGAGGTGAGATTGGGCATGTTCATGATCAGCGAGTAGTAGTGCCTTCTGCCAAACACGCGCTGCTCGATGCTGCGGTCGGGATCCTCGGGAAGGTTCGCTGACAGGGGCGGCGTCACGCGATCCCGAATGCTGGGCAGCGATGGCTTCATGGCGGCCGCAAAGATGCGATTGCGTGCTTCCTGGTCTGGATTGGACGCGCCCTTCGCAACGCTCGCGCCTGAGTTGGGCGTGCCCGCCACGGCGGAGGTGTTCGCTCCCGGCGGAGGAGCACCAACCATGATGCCTGGAGGCGCGCCGTTCCCTTTGCCGTTACCGCCTCCATTGTCAGCGGTACCCGAGCCGGTCAGGTTGGGCGTTCCCGGCGCGTCGGACTTGCCACCAGGCGAAGCATGAAACTCGCCGCTGCGATTGCCGCTGGGCATGCTGATCGGCGCGCGGACATCCGCCGGGTTCAGCCCCAGCGCGATGAGCTGACCTTGCCCTTGCGCGGGAAGATTCTGCACATTCGGCGACGGCGGAACGTCCTTCGCGGCTCCGCTCGGGGCGGGCTTCGCGCCGCTGTCGCCGACGCCGCTGGCGCGCTGCACTGGCACCGGGAGCTTGGGCGCGGCCACGGTTGGCTCAAGTTGTGCCATGTTCAACTGGCCGCTCTTCAGCTTCAACTGGTCCGCTGACAGCGGAGGCTCAACTACGGACGGTTGCGGCAACGTCGGCAGGTCAAGCTTCGCGTGTACCTTCGAAACATCGGCCGTGGGCGCGGCCACATCGGGCTCGAGCTGCGGCACTTTCAACTGCGAAACCGAACGCGCCGATGCCGCAACCGGCTGCGCAGACGGGATGGGCGTCCAGGCCACAATGTTCGGCAACGGGACATCGTGGTTAAGCTTGATCTTCGGCGGCGTGACGATGGTTTGGTGCGTGTTGTCCGGGTTCGGAGGAACGGACAGAATTTCCTGCTTCGCCAGCTTGGGCGCGCCGTGGCGCGGCTTCATCGCAGCCTTCGCGGCGGTATTGATCGGCGGCAGATAATCGCTGACCGGATAGTACGAGATGTGCGTATTTTCGTACGGCGAATTCAGCTTGGGCGCGCGATTGAAGAACGGCAGCGTGCAAACCAGATAGACCAGTGTGATTACGGCAATGTGGCCGCTGTAGGACTCCACATATCGAGTCGCATCGATGCCAGTCTTGATGAAGTAATCGCGCCGGAGAGGAACCGGAGCTGCCGTAGTTTCGACCGGAGGCGGTTCGCGACGGAGAATTACATCGGCAAGATTGCGAAAAAATACGCGATGCCGAGGCTCAAGCTCGCAAAGCAATCGCGGAGAATCAATCGCTGCATTCTCCTGCTGAACTTTGGTTGCCGTGGCTCCCGACATCATCCCCTACCCGGTGGCTTTAACCCGGATTATAGCGGAAAGCCGCGAGGCTGGGCGCATAGCTGTAGGGCTCGGGAAATCGGAACAGCAGATCCCTCACGGGCTGAAGCCCGCGCGTGATGACAAACTGAAAAACCCTAAACGGCGCAGCTAAAGCTGTGCCCCTTCTGATGGAACAACAACGCTTCAATCGGCCGCCACCGCGCGTGCCCCTATATTCTGCTGCGATGCAAACTCAAACGCCTGGTTCAGGTCGTCCAGCAGATCCTCCACATCCTCGGCGCCAACGGAAACCCTGACCAGGTCGGCAGGGATGCTCTTCTGCTGGCGAAGATGCCGTGGAATGCTGGCATGTGACATGTAATTGGGCAAGCTGATGGTGGAGTTCACGCCGCCGAAGCTCACGGTGATGTTGAACAGCTTTGTGGCTTCGACGATGGCGCGCGACAACTCCGCATCGCCGGTAACGAAGCTGAGCACGGCGCCGTCTCCGGACGCCTGCCCGCGATGAACGCGACGTTGCGGCTCATCGGCCAGACCGGGATAGTACACGCGCTCCACGGCTGGCTGGGCCTCGAGCCATTCGGCAATTTTGCGAGCGTTCGACTGCTGGCGGTCCAGCCGTAGCGACAATGTCTTCATCCCACGCAGCAGGAGGAAGCTGTCGAACGGCGCCAGCCCTGCGCCTTCGCCGTTCTGGATGAGGTACAACTCTTCGCCAAGCTGGTCATCGCTGACGACCACCGCGCCCGCCATCACATCGCTGTGCCCGCACAGGAACTTTGTCGCCGAATGCAGAACGATGTCCGCGCTGAGTTCCAGCGGACGCTGCAGGTACGGCGACATGGTGCTGTTGTCGACGCAGACGAGAACACCGGCGCGATGGGCGATGTCGGCAACGGCGCGGATGTCGATGACCTGTAGCAGAGGGTTGGTCGGCGATTCGAGGTATACCAGCTTTGTGCTGCTGGTAATCGAGGCGGCCACAGCATCGAGGTTGTTGAAGTCGACATAGCGAACGTTGATCCCGCGCTTGGCCAGGATGCGCGAGAACAGCCGGTACGTCCCGCCGTAGAGATCGTCGCACGCGAGGATCTCTTCTCCGGGCGCGACCAGTCGCGTGACCGCGGTGATCGCCGCCAGCCCTGTGCTGAAGCAGAATCCGCGCGCGCCGTTCTCCAGCGCGGCAATTTGTTTTTCAACGACTGCACGCGTGGGATTGCCGCTGCGCGAGTAGTCGTAATCGCCGAACTCGGTCGCATCGTCCTGGCGGAAGGTTGCGGTCTGGTAGATGGGAGTGTTGGCGGGCGTGAAGCGATCGCCGGGCGCCGGGTCAAAGGTCAATAATCTGGTTGCGAATTTCACGCCGCACCTCCGAAATCAGTTGTCAGTTGCCAGTTGTCAGTTGTCGGTTCAGGCAGATGGCGACTGACTACCGTTGTTCTAGAGCCGTCGACTTGATCAACCAATGACGAAACCGGCGGTTTGTTCGCAGCTCGCGGCTCGAAGCTCGTGGCTCGCGGCTCGGAGCCCACCGCTCGCCGCTCGCGGCTTAGATCGAAGAGATCGGCCATCACCGCAGCCGTGGTCGGCCAGCGGCCCGCGCCACGTCCCGTCCAGACGTGCTGCGAATCCGAGTGCCCGTTATCGATCAGCAGGCAGTTCTCTTCGTTCCTGATTTGTGCGAAGGGATGCGATGCATCGACCAGCTGCGGTTTCACTTCGAGATGAACTCTGCCATCGGCAAGCCGCGCAGTGCCGACCAGCCGCGCGCGATGACCATCGCGCGCCGCCGCTTGCACCCAATCGAGGTCGCTGGCGTCGATGCCAGTCGCGCTGACGTAATGCGCGTCGGTTTCCGGGAAGGCGAGGCGGGCAAGCAGCCGCAGCTTGCAAACCGTGTCCGAGCCGGACAGGTCGGCGCTCGGGTCCTGCTCGGCGAAACCATGGGCTTGTGCCTCGGCAACAGCCTGCTCCCAGGAGCATCCCGCGGCGATGCGATCGAGAATGTAATTGCAAGTTCCGTTGAGGACGCCGGAGAGCGAGACGATGCGCCCGTCGTTGGAATGGAAGTGGGAATGGGAGTGGGAGTGGGAATGGGAATGGGAACGGGCAAGTGCTCGTACCGCTTCCAGCGCGGGGACCGCACCGCCGACGGCTGCCGAGTAGCGCAGCCCAGCATGTCCGTCCAGCCGTGGGTCCTCGGCGATGAGAAGCTTGTTGGCCGTAACCACTGGCTTGCCCGCCAACAGCGCGGCGTGGATCAGGTCGCCGGCCGGGTCGGTTCCGCCGATCAACTCGACCACGACATCAACATCGTCGATCGCGTCCCAGCAGTCGCGCGTCAGGAGATTGCCTGGCGCGTGATCCGTGTGCAGCTCGGGACGCCGCACGGCGATGCCGGTCACCTCGAAGAGGTGAGAATGCTTCCACAATTCTTGAAACACTCCCAAGCCAACGGTGCCGAGTCCCAGCAGCCCAACTTTGAGCGGCGCTTGCGTATGGTTTCTCGCAGACAATACCGAGCGGTGACTGCCAACGATGGTTGCGAAGTTCTCGCCGAGGGCCGCAACTTCAAACGGTATCCCCGTCTTTCTTCCGAAAGCGATGGCCTTCTTCTGTACGATTTTGCCGGCGATGGCAAGCGCGTCGGCAAAATTGATCTCGTCGAAGCGCTGCGCGCTGGAGCAGGTCGCGGGATCGCTGTTGTAGATGCCGTCAACGTCCTTGATGAGGCGACAGCGCGCGCCCAGCTGCTTGGCCAGGAACAGGGCCGACAGATCGGAGCCACCGCGTCCGAAGAGGGCAACCCGTCCGGAACGATCGCGGGCCACGAAGCCGGGAATGACCGCAACCCGGCCCAGCTTGAATGCATTCTCGATGGCCGTGATGTCAGCGCTCACCGGCTCGGTGTCCATCACCCCAGCAAGTCCAAAACCGGGGCTTGCCGGGGGCCCCGACTCGTTGGAGTTGGTCTCTGCGATCAGCTGAATCTGGCTGGGATCGAGCACTTGCGCGGGAATGCCGAAGCGGTCGAGCTCAAGCGCGAGAAACGCCGTCGCGACTTCTTCGCCGGTTGCGACCACGCGGGCAATCGCTTCCGGATTGGCGTCGCGATACCCTTCCACCGTTCCCAGCAGCCGGTCGGTCTCGCCCGCAAAGGCGGAGACTACGGCGACCACGTCGTACTGCCGGCGAATCCAGCGATAAACCTCATGCACGGCGTGAGGCAGTTCCGCGCGCGACCGCAATACCGAGCTTCCGAACTTGAGGACGATTACTTTGCGAGACATACTTCCACCTCCTGCGCATCGGCGGTGACGGCAATGCCAGCCAGCGCGCTTTCCAGATCGGCGATGATGTCCGCCGGATTTTCCAGACCGACCGAGAGCCGCACCAGGCCATCGCTGATGCCGGTGCGCTCGCGAATCTCGCGCGGCACATCGCCGTGCGTCATGGAGACCGGATGCGTGATCAGCGTCTCGACCGCGCCCAGGTTTTCGGCCAGCAGGCACAGGCGAACTGTGTTCATCAGTTGAATGCCGGCCTCAGCGCCGCCCTTCAGCTCGAAGGCCAGCATTCCACCGGGCAGCGATTGTTGTTTTTCTGCGAGGGCGAATTGCGGGAAGCTGGCGAGACCGGGATAGTGAACGCGCGCGACTTTGGGATGCTGCTCCAGCCATTCGGCAACCTTCTGCGCGTTGGCGCAGTGCTGTTGCAGCCGCAGCGGAAGTGTCTTCAGTCCGCGCAGCGTCAGCCACGCTTCCTGTGGAGACTGTATGCAACCCAGCGTCTTGCGGACGACGCGAAGGCGTTCCAGCAGCGCCTGGTCGTGCGTGGCAATCGACCCGCCGACCGTTGAGTTGTGGCCTTCGATGTACTTGGTGGTCGAGAGCAAGGTGATGTCCGCGCCCAGCTCTAACGGCCGCTGCAGCACCGGCGTGAGGAACGTGTTATCGACCGCGAGCCTTATGCCGGCCGCATGCGCGATCCTGGCGATGGCGGCGATGTCGGTCAGCTTGAGCGTCGGATTCGCCGGCGTCTCGATGAAGACCAGCTTCGTGTTGGGCTGGATCGCCTGCGCAACGGCTACCGGATCCGAGGTATCGACGAACGAAGCTTCAACGCCGAAGTTCGCCAGTACTTGCTGGAACAAGCGCACCGTACCGCCGTAAACCACATCCGAAACGACAACGTGGTCGCCCGACTTCAGGATCGCGAGAAACAGCGTCGAGATGGCGGCCATGCCAGTGGCGAAGCACACAGCCGGAGGCGTGTCTTCCAGCGCGCCGAGCGCCGCCTCGAGCGCCGAGACCGTCGGGTTCGCGGCGCGCGAATAGGTGAATCCCTTGTGTACGCCGACCGCTTCCTGATGGTAGGTGGTGGACTGATAGATGGGGGTGAGGACAGCGCCGGTCGCGGGATCGGGCACAAGTCCGCCGCGTACCGCAGTTGTCGCAAACAGCTCAGGGGAGAAAGTCATCGAAAGCTCCAATCGAGAATTGCCCAGAAACAGCAAGACCGCCTGTCAACCTAGGCGGCCAGTCACGATTGGAGTTTTTTCTGGTTGGGCTGTCAGACTCCGAACGTGGACACGGCACCGCCTAGGGTGCACATGGCCATGGTCATTCGCTGAGTCGCTGACAACATGTTGAGAAACTACCGGATGCGCCGGTCGGTGTCAAGCATTCCGTCGAAAACAGTATGCAACTAAGGGGGAATCGTGACGGCGGCTATGAGCAAAACTCGCCAGAAACACGAAACCCAGCCGGATGGGCTGGGTTTTATCAGATTCAGGCTGGTTTTGTTCACATCTTGCCAACTTTATATTTCCAGTGGAATGAAGGGGTTGGGGCTTATTGTTGCGTTTCGCCATATTGACATGTAAAAAGTGCTCGCGAAGCCTTGATAGTAGTTGCGCTATCCTCGAAATATGGCCCAATTTGGGACAGAAGATCTCTCCAATAAGTCTTCGCTACCTCGCGTCGCGGTGCGATACAATCCGTCCGCATGGTCACCTGCCCTGTCTGCGGATCCGTAGTTTCGGAGAACGTCCGTTTCTGTTCTTCCTGCGGGCGTGCCATTTCCATTCCCGACACGCCGACCTTGGAGCCAAGCGGCACTGCTGCCAGAGCTGCCGCTCCCGTTATTAGATCTCACCCTCCGCAAAGCGGAGGATTCTCGCCGGGAACTGTTCTCATCGAGCGGTATCGGATCGTCGCTCCGTTGGGTCGCGGCGGCATGGGCGAAGTCTACCGCGCTGAAGACCTCAAGCTCGGGAATGTTGTAGCCCTCAAGTTTCTTCCCGTCTCGCTCCAAAACGATGCCGCAGCCCTCGCCGGTTTTCATGCCGAGGTGCGAAATGCTCGCCAGGTTTCGCACTCGAATGTCTGCCGCGTTTACGACATCGGCGAGGTAAACGGCCAGCACTTTCTCACCATGGAGTACATCGACGGCGAGGACTTGTCCTCGTTGTTGCGCCGCATAGGTCGTTTGCCGCCGGACAAGGCTCTGGAGACCGCGCACCAAATCTGCGCCGGTCTGGCG
>JBEKTC010000281.1:0-6455 GCA_049516475.1 Candidatus Korobacteraceae bacterium | reverse complement strand
AGGCGCAAAGCCGATCAAACTGGCTGGCCAGTAAACGTGCGCACGTGCCGACTGCCGGAGCTGGAACCACAAATACCAGCACACCCTCGCTGGTCACCCAGCGATAGCAGTGTTCCAGGAACACCATCTCCATCCTGATGTTACTGTGCGGCCCAAACTCGCTGTCATACGGCGGATTGAGATACAGGAGCGAGCAGCATTCCGCTGGTACTCGGCACTCAAACGCACTGCCGTGGACTGTCGCAATTCCCATCTCAGTGGCTGCTGCAGCTCTGTCCGCATCGAGTTCAATGCCGGCCAAGTGGGCACCAGCATCCTTGGTGATCTCAAGCAGGGCCGTACCGTCGCCGGCACACGGATCGATCGCCGAGTACGGCGCGGACGACATCAGCAACGCACGGATGTTCTGGGCTTCCTCTATCGGCAAGGGATAGTAACCGAGTTTGAGGCGGCCAGCATTTCTCATTTCTTCCTCCACGGCATAAGACTTATCGAGGTGTGATTTAAAGCATATTTTGGCCGGGAAAAAAGCATACCTTGGCCGCTTAGCAAAACCTTATGGCTGAAGCTGGCCGGAGGTATGCATTAGCACTAAACGAACGTAGTTCGCGCATTCGAAAGTAGCACGGGATGTACTTGAGCGCTCCAACTGCGGAGGTCGCAAGTGCTCAACAATGCAGACTATATCGACTGGTGTTTGCAACTCGGATTATCGAATGGAAGACGCTTAGTTTGGCAATTCATGCGGCGCTCCAGGCGCTCAGTATCTCAAGGTAGAGCGTCAGATCCCAACTGCAGCCCTATCCAATTGATCCCTTCACCGGCCAAGATATGCTTTATTCCCGGCCAAAATATGCTTTAAATCACAGAGGGGTTGCTGAAGCTGGGCGGATCTCACACCGCAATCGGCTCTACGCTGGCTTCGGTCGCGCAAGGTGTCGACCGTTCCGTGGTCCAATTCGGAAAAGGGTTTCTGCTGGAACTCCTGAAGTCTTCGATTAGCTGACGGACTATGCCGCGACGATCCAACAAGCACTCCTGCAGGCGTTGCAGCTCGTCGCGTTCGCCATACCACTCGCATGGGATCTCGTCCGCAACGCCCTGCAGTTGCCACGCCGGGAACCTCTCGATCCGCGAGAGCCAAGGTTCAAAGTCATTCCAAGATACGATCCGCTCATAGACATCATTGAGCCCGTACACTCCTCGCAGCGGCGCGTCGGGGAAACTCCACTCGCCGGCATTGAAGCAGTAGCCAAAATCGATGAAGCTGGCGTTGTATTTCCGCTCGCGCATCTCTTTGTGGAATACCACCTGCCGGCCGTCGGCATTGCAGGTCCACTTGTCAAAAGCAAGCAGGCCAGCAAACTCCCTCAAGTTTCTGACCCGCCCAAGCATTGTCCCTGGCAGCCAGTCCAAGACCTCGCCAGTCACCAGGGCAGAACCAAACTGAAGCCCTGGGCGCGCTGCAACCGCCCGGCCAGCCAGGGTGAAGGTAATTTGCCGCTCAAGGATCGTCTTCTCATCCACGAGAATAATGACCGGCTCCGGCACGCTGAGCCCGATCATCCGCGCCAGTCTGCACGCCAAGTAGTCATTGGCCAGTACCCTTGTGCATTGTGGGTTGCCCATCAGCTTGGTCACGTATTTCTCGCCGTTATCGGCCAGCATGATTCGCGCCTGCGAGCCGCCGCGAACCTGAGAGATGTGTGCGACTGCCTTGATAGACACGTTGCCGACTCCGTATGTTTTGTGTGGAGGTTTGTTGCGGACGACATTTCTGGCTGCGTTCAGGGAGCGGAGAGCACACGTGCCCGCGTGCCCCACCTTCGTATAGGTGGTGGTTAGGCCGCGTGTGGTTGGTTCGGACCAGCGAGTTCTTCGAGGCCGAAGACCACGTGTTGCAAGGTCTTCATGTCCGAAATCTCGCCTAAAGGCGGGGCTTGGAGCTTGGCCAGTAGCGCCTCGACGGTCTTGGCGTCGAGCCGCTTAGTGACGGCTTCCAATCGCGTGAAACCGCGTGCTGCGGATTCGAGCATCTGCAGGACGGTTCGCTTAACGGCGGGGTCGCGGATCAACTTTGGCTGGTTGACGCGCCCGCACTCGCGCAGGATGTTGCGGTACAACACTGTGCCGACAGTCTTTTCCAGGCAAAGAATGCGCGCATCGAGGTCGTCGCCGTTGGCTCCGCTCGCGGCGGCTTTGGTATCTCCGGCCTGGGTGTGGCCGTTTCCAGAAATCTTAGAGGAGTTGCTCCCGATGGCTTGGCTCCGTCCATTTGTGCCGTTGGAAGGTGCGGCGGCGCCACTGTTGCCATTCCTACCCGAAGGCCGCATTCCCTTGCGCCAGTTCTCCGGAACTGCCCAGGCGAACAATACGGGTGTTTTCACCGGCTGGCGGTTCTGGTCGAGATCAACCCAGACTGCTTGGATGTCGTAGAAGTAACGGCCAAGACCAAAGCACGAACAGGCCCGCTTGAAGGCCTGCGCATCGGCTGACGTCATACCGTTATCGTCGTCGGCCCATTCCTCGCCGGTACCTGAATGCGACCCAATGCCAAGAATCGTGACCGTGCATGTGACCAGGACCTTACCCGAGATGATGCTCTCGCCCTTCTTTACGCGGGTGATATTGGTCATCGTCTCGACCTTGTATTCGCGGGTCCAGCCCTGTGGCGTAAAGAGCGCATTCAGCCGGTCAGTGTAGGCGCGGGAATCGGCGTAGGGCACGATCTGGCCGCGTTTCTTGTCGTTGCTTGTGTTGGTAACCCGCCACCGGACCTGGTCGGGTGAAAACGGGACTTCAAGCTCCAAGAAAAGCTTCGTAACGTCCGGTGCGGAAGGCGATGTCGGGATTTCTTCACAAGGCATGAAAAGGCCTCCTTCAAGGTGCCTGAAGTTGTCGCTTGGACTAAGTTGTTTGGGGAAATGCCATTTACGCGCTTGGCGCGTTTCAGATGTTCGCGCCGCAGCGCCTATCGGCAGCAGTCGTGCTTATACATTCGTGCTGTGGCGCGTCAGTTCAGTTGGTTGAGCGGTAAGAAACCGTCGACACTTAACTAAGATATGGTGGGAACAGAACGGCAGATCTCTCTTGGGAAAATGTTACGGACGCCCTGCAGATATGGCCGCGGGGTGAATGGCTTCCATATCAACGAAGCGAGCGAAGTCCTTCTCATTGAAGGTCAGAATGCGCTTCACTCCATGCACTCGCATCGCGGCAACCAGGCGCGCATCGTGAACCCGAACCCCTGACACATTGTGCGTCACGATTAAACGGCGCCATTCTTGATGAATTACCAAGTTGTCCGCGAGTAGGCGAAGCCGCGACTCAAATAACCGTGCGCGCAGGTCAGCCTCCTGCGGTGATAGTCCATATCCATTTTGGCTCGCTGGTCGAGTACAGGCGTTCCAAAACTCAGCGACGTTCTGTGAGGTGTAGCAGAGGACCGCTCCTTGGTCGGCTAGCCCCTCAAGAGCAGACTCAACGATTGGATAATCAGGATCGCTGGGCTGTACCCAACGGATCAGGATATTGCTGTCAATCAGGTAGGGCGTGCCGGCCATTTTCAGAGGCGGTCCTCGTAAAAGCTTTCACGGGTGAATGCCGAGGTTGGCACCTTCGGCAACTTCTCCGAGCCTTCAGCGATCGCGTCGAGCATGGCGTGAAGTTCTCCAACAGACAGCCGCCCCTGGGGCTCCGCGTGGGTGGCAATCGCCCCCCGCAGTAGGCGTTCCGCATACTCTTCCAACGCAATGCCTTCCGCTGCGGCTTCTGCAGCAAGCCGTTCCATCATTTCAGCGGTAAGTTCGATCTGGATCGTCATAGCCTCGGCACCTCTTTGCCGTCATTATCCTTCCTTTTCGGCCGGCGAGTCGAATTTTATGCGATACGTCTCAGCTTGACCTTCTTCCGCCCTACCGGCTTCGTCCCGGACCAGGGCTGTATCGGCGGCCGGCCACGCCGTGGATGGGTAGACGCGTAGACGCCTGCATACTCCACCATCTCGCGCGTCAGCGAAGGGTACCCCTCCAGTATCTCGTCGATCGAGGTCCCCTGTTCGATCATGTCAGCAACCAGGCAAACGGGGATTCTCGTCCCACGAAACACCGGTGTGCCCGCCATCGTCTCAGGGTGGGACTGGGCCGTGCCTGCGGCCCTCTCTGGATTTTGACGCCTATGGTTCACTTTCCTTCTAGCCTCAACACTCAAATGTGCTCTCTGCGTCAACTTCCGTTACGCAAGATGCGTAACGCAACATGCGTAATTTTAGCGCTATTTGTCGCGCCCAGCGCGATCCAAGATGGCGGCTTGCTACGAGCACCCACTTGTACTTCCACACGTCATGCAGCGGTAGCAGGTTCCGCTACGTACCATCAGCGATCCGCAGATGTGGCAGGCAGGCGCATCTCCGAATTGCACGAATTCACCGAGCGCTTCGACCACTCCTTTGCCATTCGGGGGTGGCATGGCATGAATCGAGACTGGACGGGGCTCGAACAGTTCTCCCTGCTCCTTATTGAGGAACTTGAGCTCCATCCACCTAAACAGGTAATCCATCAGTGATGTGGCATAGCCGATCTTTGGACTTCCTGACCAGCCGCTGGGCTCAAAGCGCGTGTGACTGAATTTGGTGCAGAGCACCTCCAGCGGCACCCCATGCTGCAAAGCGAGTGAGACGAGGGTCGCAATCGAATCCATGAGCCCAGAGATCGTCGAACCCTCCTTCGCCATCCTGACGAAGATCTCCCCCGGTGAGCCGTCGTCGTACACGCCGACGGTGAGATATCCCTCCTGGCCTGCGATGGAAAAATGATGGGTGATTGCTCGCCTTTCATCTGGCAGACGCCGGCGCAATGCGCGCACGAGTTCCGAGCTTGTACCCCCGGTCTCTCCGGGCACGGGTACCGCTCCGGCTTGCGTTACCTCCGGCCGCGTGCCTTCGTTTTCATTGATCGCAATGACTTGCTTTACCGCTGACATACACAACCTCGCTATTGCTGCCCTTCCCGCCGTTGCCTTGTCGTCCGCGTGGGATTCTTTCGTACACCGCATACCAATCCGAGGCGATTTCTCGCTGTGCCTCAGCTAACGGCAGCACGCCAGAACAGACCTGATGGTGCAGATAGTCTTCGACCTCGTCCTTCTCATTCGCCCCTGGGAATACCCTCCTGGATTGCGGCCAGAGATTGGTTTCGCAGTTCGGACAGCCGCCCAGTTCCAGGGGTACAAGGTGATCAAGTTCGTAATCGTGGATGCTGCCCCTAGCCCCATACACACGCATGAGATGGTGTTTCATCGCATTGGTGTACTCGAAGGGTGGTCTTACAGTCGCCGTGTAGCCTCGCCGACAGATAGTATCTCTGATATTGCTTTGAGTAACGCGCGGATTCATCGCTCCTGGCGTCAGGTCATGGCGCGGCAACACTCCAGGCGGCAGGTTCGCTTCCGCCAATCCGCCTTGCGGATGATCCTTGGTTATCCCAGGAAGACGGTTCAGAAGTTCTCCGTTCCCGGCCGACTGCACATGCCAAAGGCTCTCGCGTAGGAAGAACCCATAGTGCCTCAATAGGAAGGAGCTAAGAACGAGCAGTAGCAGCAGACGCAGCAGAAATCTCATGGTCGCTCGCGCAGTGGGACGATCTCGGAAGCGGATTCCTCTCTGCGCGCCTCCTCTCTCCGACATCGGGCATCGCACCAGCGATTGAAAGCAAATATTACAAGCGGGGTGCCGGACAGAGCACCAATGAATGCCGCGCCCGGAGTCAGGTGCAGACCATTTCCAATGCATACAAACAGAAAAACAAACAGGCAGATAACCAGAGCGTAGTTCTTCAGTCTTTCGTGCATATCCCCTCCACTCCTTTCACGCCACCCTCAGCTGCGAGCACGTTTTCCTCGCCGTTTTGACTTGCGGGTACGCCGCTCGCAGCGCGTATTTCGTCTCTCTTAGACTGTTTGGAAAAATGACAATGCGAACAACCGATGCAGTTTACCGCCTTGGTAATGGCACGAATTGCCTCGTGAAACCGCTTTGGGATAGTGACCTCTTCGCCGGCGAGCGAATAAAACATTGGCAATGAAGCACCGGCTTGGTTCTTGTCTTTGCCTGACAGATCCAACTCCAGCCGCCCGTGAATGCCGCGAAACAGAACCCTTGTCTCTAGTGGAGGCCGCCTCCCGTCGCCGACGCTGCCCGGCCGATGCCGCGTAATCAGCAGTTCGTAGGTTCGTCCCTTGCGCAACATCTCGATTCTCACCAGTACCGGCGCCACGAGGACCGCATGAAGACCGTTCACTCCGATTGCCTCTACCGGATGAAGACACTCGATTGCGTGGCCATCTTCTCGTGCGAAGGTCACGTATCGCCCCAGGTCTCCGACCGCGCCACCGGATTCCAGCCCACGCACCACATAGCGTTTTGCCAAGTGCTGGTGTTCCAGGCTCACGGGCGAATG
>JBEKTC010000280.1:0-6600 GCA_049516475.1 Candidatus Korobacteraceae bacterium | reverse complement strand
TCGCACCATCGGTGGAAACGAACTGGCTGCCGTCGACATCCTCGGTGCGCTGACCTATGCGCAAACGGAGTATTTCGCCCAGGAACACGAGGGCACAAAGCAGTACGCGCGTAAGTTCATCAGCGATCCCGGCACGGAAAACGGACTGTACTGGCCCGATGCTCCAGGCAAGCCGAAGAGTCCCGTCGGACCCCTGGTGGCGTTTGCCACTCCGGAGGGCGCCAAACTTCAACCCAGCCAGCACAAGCCTTTCCACGGCTATTACTTCGGCTTATTGACCACGCAAGGGTTCTTTGCCAACGGTGGTCTTAAAGATTGGGTCCGCGGGGGTGTCCAAACCCGCGGATTCGGTTTCATCGCGTATCCGGCCGAATACGGAGTCACCGGCGTTATGACCTTTATTATCGATCAGGACCGCTCCGTCTTTCAGAAGGACCTGGGAGAGGCGACCAAGACCCAGGCGCCCTTCATGAACCAGTTCAATCCCGACTCCAATTGGAGCGAGGTGAGGGAGTAAACCGCGAAATTCGTTTTAGGCAGATGAGTTCGGAGTCGTTGCGGTTGCGACCCCTGCCGGAAACATTCGGAAGCAAGGTGCTGATCCGGAAGCCATTATGCCATCTCACAGATGCTTTGTATCAGGGCACGACTTTCAGGGCCGCTGAAAAAGTCGCGATTTTGCGCTGTTCAGGTAGAGCTAGCCTTTAGGCTAGCGTCTAAGTGCTTTATTTTCGATCCCGAGTCGGCTTCAGCCGACGGCACAACTCGCGTTCAACGACTTTTTCAGCGGCCTGTTTAGTCGTGCCGACAAGCGTCTATTTTTCTTCCCGAGCCGGCTTTAGCCGGCGACACATGTCCCGCAACGCTGACGCCTGACACCTCCCCTGTCGTACACTAACTATCAAACATGGTCGTCATCTACGGCATTCATTCGGTCATCGAAGCCCTGAAGTCGGGCGCACGCAGCTTTGAATATGTGGGCATCGCGCGCGAGCGCCACGATCAGCGCATGCAGCGCCTCATCGACGATTGCCGCGCCAGCGGCGTAGAGGTGCGCTTCCTGCCGCGCGAGCAGCTCGACCGCCTCGCCAACACCAATACCCACCAGGGCGTCATCGCCGTTACCACCGGCAAAAAGTTCGCCGACGTGGACACGCTGCTGGAGCAGCGCCACGGCGAATACAGTTTCCTGGTGGTGGTCGATAGCGTCGAAGACCCGCACAATCTGGGCGCGCTGATTCGTACCGCCGATGCCGCCGGTGCCGACGGCATGATCATCCCGGAGCGGCGAGCCGCGGGACTGACCGGCACTGCGGTGAAGGCGTCGGCTGGGGCCTCCGAGCACCTGCCGATCGCGCGTGTCACCAATATCTCGCGTACCCTGGACGAGCTAAAAGAGCGCAATGTGTGGACTGTTGGGCTGGACGAGCGCGGCACCAAGAGCTATGACGAACTGGACTACAACATGCATTGCGCCATCGTGCTCGGCGCGGAAGGCAAGGGCCTGCACGATCTGGTTCGGCGCCGCTGCGATTTCCTGGTCTCCATTCCCATGCTCGGACACGTGCCCTCGCTCAATGTCTCGGTTGCGGGAGGCGTCGTGATGTTCGAGCTTGTGCGCCAGCGCAGGGCAGCCCGGCCTGTTCAGCCTGTCCAGAGGATTAAGTCGTCGCAATGAAGTTTCCCTTTCTGATCCAAGCTGTCTCAGAAGCGCACCAGGTTTGGATCAGGGCACGACTTTACAAGCTGCTGAAAAAGTTGGGCACGACCTCGCAGCCCTTGGAATGCTTTGTAACAGGGCACGACTTTCAGGGCCGCTGAAAAAAAGTCGATTTCGGCGAGTTTTGAAGGGGCGCACCTTTAGAGCCTGCCCTGAGCTTGCCGAAGGGTGCGCCGTCACAAGTCCTTTAAATTTGTCATCACGAGGAGGCCTTTAGGCCGACGAGGGATCTGCTTTTGAGTTTTTCAGCACCCTGTTCAGTCATGCCGAATATGGCGGAAAATAATCGGGGCTCTAGACTCTGTGCGAGTACCAAGCTCCGTCTTTTGCCGGTGGAGTATGACCCGCGTAAATCAAGCGCCGTAGGCGCGACATATCACAGCCCAGCACGTAGCCGAAGGCGGAGTGCTGGGTAAGGCGGAAAAATGCCGAGCCCCTCGGGGGCGGCACGGTTCTCACACAGACTCGTGAGCGCTGGGTTCGAGCGCAGAACGAGGCCGAATCCCGTAGGAGTCTGTGTCAGAGTTTGATCTTAATTACGAGGCGCACGATCGCTCGAGATTTGCCTCAAACTAGCCGCGCCAGCGGCGGCTATGAAGTTAGCCCGGGGCGGCCCCGGATCTAGTTGGAAAATTGACCCGAGCCGCGGAGCGGCGACACGGCTACGACACAGGCACCCTGGGGACGACACGGTTCTCACGCGCTCACTTTAGGCCGTCCTTCAGTGCCCTAAAATCTTCGCGGCTTTAGCCGCCGAGGGACGGAAGCCCGCGATTAGAAATGCGATTGCCGAAGTCAAAAGCCGCATGGGTGTTGGTTGCCATGTATCTGGCACTACAGACTCGTTTCTGGTTTACCTCGCCTTCACCTGCACTGGCTGGCTTTGCGACATAGTCGAGATTCCCGGCGCCGTTCCAGTGGGAGTGCTCTATCTTGGATTGCTGCGATGGCTCAATCCGATTTTTGTTTTCGGAAGCATTACCTATGCTCCTTTTAGAAACTGGTATTTCATTATTCCAACGGCGGTGGGAAACTCGGTAGTCTTCTACTGGCTTGGTGTGGGTATCGGGAAGCTGTGGGTCAAGTTGAACCGAAAGTCGCCGGCCTGAGCACAGGTGTCCGCTCTGGGTGTTTGCCGGAGCACCAAGCCCGCTCACTTCGCGCTGAGCAGCGCATTGACCTTCGACATCACCTCAAAGGCATCGGCGACATAGAGCACGTCCGCTTTGCCGCGAGCCCATCCGCAGTTGGGATCGAGATTGATAGCTCGCCGTTCGCCAATGAAGCGCCAGCCGACGGTGTGCGGCTCCTCACCATGGCAACACGCGGCCAGGCCCTTGGGATGGCGCGGCGATGAGCCGGTCTGCCCCACCTGGTTGAGGTGGGTCATGAAGTGCAGCGTCGATTGGTTCTCGCCGCTGATATCCACCAGCGACTTGCTTCCGCCCAGCGACGCCTTGGAGCTTCGCAGAAAATCCACAATGATGGTTTCGGCTTCGGGAACGTGGGTTTGGCCATCTTTCTGCTTCTTCGTCCATCCCGCGCCCGCGACGAACAGCAGGTCTGCATCAGGACGAATCGTCTGCTGGTCCGCCGGCGGCGTGACTAAGCCCTTGACGCTGGTACGAAGCAGACTATCGCCGACCGGAACATCAATCAACTGTGGAGTGACGGAACCGGGCTCACCTTTCCACGCGGGACGCGAGCCGGGATCGAGCAGCAGAATCCACGGACGCTGGGTGCGAGTGAGCGAGCCTTCGATGCGCTGGCGATAGAACCAGCGGGTCACCGCCGGAGCGCCAGACACGGCAGTAACGTCGGTGACGTGCGTGTCCACACATCCGCTCACTCGATGAGCGACGGCGGCCATCACGCGCGCGCTACGAGAAGTCATCGCGCCAATTACGATGGTTGCGCCCGACGCACGGACGAGGGCTTCGCTCGCGGCAGCATCGGTGGCAAAGCGGGCGGCTGCGAAGGACTCTCCGCAAACCGCGAGAAAGCGGGTTGCGCCACAGGCAGCAATCGAATTGGCGGCGGGCTGAAACTGCGCTCCGTAAAGCGCGACGTCGAGAGTTCCGCCGAGCGCCTGCTTCAGATCCACTGCGGAGCTCAGCGCCTCCAGCGCCGTTTTATTCAGCGTGCCATCGGCTTCGGTGTGCGCCAGGAAAAGAATGTTGTCCATAGTTCCGGTTACTCCTGCTTGATCCACTGCACGATTTCGCTCGCGATCTGGTCGGCGGGCGTGTCTTTCACAATGCGGGTTTCGCGTTGTTGTTTCGGCGTAGCGACGTTCGCATACTGCAAACCATCGGCGGTAATCTTCGCCGCTACGGCACGCTGCAATGCCGGCATGATGGCTCGCATGTTGGACATACCCACCTGAGGATCGTTACGCGGCTCGCCGAGGCTGCCGGTTGCCCATCCCAGCACGGCCGGAGCGCCCGCGCACCGCGATACCTGGTGACGCGCGCCCTCGACGCGCTCCAGCACCTCGAACGAACCGTCGTCGTTCGGAGTGATCGCATCCACACCCTGAAACTGATCGACGATGCCGAGTTCTTCGCCCACCAGTTGCAACGTGACTCCGGCGCTGCGGCTGGCGGATTCCCATCCCCCGAACAACAGCAGCTTCGAGAGATCGATGCCGGGAATGTTGCGGATCGCCGTCGCCAATGCGGTCGCGGTCTGCTGTGCGTCGGCGAAGCCGCTGGAGGGACCGTCAACAGCGACCAGTTGCAACGGAACTTTCTGCGCCACCGTCATCATCACCTGCTGAAGCTTGGCCTTGGGCGCCATGCTCACCAGCCACAGCGCGCTGCCGGCAACCTTCTTTACCAGGTTCGCGCCCTCGTAAAGCGCGTGCGCCGCCCACGGATCGAGAATGGCAGGCAGCATCATTTCATTTTTCAGCGCGGGGCCGGTCGGCCCAGTGACGGGTTCCAGCGTCTGCAACGGATCGGGCACGACACTGGCGCAAACCACAACTTGAAAAGGAGTGCTCATCTTTAATTTATGTCCCTCGCGAAAATTCCGGGTTAGAGCAGTTCCAGGCATTACTGTATCCCGGATTGTTTGGGTAGTGCGGCGCTTCAGCGCCGCGTTCGTCGTTGGCCAAACGTCTCGCCTAAGCCGATGAGGTCGTCCCGACCTCATCGGCTTAGGCAATCTCTCCTCCTGCTCCTTTACGCGGGCCTGACGGCCCGCACTACCGTGTGACGGATACACTTACTGGAACAGGCTCTAGTTTTCGGCTGAGTGCAGTCCTCCGACGCCGACGCGGAATTGCAGATTGGTTTCGCCATCCACCTTCTCCGGACAGTTCCACACGCAGGCGCCGCAGAACACGCACTTCTCGCGATCGAAGTTGGGCGCGCCTTCCAGGCTCCTGGTTATTGCCTGTCCGGAACACATCTCCACGCACAACTTGTTGCCGCAGCCGCGGCAGACTTCCAGATCGCGAAAGACAACGTGGTCAGCGTATCCAGCCGCAGCCTGGACTTTGCCGCCCATCAGCAGCACATCCTGGTGCGACACCAGCAGCGAGCCGTCGTACTGGATCGCGGGCCAGCCGCACAGGTCCATCAGTGGATCGTGAACGGAGGCGCCACGGAGCTCGCAATCCTTTTCGACTCTCCTGATTTCTGTTTGCGTGAACTTGCCGCGATAGAACTTAGCCAGTGACACCAGCCGTTCGGTGGGATTCGTGGGATGATTACCGAGAGAGAGCCGCCCGTTGCTGAAAGCGGCCACTGCCATGCCGATGAGGCCGGTTACGACGCCGCGCTGAAATCCGTCGCGCGACTTCTCCGCGATGCGAGATTCCTTCTCCAGCCAACTGTTTCGGCGGCGCTGCTCATAGGCCTGCGCCAGGTTCTCGCGCGTGAACGGCTTGCCCGCTTGCAAAAGCTCGATGACGCCTTCCGCCAGCAGCACGCCGGTGGTCCATGCTTCATCGACGCCGGAGCCGGTCAGCACATTCGTACTGCCGGAAGACTCACCGATTCGCGCATAGCCATCGCCTGCCAGGAATGGCTCGCCGCGCTTGCCCGATTCCTGCAACGACTTCGCGCCCCACGAGCGCAGCTTGCCGCCCTCGAGATAGCGCCACAAATAAGGATGCTGAATGTAGTGCTGCAAATATCGGTAGGCGGTGCGCGTCGGGCAGTCGAACCACGAGGGAACGAAGATGCCAACCGACGCCACGCCGCCAGGATGTACATAGAAGAAGCCGAACATCTCCGGTTCGGGGAAGCCGAAGGTATGCAGGACAGTGCCGGGTGCGAGATCGACCTCAGGGCGCAGCTCGATGACGAACTTCATGCCCACCGCCCACTCGCGGACCTCGTTGCCTTCGGGCATTCCTAGGCGGCGATCAATGTCGCGGCTCACCGCGCCGACTGGCCCATCTCCGACGACCGTCAGCGCAGCGTGAATATCCATTCCCGGAGTGAAGCCGGCTTCCGGATTGCCCACGCGGTCCACGCCCTGATCGAAAGCACCAGCCCGTCTTTCTTGTGCAGGAAGCTGGGAGTGAAAGGGAGTTCGAGCGCATCGTGTTTGACGTGGAGGAAGCGGCGAAATGTTTTCAGGAAACGATCACCAGTCCGCAGTGCCAGTGAACGACGGCTGGCCCCGGTGGGATCCAGCAGGTACACCAGCTTCTCGCTGGAAACGGGCGTCGCCATCGGAATCTGTGCCGGATCGAGGCCGGGAAAGCTGGCGCGAATACCGCGCGCGCGTGTCACCACTCCTGAGACGCCAAAGCCGATGTCGTCCGCGCGTTCGTAGCAGATGACTTGCAGCGGCAGACCGGGCATGGTTCCGCTCTCGATCGCGGGAGTACCGTCGTCGTTCAGCAGCTTACGCGAGAGCGTGGT
>JBEKTC010000279.1:0-6468 GCA_049516475.1 Candidatus Korobacteraceae bacterium | reverse complement strand
TTGATCCTCAGCGAATTTGTGCAGGCCGCGGTATCGAACGCCTACATTCCTTACCGCAGGGAAACGGTGCCAGGAACCATTGAGAATGCTCTTACCGGTCTAGGTTCGGTGGCGCAAGCCCGCATCTTGACCGAGTTCTGGCCCGACATCATGAAGTTCGTGTCGCAACACGAACCACCGGTGGTCCATCACTGGCATGAGAAGTGGAACAGCAGCAGCCTCGGCCAGTACGCCAGCCAGTAGAAAACCCTGCAGACTCGTGTGACAAGGGGCTTAAACAGTTTGCTGAAAAACTGCTGGCGAAGGAGAATTCAGGTAGAGCTGGCCTTCAGAGCCTGCCTGAGAACTAAGTTTGGTATTCGGCGGTGGAGTATGACATACGAAAATAGAACCCCGAAGGGGTGGAATTGCAGTTAGCCCAGGACGGAGCGAAGCGGAGTCCTGGGTAGCGTGGAAAAAATGCTGAGTCCCTCGGGGACGGCACAGGTCTCACGCAGACTCTTCAGGCCAGCGTCTAAGCCCTTTGTTCCTCATTCTGAGCCGGCTTCAGTCGGCGGGGACACCGTTATGGCGCAGCTAAAGGCTGCGCCCCCTTCGATATGTCCTGCGATCCTATTTCTGTTTCGGCGGATAGCCTTTGAACAGCTTGACGACCGCCTTATCCAGATTGTTGATGTTCTTGTTACTGTTGTCGGAAATCGTGTCGGTGGCTGAGCCGCGCCACAAGATCTGCTTGTCCTTGGCGTCGGCCAGTTCCACCACCAGCGTTCCCTGCTTGGTGACGTAGGTGTTGTAGGTCACCTGACTCGGTCCCCAGTAACCCCATCCCCATCCGGGTCCGAATCCGTAGTTGTTGCCGACCACTTCCTTCTGATCGTGAATGGTGTTGCTGTAAACCACCCACATGTCGGGATTGGAATCGACTTTGGTCAGACCTTTGGCCTGCAGTTGCTTGTCAATGGCGTCGATGATGCGCTGGTGCCAGAGACCATGGGCGGGACGGGGACTCGTCTCCCACATGTAGGTGTGGTAGGTGGAGAAGTTAGCGCTGCGGTCCCAATCGGTGTTGATCTTTTGCGCCACGGCCAGCGTGGAAAGCAGAAGGCTGAGGATTACAACCGAGAATACCCGTTTCGTCATGGAAAGCGGCTCCCTTTAGAATGGATTGCTGCGCGATGCGCGTGGGCATCATCGCACCGCCAACGATACTATTCCGGGTTAGCGGAGTCCAGTGGGATGAAAGCTGTGCGCCCGAAGTCGCGGTGCGTCCGGGAACCATTTCGACTACGCTAACGTAACGTGCTGGGGAGACGGGCGATGGATGGGATAAGAATTTGCGCGTACTTGTGGGCCGCATTTTGTGTGGTATGGCTGATCTGGGCGATCAAGACCAAGCCGGTACAACAGCGGGAAAGCATATCATCGCGGCTTTCCTACACGGTGTTCGTCGTCCTCGGGTTCTACCTCATGTTCTCTGCGGATGCGCCTCGGTCCTGGTTGCGCCTTCACCTGTTTCCCGCGAATCCGGCTGCCGAGGTCCTTGGAGTTGTTATCACCGCCGCTGGAATTGGTTTTGCCGTTTGGGCCCGCCTTTACCTCGGCGGCAACTGGAGCAGCTCGGTGACGGTCAAGGCTGGACATGAACTGGTGCGCACCGGCCCGTATCGCTGGGTGCGGCATCCCATCTACACGGGACTGATTCTCGCACTGGTGGGGTCGGCATTGGAGCGCCGGCAGGTGCGCGGGCTGATTGCTGTCGTTCTGGTGTATGGCGGCTTCAAGATCAAGAGTAAAATCGAAGAGCGCGCCATGACAAGCACTTTCGGCCCAGCATACGCGGATTACAGCCGTACTACGGGCGCGATTGTGCCCAAGCTGCGCTTCTGACTGCTAAAGGCGCGGCCCCCTCAAACCCCGACAATGCCCTAACATTTCGGTTGCAGTACCGCTGTGCTAGACTCGCTGCGCCTGATCGCAGTTCACAAGACACAATCCAAGGAGCGCCTCGAAATGCTTCGACGTGCTTGCAGCGTTATCTTCTTCGCGATAGCCATCGCGAGTTTGCCTTGCCTCGCGCAAGGCGGCGGCCAGTCTGCCTTGCAGAGCGCCTTCGTCGGCCGGCAGGTGAGGATCGAGATCGACATGCCCGGTACCCAACAGGGCGTTGACTTGCGCGTGGAGCGCGACGATCCCATGGACTGGAGGGCCTACACCAGCCGGCTGAAGCAGTTTGGCCCAGCGATCCGCAGCGGCGACCGCGCCACCATCACGACCCTGGTGGTGAAGAAGAACCTCATCGAGTTTCATCTCGACGGCGGCGGCTTTGGCACGTTCTGGGACGACACCCGCACCACTGTCGCTCCTTATCAGATCGAGAAGAGCAGTTACGAGAGGCAGCTGGAGAACGACATCCGCAACACCAGCGATCCGCAGAAGAAGCGTGATCTGCAGCGCGAGTTGGACCGCGTCCGCTATCGCCGGGAGCGCGAGCAGGCAGCCGACAATCGCGCGGCCCAGATTGCCAGCCAACTGAAAGCGCAAGAAGTAGCGGACAAGCGAATCCGCGGCGGATCGCGCTTTAACCTGCGCTGGGCGGGTAGCATTCCTCAGGACCAGCTCACGCCGGAGGCGATGATGAAGCTGCTCGACGGCTATGTCAACTTCGGCGATCTGGCGGGACAGAAGGCGATCCTGCAACCGACGGCGCAGAACCTGCAGGCCAATACCAACGCGCCGGCCAATGGCGCGCCGGTTTCGCCCATCACCCAGCTGAAACGCGGCATGCAGATGGGCGAGATCAGCGAGCTGCTGGGACTGGGACGGATGCTGTCGGAGTCCACGTCCGAGGAGGGATTGAAGACGCAGATCTTCGAATACCTTCCCAACGATTATCGCGTGGAAGTGACGTATGTGGATGGCGTGGTGGTGCGGTACTCGATTACGTCGAGGTGAGAAAACCCGCTGTCGGCTGTTCGCTCTTCGCTTCTCGCTTTTCGCTCTGGAATCGGCTGCACAACTCCGCCTGCAGCCGCACTGATATGATTTCCTCCGTGACCAGACAGGCGGCGCGCGGTAAGTTCATCACCTTTGAAGGACTCGACGGCTGCGGTAAGAGCACGCAGTTGGAGAAGCTAGCCGATGCGCTGCGCCGGCAGGGAGTCGAAGTCGTCACCACGCGCGAGCCTGGCGGGACCGAGATTGGCGAGCGCATTCGCGCCGTGCTACTGAGTTCGCGCACCGCAGGGCTTGATCCTCACGCTGAGATGGCGCTGATGTTCGCCTCGCGCGCGCAGCTCATCGCCGAAGTGATCCTGCCTGCGCTGGAAGCAGGGAAGTGGGTGGTGTGCGACCGCTTCACCGATTCCACCGAAGCCTATCAGGGCGGCGGGCGGCAGCTCGGGAGCGGGCCGGTGCTGCGCCTGCACGAAGTTCTGTGCCGCGGAGTGTGGCCCGACCTGACCATCCTGATGGATTCAGATGTGAGCTCCAGCGTAAGCCGGGCGCGGCGCCGCAACAAAGCTGCCGAGCAGGATGAGAACCGCTTCGAGAAAGAGAGTGGCGCGTTCTTTACGCGGGTGCATGAGGCGTTTCTGGAGATCGCGCAGCGCGAGCCGCAGCGCGTGGCTCTGGTCGACGCGCGTCCGCCGATCGAGGCGGTGCATCAGGAGATTGTGAAAGTGGTGGAGGAGAGACTAGGAGCAGTGGCTAGTGGCTAGTGGCCAGTGGTTGGGACCCGCTTCACATGGACTTGAGAGGGCGCGGGTCTTCCGCTGTGCCGTTGAGGAAAACCAAGAGTGCGATGTCAGCTCTGAGGACGCCCAAACGCGCCTCTCCCCGCGTTATGAGTCAGCTTTCGTGCTGCTTCTGACCACTAGCCACTGACCACTGGCCACTGGACTTTATATGCCTTTTTCTGATTTTCATGGCAACGCCGAGACGGTGCACACGCTGCGGGAGATGCTGGCGCACGAGCACTTTCCCCATGCGCTGATTCTTTCCGGGCCGCAAGGAGCGGGGAAGTTCACGCTCGCTCAAATGGTCGCCAAGGCGATGAACTGCCTGGAGCGTCCCATGACCGACGGCCTGCCGGATTTCTGCGGCCATTGCGACAACTGCCTCCACATCGCCGAAGCTGATGCCTTGGAAGAGCGTTTTGCCGAGGCGGTTGAGGCGCGTGAGAACCTGCGTGACGCCGACAAGCGCGAGACCCGCATCTTCGTCCAGACGCATCCCGATGTGCTGATCATTCCGCCCGACCCGCCGCAGATGCTGGTGAAAGTTGACCAGGTGCGCCACGTCATTCACGAGATCTACTACAAGCCGGTGCAGGGCCGCGAGCGCGTCTACATCTTCAGCGACGCCGACTTCATGAAGGAGGCGGCGAACTCGCTGCTGAAGATCCTGGAAGAGCCTCCCGAATTCGCGACGATTTTCCTGCTGACGGATAATCCTTCCGCGCTGCTGCCGACAATTCGGTCGCGCTGCATGCATTTACGGTTGTCGCCCGTTCCGGCAAACGAAGTGGAGCAGTATCTGGCTAAGACGCGTCCGGAGTGGAAGCCGAAGGAGCGGGCGGTGGTGGCGCGAGTTTGCGGCGGCGGACTGGGCCGGGCGCGCAGCTTCGACCTGGCGGGATATCTGGCGGCGCGGCAGGACGCGCTGAAGCTGCTGGGGCCGGCGATGGGCGCGCGCGACCACAGCGATCTCTTCCATGTGACCGACACCTACCGCTCAGGCGCCGAAGGCAAGGCCAAGACCGAGCACCTGATCCGGACAATGTATTCGCTGCTGGAAGACATGCTGTTCCTGCGCTCGGGTACGCCGGAGCTGGTGCGCAATCAGGACATCCAGCCGGAGCTGGCGCGCATGGCCGAGAGCGTGGATTTTTCCTGGATTGTGACCGCCGTCCAGCGGCTGGGTGAGTTGGAGAGCGGCATGCGCCGAAACCTGCTGCGCTCGCTGGCGCTGGACACCTTTGCCACCTCGCTGGAGATGACACCAAAGTAGCATTCAAATGATTGTCTTAGCCGAACACCTGTGTTAGGGTATCGCTAAGTTCACACCTAGGAAAACCTCGGGGTTCATCACACGCCAAGGCTTGCCACGCTTACCGTGCCGGTTGCAGCGTCCCGAGTTCACGATCGCCGAAAGGCTGGTGTGCAGACCACAGGAGCCAACCGCCATGAAAGAGTCCATGGATGCCACCGCCGTAGGGCGAGCTATTGACCCGGAAGGGTTTGCCAACCGCAAGCTGATCCGCCCCGCACTGAACCGCAACGATCATCCGCGCCCGGATGTCGAACGCCGCGAACGGGCTGATCGCCCTGATCGCTCCAACTCCAACGGCAAGAAAACGCCGCCGCCGGAACAGACCCACGCCGAGAATTTTTATTATCAGAAGCAGATGCAGTCCAAGACACCGATGGTGCTGGTGCTGCAGGACGGCGAGGAAATCCACGGCATGATCGAGTGGTACGACAAGTATTGCCTGAAGGTGAACCGCGTAGGCGCGTCAAACCTGC
Source organism: Candidatus Korobacteraceae bacterium (assembly GCA_049516475.1). GTDB lineage: Bacteria > Acidobacteriota > Terriglobia > Terriglobales > Acidobacteriaceae > Bog-257. The sequence goes on along the minus strand of JBEKTC010000279.1, from coordinate 946 downwards.
TGATCTACAAGCCCAGCATTAAGTACCTGTACAAGGAAAGCGAAAAGTAGAAGGGCGGCGGGCCGCGAGCCTCGAGCCCCGAGCATTTCGTAACCACACCACGTGGCGTCATCCTGAGCGTAGTGAGTCCGCCGCGGCGGACGAACGAAGTCGAAGGACCCCTATACATAAGGCCGTCGTGCGGTATGGGAAGAGTGCCGCCGGCTGAAGCCGGCTCAGGCATCGTGTAGGTACGGTACCCAGGGCTTCCGCCCTGGGCTAACTTCAGTTCCGCCCTGCGGGCTTGATTCTCGCGGCTCGATCAACCTCGCTTTCGTAAAGCCCGGATGAAAGCTTCCGAAGAGAATCCTTCAATGCTCCCCGGTCGACCGTGCGTTATATTCTACGACTAACCCAACGGACTATTGCCGGTAGGATGATAAACCACTGGCAAAATCCGACCATAAAGATAATGAGCCACTAGAGAATTATTGTTAGCGGAGCGTCTGGGGAGCTGTTTATCATCAGACCGGGCAACGGTACGTATGCTATCGAGCCCGAAGGAAAGGATAAGATCATCATCCACAACATTTCACTTACTTCCGCATCTCCTACAGCGCTATGAGGTCCGTTCAAGAGCAGCAGCACACAAACGAGAAGGCACAAGCAAACCGCCGTCCATAAGACCGCAGACGCGCTCCAGATGGGCTGGGCCTTTATGAGTGTTACAAATCGCATCATTTCTCCCCGCACTGGTTCTTGCAACTACCTACATCGTTCTCAGCCCAGTCCTGGCGCGCATTTCGAAAAGGGCAAAGCCTGCACTTGCAGGAAAATGCCGGCCTTGCCCACGTATGACCGTTGCCTCACTGAGAGCCACGAAACGACCGATGGCATTGTTCCACTTGACCGTGGGTTTACGCTTCTGGCGAAAAGCGAAAAGCGAAAAGCGAAAAGCGAAAAGCGA
>JBEKTC010000278.1:0-6568 GCA_049516475.1 Candidatus Korobacteraceae bacterium | reverse complement strand
CCCAGCCGCTCGGCAATTTCCTTGAGAATTCGGCCGGCAATTTTTTCTTCCCGCTCCGAAAGCTTGATCTGCGCCGCGGCCTCGACCGCGCGCGACACCGGGAGCGCCGTGAAGTCGGCAATAGACATGCCATTCACCTTCACCGCCAGACTTTCGGGACGCAGGCGCTTGCCTTGACATGCGGGACACGTCGTTGCCGACATGTGGTCCAACAGCCACTCACGATAAGCCTCCGACGAGCTGTCCTCCATCCCCTGGCGCAGATAGGCAAACACACCGAGAAAGCCGCCACGCTTTCGTTCCGCTTGCTCCGGGCCATAGAGAATCAGGTTCTGCGTCTTACGCTGCAGTTGTTCGAAAGGCGTGGAAAGGTCAAATCCATACGCTTGGGCTGCGAGTTGCAGAATGCGAATCAGATATTGCGAAGCCGAGCCCGGGCCTAACCCGCCGTCCAGCAGCGGCTTTGACCAGTCGTTGATGACCTTCGCCGGATCGAAATCGTACCTGCTGCCCAGGCCATTGCACTCCGGGCAAGCGCCGTACATGCTGTTGAACGAGAACGAGCGCGGCTCCAGCGTGGGAACGTTGATGCCGCACTCCGGACACGCCAGTTTGGAGGAATACAGCCGCTCGTCGCCGCCGACCACGGCGACCTGCACCAACCCGTTCGCCTCCTTCATCGCCAGCTCCACCGACGCCGCCAGCCGGCCCTCGATTCCCGGCTTCACCAGCAGGCGATCGACCACCAACTCGATAGTGTGGTTCTTACGCTTGTCGAGTTTGATCTCTTCGTCGGCAATGTTGCGCAGCTCACCGTCGATGCGGGCGCGGGTGTAGCCCTGCTGCGCCAGCTTGTCGAGCTCCTTTTTGAACTCGCCTTTGCGCCCGCGTACGATGGGCGCCAGCACCATGACACGTTCGTCGGGCTTGAGCGCCATCACCTGCTGCACGATCTGGTCAGCCGACTGCCGCGAGATTTGCCGGCCACATTGCGGGCAATGCGGAATGCCAATCGACGAATACAGCAGGCGCAAGTAGTCATAGATCTCTGTGATGGTGCCCACTGTGGAACGCGGGCTGCGGCTGGTAGTCTTTTGTTCGATGGCAATCGAGGGGCTCAGGCCGTCGATGCTGTCCACGTCGGGCCGCTCCATCTGATCGAGGAACTGACGAGCGTAAGCCGAGAGCGTTTCCACGTAGCGGCGCTGCCCTTCAGCATAGATCGTGTCAAAGGCGAGTGACGACTTGCCTGAACCGCTGAGGCCGGTGATGACTGTCAAGGTGTTGCGTGGAATCTCGACGTGAATGTTCTTCAGGTTGTGCTGCCGGGCCCCGCGGACACTGATGCTGCTGATTCCCATGGACGATTCTGCTTCGAACCCGCCTGCCACCTGTTCCGCCACAAACGCCTTGGCAGCGCGCTTGGGAAGCGGCCCCGAACCCTCGTTTCAGGGTGATGAACGGTTCTGGAAAGTCCGGAAGGGTGAAGGCGCAACTCTACTGACGTATCTTAGTTGTCAACACCGCCAGGCGTCAATGCGAGGTAAAGTAAAGCATCACAGTTTGCGCTGGCCGCTAAGAATGCCGATGACTTAGGTGACTCCGATGAAACATCCGCTTGGCGGCGCATCGGAAAAGATTGACTGGCGAATTATGACGATCTTATCTTCCTCCATCCTGCTCCTGCTCACCATCGTGGCGGCCTTTGCCTTCGGGGTCGCAGCCGGATATTGGGTGATTTGCGGATTCCTCAATCTCATGAATCCCCGCCGCAGCGGCAAGCCCGCGCGGGCAACCACGTTCGCGCCTACGACGAGCGGCGATTGATTCATCCTTTGGGGACCGCTTCGCGGATCAAAGCGGCAATTATGGACCGCTACCGGGCAGCGGTTTCGGCCTCTTCCTTGATGCAACTCTCATCAAAGCACTCGACAACACCGTTGCCTTGTTGCAATTCTTTGCTATTCGCCCTCGACACTCTCTAAGAAGCTGAGGCAAACCTCCTCACTTCCAATGTTCACTCGACCCGCCTTGTTGCGAATTCCATCACTAGCGAAAGTGACCCCCATCACAGCATCCGCTAACCCCAAGTCCCACACTGAAATTGTACCCACGGGAGCTGCGCAGTGCAGCAGGTGCGGCTCCAGCCCAAGGCAGAGCGAGCGTGAGTACTTAGATTCAGCTTTTATATGCGTTTCATAACGTCTAAACCGGAGAAATCATGAAGAAAGTTATCCTAGCTGTTCTGGTCATTGCAATTGGTCTGTTTTTCGCGCTACCGAATCTCTCCTGGGCACAGGAGGACGTTTACAAGGCAAAATGCGCCGCTTGCCATGGTGCTGACGGCAAAGGCAGCGCAGCCGGCCTGAAGATGGGAGCCCTGGCGTTCTCATCCCCAACCGTGCAGAAGATGTCCGATGCCGAACTGGTCGACTTTATCGAGAACGGCGGCCCGCAGAAGAAAGCCATGCACGCTTTCGCCAATAAGGGCGTTAGCGCTGGCGACGCTGCCAAGCTGGCTACTTACGTGAAGGCACTGAAGTAGGCTTCGCGTTTGGCTCGATCCACTCAGGCCGGCCGACGCTGACCGGTTTGGAGTGGGTCCTCGACTAGTAATCGCCCGACGGCGCAGTCGACCGCGCCGATTCTCCCTCCACGAGGTCCGACCGGGCCGCCTGGGCGATCTGGCCCCAACCTCCGTAACCCATTGCTGGTTGAGGCCTTGGAGAACGTCATGAGCAAAGGAATTCTCTACGATGCGACCAAGTGCATCGGATGCAAGCAGTGCGAGCAGGCCTGCGCCGCGGAAAATGGCTTGCCCTACGATGACAAAATTGCTGCTCAAGAGGTAACGTCGGCCCACAAGTACACCGCCGTCCTCACCAAAGACGACAAGTTCATGCGCAAGTTATGCATGAACTGCGACGACCCGGCTTGCGTCTCGGTGTGCCCAGTGGGCGCGATGAAGAAGACCGCGCTCGGCCCGGTCACCTACGACAAGGGCAAGTGCATGGGATGCCGCTATTGCATGGCGGCCTGTCCCTTCAGCGTGCCCAAATACGAGTGGGAGAAGGCGATACCCGGCGTGCGCAAGTGCATTATGTGCAGCAAGCGCGTCGCCGAGGGGAAGCAGACCGCTTGCGCGGAAATCTGTCCGACCGGCGCCACCAAGTTTGGCGATCGCGACGCGCTGTTGGAAGAAGCCAAGAAACGCATTCACGACAATCCTGATACCTACCTGCACCACATCTTCGGCGAGACCGAAGTCGGCGGCACGTCGGTAATGTTGCTGTCGTCGATCGGCTTCAATAACTTCGGCTTCCGCAACGATCTCACAGACCGCGCGCTCCCGATGTACACCTACCAGGTGCTGTCGCGCATTCCCGACTTCATTCCACTCTTCGGCACCATGCTGGGTGGCATTTACTGGATCACCCATCGCCGCGAGGATGTGGCCGAGGCGGAAGCGAAAGAAAAAGAACACAAAGGCGGTGCCCGATGACAGTTCCCCGCATGAGGTTTACCTTCTGGAAGGCCGTCTTTCTCGTCATCATGGTGGCCGGCATCTACTGCACCTTCGTCCGCTTCTTCCGCGGACTGGGCGCGTCCACGAATCTGTCCGATCAGTTCCCCTGGGGACTCTGGATCGGCTTCGACGTGATGTGCGGCGTGATGCTGGCGGCCGGCGGCTTCACCCTGACCGCCGCGGTCGAAATCTTCAACATCAAGCGCTTCCATTCCATCGTGCGGCCGACGATCCTGACGGCGTTTCTCGGTTACTTGCTAGTGTGCGCTGCGCTCATGTACGACCTCGGCCTGCCGTGGAACATCTGGCATCCGCTGGTCATGCGCAATCCTCACTCCGTGATGTTCGAGGTCGCCTACTGCGTGATGCTCTACACCACGGTGCTGGCGCTTGAATTCTCGCCTATTGTGCTGGAGCACTTCCACCTTCACCGGGCGTTGAAAATCGTTCGCAGCGTGATGGTAGTGTTCGTGATCCTGGGCGTGCTGCTTTCCACGCTGCACCAGTCGTCGCTGGGCACGCTGTATCTCATCATGCCCAACAAGCTGCACCCCTTCTGGTACAGCCCGCTGCTGCCGGTGTTCTTCTTCCTCTCGGCAATTTCGGTCGGACTGGCCATGACAATCTTCGAATCGTCGATGAGCTCGAAGTACTTTGGCCGCGAGATTGAGCTTCCCATCCTTCGCGATCTGGGACGTGTGCTGGTGGTAGTGCTGGCGCTGTACGGAATTCTTAAGTTCGAAGATTTATATCACCGTCACGTGCTGGGTCTGGTCTTCGTCTCGGGCTACGAGCAGCGGTTCTTCCTGCTGGAGATCTTTCTTTCGGTGCTGATTCCCCTGGGAATGCTGCTGGTGCCGAAGATTCGCGAGAGCGCGCAAGGTCTATATCTCGCAGCGGTGCTGTGCTTGCTAGGCTTTGTGACCAATCGGCTGAACGTCGCTATTACCGGAGTGGAGAGTGCGGTCGGCGGCCGCTATACGCCGAAGTGGACGGAAGTTGTGATCACGGCCATGTTCGTCGCGCTGGGCTTCGCCATCTTCGGCTTCGCGGCAAAATATCTGCCTATCTTCCCCGAGGAGAAGGCGCACGTCCCGGCGATGCGCCAACCGGAAGTTGCGATGAGTGAATTTGCGGTGCCTGTCCATGTGGGTGACTGACAACTCGAACGGGATCCCCACTACCAAGCAGCAGGGCAATCCCGTCTCGACGCCCTCCCGCTGGCTGCAGCGGTTGGGGCAAAGCATCAGCGCCAAATTGATGGTGTCGATCTTCGTCGTCCTCGTCATCATCTTCTCCCTCCTTGGATACTTCAGCATCCGCGACCAGCGTAAACATCTGGAAGAGGCAGCCCTGGTCAGCGCGGAGCAGCAAAGTGAAGTGCTGCGGCGCAGCGCCTCCCGGTACATGCTGAACAACGACCGCATCGGTCTCTACGAAATGATGTTGAACATGGCCGATCAGCCGGGCATGGTCCGCGTCCGCATCATGAATCCGCAAGGCGTGATCAGCTACTCCACGGCGCCTGCCGAAGTGGGCACCATGGTGAACAAGAACGCGGAGGCCTGCTACGCCTGCCATGAAAAGTCGAAACCGCTGGCCGTTCTGAACCGCTCTGACCGCTTCCGGGTTTATCGCGCCGAAGGCTCGCGCGTGCTGGGTGTGATCACACCGCTGGAGAACGAACCGGCGTGCTCCAATGCGGCTTGCCACGCTCATCCTGCGGGCACGCAAATTCTGGGCGTGCTCGACACCAATCTCTCGCTCGCCAAAGTCGATCAGGCTCTCGCGCACGAGAGTCGCGAGATGATGATCTACACCGCGCTGGCATTGCTGGGTGTCGTGTCCCTGAGCGGTCTCTTCGTCTGGATCGTGGTGCACAATCCGCTGCGGGAACTGGAGACCGGGACCGAACGCATCGCCAGCGGCCAGTTGGGCTACCAGATTCCTGTCCACTCGCACGATGAAGTCGGCGAGTTGGCGCAGTCGTTCAATGACATGAGCAACCGGCTGCAGGTGGCGCAGGCGGAGATCACCGCGTGGGCGCGCACCCTGGAAGAGCGCGTCGACGAGAAAACGCTCGAGTTGAAGCAGGCTCATCAGCGCATGTTGCACGTGGAGAAGATGGCGACCATCGGCAAGATGGCGGCCGTCGTCGCGCACGAGATCAACAATCCACTGTCGGGAATCCTGACCTATTCCAAACTGGTAAAGCGGTGGATCGAGAAAAACACCGCGTCATCGCAGAAGCAAGAAGAGATGAGGGGCTCGCTCGACCTGGTGGCCAGCGAGAGCAAGCGCTGTGGCGAGTTGGTGAAGAACCTGCTCAGCTTCTCGCGCGTGTCGCCCATGAACCTGGCGTGGTGCGACCTGAACCAGGTCATCGACCGCTGTGTGCGCCTGGTGCAGCACAAACTTGAGATGGGCGGCATTCAGCTCAACCTCGATCTCGCCGCGGAACTGCCCACGGCGCACTGCGATCCCGCGCAGATTGAGCAGGTCGTGCTGGCGATGGTAATCAATGCGATTGACGCCATGCCGCAGGAAGGCAATCTGTGGATCAGCACGCGTGTAGATTCCGGCGCGATTGAGCTGGTCATTCGTGACGACGGTATCGGCATCCCCGACGAGCACCTCGCCCATATTTTCGAGCCCTTCTACACGACGAAGGAAGCGGGTGGATCCGGGTTGGGGCTGGCTATCAGCCAGAACATTGTGGAGCGTCACGGTGGGGACATCCAAGTGAAATCGGTTGTGGGAGAAGGAACAACGTTCAAAATCGTGCTGCCAATAGACAGCCAGAGACCGGCGGTTCGGGATGATGATCGTACGGCAGAGAAGATGTCGGTCTGAATGGGCGGCAGCGCGGAGCCTTAGCTCCGCGAGTGGAAGCACCGGCCTTTAGGCCGGTGAAGAGCGAGGGTGGAAAAATGACGCAAGGCAAATTGTTAATCGTTGACGACGAACTTAGTGTTCGGGATTCGCTGGCCAAGTGGTTTGTGGAAGAGGGGTACGAAGTGGCCACGGCGGAGAATGCGAACG
>JBEKTC010000277.1:0-6618 GCA_049516475.1 Candidatus Korobacteraceae bacterium | reverse complement strand
TTCCACCTCATAGCGATTTACTACTGCTTTGACTGGATGACCGGCCCGACGTGGTTGAGGGTTGTCGGCAGCATTGCCTTCACTGCGGTGGCTTCGGTCGCCAGCTATCATGTGCTGGAAGAGCCGCTTATCGAGTATGGCCGCCGCTTGGGACACGCGCTGGCTCCGCCGCGTCCCGAGACGCCCCTGGCGCAAACAGTTTCCATGTCGCAATGACGTTGCCAAACCGCTTTTTGAGGCTGGCAGACCGAAGAATTTACTTTCGCTGTTTCTTCGTGATCTACTATTCCTCGGCTAGTTGTTGAGAACTCCCCGAGCACGGCCAGAACCCCTTCCAGCCTTGTCCTTCGATGCGTCGCAACCGTCAACGCACTATTAGGACACTACCCAAATAACCTATAGGTCGTTACCGTGCAATCAAACTAACTATAGTTCCGATGGGTTGGCAGGGTCCCTAACAGATGACGTTTGCTTCCGCGGCAGTCTGTTTCTCGGAAGTTCGTAGTCGGTCGAGAAGATGGTTGCGTGCGCCGCCAGCATGTCTTTCATCGTGGCTATAATATTGCGAATTGAGGTAGAGTTACCCCGTCCGAATTCCCGGGGAAATGTCTGTATTCCAACCTCTCCAACGCGGAAGCCTTTCAACATCGTCTTGATCGCGATCTCCGCTCCAATGAAGGGACTCGCCGCTTCCAAGTGAAGTTCGTCGATCAACTCGCGCCTAATCAGACGAAGACCGGTGGATATGTCGCGATAGTGCGTCTTGAACAGGAAGCGCAGCGACACGTTGTAGACCCAGGAGACGAAAACCCGGAAACGGGTGTACATCTTGGTGTATCGGAAGGTGATGATGAGGTCGTAATAGTCCCGGAGACGGATGAGTTTATGCAAATCGTAGATATCGTATTCATCGTCTCCGTCGGTAAAACAGACCCACTCATAGCGAGCGTTAGCCAGCCCGGTGCGGACCGCGGCGCCATAGCCAAGATTCTTCCGATGATGGATCACTCTGACCCGCGGATTTTCGCGCGCCAGAGCGTCCGCGATCTCACCAGCCCGGCAAGGAGTGCCGTCATCGACGATTAAGACCTCGTATTCGGAAGCTATCTGGGAGAGCACGTCCAGGGCCTTCCGGGTGACACGCTCCACGGTCTGTTCGTCGTTGTAGACGGGAAAGAACACGCTGATATTGGGTTTATTTGTAGCGTCGCCGGAGTGCATTCTTCTGGCTTCACTGTCCAGCCGGACTTGCTTTGGCTCCCCGGCGAGCGATGGTTGATCCCCGAGGTTCAATTTATCCTCCGTGTTTCATTGCCCGGTCACGAGCCATCCCAGGGGCAGCCTTGAACGACCGACTCTCACGCAAATGGTACCAGCGACTGAGGAGCCGGCCATGTCCGGCCCCGCGACGTTATCCGTCGATCTGATTTTTGGTTGCCGCAGCCGGCTGCGAGACCCGGACCTGCGGTATGATTTAGCGAGCGCTGGCGTCATGGCGGCCCGACCCGCTCGGTTACTCCGCGGGACGGCAGCGCCGCGAGACGTAATGCATTGAGCCTCTCTGCCATGATCGCCCTGAGGTTGGACGGCATCGTATCATATTTAACAAATCGGCTGCGGCCTGCCATACGGTTCGGCATGCACGTCGTGCCTATAAAAGGCAGCGTTTCGTGGATCCGTTCTAAATTGATTTCTTCTGGAACTCCTGGCGAATGCTTTGTTCGAGTTTACAACCAAAGTAAAGCTCGCCCCCTATTCATCACCCGGGCCAGACTTCCATGAAGGTGCGTAGCGCTGGATCACTGAGGACTCCAGTTCGTCGTGAACAGCTGTCGCCGTGGGCTCTGCGCCCCACCATAACGGGTCGGGTGTTTCGGCCTGCGTTTGTCGCCGAGGTTCCCCGATACCTCCAAGACGTCGATGGCGGTCTTCTGCCCATTGGCGCGCGAACAGCGTATGGAGATGCCTGTGTTAACCCGGGCGGCCATCACTTGGACACGGTACAGTTGAACAAATTGCTCGCGTTTGATGATTCAGTGGGACGTCTGACTTGCAGATCCGGCGTCACCCTGAAGGATCTCCTGAGTTTTTCCGTGCCGCGAGGATGGTTTCTGCAGGTTGTCCCAGGGACCATGCGATCTACGGTAGGCGGTGCCTTCGCGTGCGACATTCACGGCAAGAATCACCATGTTCAAGGGAGCTTCGCTTCGACTGTTTCCGGGATTGAGATCATCACTGCGGATGGTCAAACCAGAGAGTGTTCCCGGGACGTTAACCCTGAGCTCTTCTGGACCACCGCCGGCGGCCTCGGCCAAACCGGTATCATTACGAAGCTCACCATCCAACTTCTGAAGATCGAATCGGCATGGATGGTTGTAAGACAGGTGAAGACACGGGATTTGGATCACACCATGACCGCATCCGAGTCCTCAGATTGGCCCTATTCGGTTTCCTGGATCGATAGCTTGGCTCGAGGGCGGCGTCTGGGAAGGGGCGTCCTGATGCTCGGACGTCACGCCACCGCAGATGATATGAGGCATATGTCGCCCAGTCTCGCTCCCTTTTCCGACTTCACGACTACGCGCATCAGCCTACCTTTCTTCGTGCCTCGGTGGCTGACCGGGAGCTTAATGTGGCGAACGCTGAATGGTGTGTACTATCACCGGCATCGCGCTTCAACCGAGCCATTTCTCACGCATTTTCGACCATATTTCTTTCCTCTTGACGGTGTTTCCCATTGGAATCGGATCTATGGCCGCAAGGGCTTCCTTGAATATCAGATCGCGATGCCGGTTGCCGCTGCTTCCGCCGTGTTTCGTGAGATTCTTGAGCGACTCTCTTCGAGTGGCAACGGATCCTTCGTGGCCGGCATAAAGTGCTTCGGAGCAGGCAATCCTGGGCCGTTGTCGTTTCCCATCAAGGGTTATACCCTCGCGGTGGATATGCGTGCGACTGGTGAGACGCAAGACTTGCTCTTGCGGCGCTTGGATGAAGCGGTGGCCCTTGGCGGTGGCCGAGTGTATCTCGTCAAGGATTCACGTCTGACGCCGTCGCTGGTCGATGCGATGTATCCCCGGCGCCGAGAGTGGGCCGAGAAGGTGAACGGCTATGACCCCGAGGGAGTTTTCACTTCGTCCTTAGTGCGGCGGCTGCGCTTGCGATCATGACTGCAAATCTGGTGCTGATCATTGGGTCGACAGCCGCGCTGGGTCAAGCCTTGGCTGAGGAGTACGCCAAGACCGGCTGCCCCCTTATGCTGGCGGCCCGTGACTTAGCCGCTCAACGAGAAATAGCTGCCGACCTCCGCCTGCGCTATGCGATGGAGATTCACGAGTTCTTCTATGATGCCAATGATGCGACAAGTTATCACGCTCTGATCGACTCAATTGTCGCCGTAGGGATACCTCGACGCTTGTTTTTCGTCGTAGGAGCGATCGGCGAATCCGACGATCTTTACTCGGCTCAGGCCGTGGAATCCTTGACGCGAGTCAACTACCTGGGTATTGCAAGTTTAATGGCGGAATTCTTGCCGCTGTTAAGCGGAGCCGCTGGGACTCGCGTCACTTTCATCGGATCGGTCGCCGGAGATCGTGGACGGGCGGTCAATCCGCTGTACTGTGCAGCCAAGAGTGCCTTGGATACATATGCACAAGGGGTCCGGCAACTACTCCAGCCGCGAGGAGTAGGAGTTTGCTTGGTTCGGCTGGGGTACATCGATAGTCGGCTAAGTTACGGTCGTGTTCCTCGCGCGCTGACGTTGACTCCTGTAAGAGCCGCCACTCTGGTGAAGCATGCTTGCGAGAACAACCGGAGTATCGTCTACATTCCGTGGTGGTGGTCCGTTATTATGGCCGGAATTAAGATGATTCCGGAGGTAGTTTGGAAGCGTCTTCCGCCCTTCTGAGGCAGAAATGAGCGAAACATCAGGAACATAAGCCGACGATAGGGTGAAGTCGCGTGTGGAACCTGGGAGGCCCGACCTTTTGATGTTTTCCAGCTCCGAAAGCCTTGGGGTCCGCCGGCCATTCGTTCTTGGTCTTGCGCTGGTGATTGCCACCCTTGCTCTTTACTATCCCGTTCACGAACACCCATTCATCAACTACGATGACACCATCTATGTGACCGACAACGTCCAGATCCAGGGCGGGATCAATTGGGGTACGGTTAGGTGGGCGTTCACGACTTTCTACCTGGGCACATGGAATCCGCTGACCTGGCTTTCGCACGCCCTGGATTGCCAGCTTTTTCAACTGAATCCTGCCGGACACCACGACGTCAACCTGCTGCTGCATGTGATCAATGTGGTTCTGCTGTTCTGGGTATTGCTGCGCGCGACAGGTTGCCCCGGACGAAGTTTCATGGTGGCGGCGCTGTTCGCGCTTCATCCCATTAATGTCGAATCGGTGGCCTGGATTGCGGAACGCAAGAACACGCTGAGCCTGTTGTTTTTTCTGCTCGCCTTGGGAGCGTATCGCTGGTATACGCGCCAGCCGCGAATCGGGCGCTACGTAGCGGTTGCTCTGTTGTATGCACTTGGATTGCTGGCCAAGTCGCAGGTGATTACGTTTCCGTTCGTTCTGCTGTTGTGGGACTACTGGCCTTTGCAAAGGTTCGCTTTTCGCCGGCAGGGCTTGTCGGGCAGTTCCGCCGAAGTGCAACTTGCGAAGAGCGAACAACAATCTTCTGACGAAGGGCGAAAGGCGAAGAGCGAAGAGCGATTCCTCTGGCTGCTGCTGGAGAAACTGCCGCTGTTGGTTCTATCCGCGGGCAGCGCCTTCATGACCTTGGAATCGCAGCGTGCGCCCGGCGACAAAATTTTGTATCCACTCTCCATCCGGCTGGAGACCGCAATAGTCTCTTATGCACAGTATCTGCGCGACGCCGTTTGGCCGTCGCGCCTGGCGGTGTTCTATCCTCATCCCGGAAATTCCCTGACAGCGTTTCAGGTTTGTGCGGCGCTTCTGCTGCTGCTGGCGATTACGGCGCTGGTCATCGACCGGTGGCGGCAACGCTATCTCGTGACGGGATGGTTGTGGTTCCTGGGGACCATGGTGCCGATGATTGGGCTTGAGGCAGTGGGTTACCAAGGCATGCAAGGCATGGCCGACCGCTACGCCTATCTGCCGTTCATCGGATTATTCATCATGATTTGCTGGGGCCTGTCGGACTGGGCGGAGCACCGGCGTATTTCTGTCGTCTGGCTTGCCGGTCTTAGCTTCGTGGGGTTATCGATTTTGACGGTGGTAGCGCACCGCCAGATTGGATACTGGAGCGACAGTGCGACCCTTTGGTCTCACACTTTGCAAGTTACCAATCGCAATTGGCTGGCTGAGAACAATTTGGGCAAAATCCTAATGAGCCAGGGGCGGGTGGAGGAAGGCGTGTCACACTTCCTTAAGGCCACGGAAATTTACCCTAACGATCCCGTTAGTAACATGAATCTCGGAATCTACGAACTGCAGCGTGGGAATCCGACGGAGGCCATCGAGCGGTTCAAGAAAGCCCTGATTTCCTCGCATGACGCCAACTTGAGATTCGCCGCTTTCAATGACATGGGCCGTGCGTATAGCCTGCTCGGAGATACGGCACGCGCCCAGGAATGTTTCGCCGCAGCGGAAAACCTGCGTCACCCCCGATAGTCCAAAGTTTGGGCGAGACTCCCCGCGGGGTACTGGAGATATCACGTGCGGAACGTCAGCCCTGGCCCGAGAGAGATATGGACTTGCCCTCCTCGGCATCACCGCGTATTGATTGCGTTTGATTGCGGGAATATTCATAGGCGTGTGCTCGACCAGCGTGAAGTTCGGCTCGATTATAATCAGCAGCCTCTCACCGGGTGGGGTCAGAAGCGATCCGTACTTCCCTAGTAATGACGTGCTCGACCGCCCGCAAACCGGATAACTGTTGCAAAATCGCCATCTCGCAAGTAATCCTCGCTGCGTGGCCCGTTTCAGGTCAGGTCGCGAGGCGGCGTTCACGACAGCCTATCCCCGTGGGCCCGAAGTCTGGTTGTGGGAACTCTACCGGCCCGACCTGGTCACTCCCGTGACACGCCGGTTACGGAAACCACTTGGACGTATAGTCGGCGTTCCGTCCTTGTGGCCACGATCTGGTGGAGTTCTTCAACAGCACGGGTTGGGCGTTTTACGTCCAAGTGGCAGTGCCAATGCGGTTGCCGGATGCTTCTCGGGAGTAATCTCCCACATGATGGTTTCTGGACAGTTTCCGTGTTGCGCAGTGGATTTCAGAACCTGAAGCGATTGACTTCCTCATTACGGGCTCCTAGCATGATCGCACTTCGTTAGCGGGCCTAGCGAACATGAGAACACCACTGGTACTAGTAAGGAAGAAACCATGGCAGCAATCGATCAGAATTCTGTTGGAGTCCATTGCTTCTCCAACCAATGCCTTTCCAACCGCAGAAGCTTTCTAAGAGGGTCAGTTGTCCTTACAGCCGGCTTCTCCACTCTTTTTCGAACGCTCCTGATGTCCGAGACCGCGCCGGTAAACGACTCGAATCTCAACATCCTCGGACCGAAACCGGGATACTCGCCGCAGGTGGGTACGTTGGTGTCGATGCTCACTTGGATGCGGGAAGCTAACGGCGTAATTAGAGCG
>JBEKTC010000276.1:0-6624 GCA_049516475.1 Candidatus Korobacteraceae bacterium | reverse complement strand
GTCTGCCAACCGTCAAACGCTGGCGCTACGCGATGATTTCGCCGCCATCGTGTCTCTAGCTCGCGATATCGACCAACTGACCGCGGATGGAGCGCATCTCAGCAGCGCCTCCGAGACTGCGGCGGACGTTGCTCGCACGTCGGCAGGAAACGATGACGCTGGTGCTCTAGAGGCGGTCGTCGCTCAGGGCGAGGACCTGGTGCGCCGCGCCGCACAGGTCCAGCACACTCTCACCTTGCCGGATCGGGATCTCCTCCGCCGCCTCTCCGATGGCATCGGCGTTGACCAATTTCTCGCGACCTTGCGCGACTTGAATCACACGGCGAGCGAACATCTGCGCCGCCTGAAATTGGCTGAACAGTCAAAGCTTATGGAAGAGCGTGACGCCGTGATCGCGAAACTCCGGAGCAGCTTGGAGTGGCTGGAAGTTTTCATCGTCGGATTCCTGGCGATCGAGATCATCGAGGCAATCGCCCGGCACGCCAACCTCGGGAACACGTTGGAAGATATCTTGCTCTTGCTAGGCGGCCCGGTAGCTGCCGGCCTTACCGCATGGATGGTGAAGCCCTGGAAGCGCAAGCCCGATGCCCCAGGCGAGTCGACTCAGGGGCCGGCATGGATTCTGATTGCTGTAATCGCGGCTTGCGTTGCCGCCTGGCTGGCCGGACTCCTCCACATTTTGGCGAAATAGAACTCGTCTGGCGGGCCCACCCCACCCGATCTGCACGACGGATTGTGCACTTAGCGATTTCTTCCGCTTCGCCTCTTATGCGCTCCCGCATTCCCTGATAAAATCATTAAAATCCACTCCCCGGAGTTCGAATGCAGGCAATCCTTGCGCTGGAAGATGGACGGATCTTCCGCGGCAAAGGCTACGGAGCAAAAGGTGAATGTTACGGGGAAGTTGTTTTTAACACCTCCATCACCGGATACCAGGAAATTTTCACCGACCCCTCCTACGCCGGCCAGATCGTAGTCCTCACCAATCCTGAAATCGGCAATTACGGCACCAACTCCGACGACAACGAATCCACGCGTCCTTACATCGAGGGCCTGATCGTGCGCGAGTTCTCGCGGGTCAGCTCCAACTGGCGCTCGCAGGAGGTCGCGGAAGAATATCTGGAGCGCTACAAGGTTCCCGTGCTCGCCGAAATCGACACGCGCGCGCTCGTGCGTCATCTGCGCGACCACGGCGTCATGCGCGGCGTCATCTCCATGCTGGAGACCGACACCGACAAACTGATCGCCAAGGCGCGATCCATTCCGAAGATGGACGGCACCGATCTCGCCAAAGAAGTCACCACACGCAGTGTCTATCAGTGGGACGAAGGCGTGCGCTCGCACGAACCGACGGAAGTCGTCGGCGTGAAAGATGCGCCGCCGAAGCACCACGTCGTCGCCTACGACTACGGCATTAAGCACAACATCCTTCGCCGCCTGGTGGGCGAGTGTTGCAGCGTGACCGTTGTGCCGGCCACGACCACCGCCGAAGATGTGCTCGCGCTCAAGCCCGACGGAGTTTTTCTGTCGAACGGCCCGGGCGATCCTGAGCCGGTAACCTACGCGCAGGAAAGCATTCGCAAGATGATGGGCCGCGTTCCGATCTTTGGCATCTGCCTCGGACACCAGTTGGTCGGCCTCGCGCTGGGCGGTAAGACGTACAAGCTGAAGTTTGGCCATCATGGCGGCAATCATCCGGTGAAGCAGCTGGCGAGCGGCAAAATCGAGATCACCGCACACAATCACAACTTCGCCGTCGACCCCGACTCGCTGAAGCAGAGCGAGGTTGACCTGACTCACATCGATCTGAACGACAACACGCTAGAAGGCCTGCGACACCGCTCGCTGCCGCTGTTCAGCGTGCAATACCACCCCGAAGCCTCGCCCGGCCCGCACGACTCGCACTACCTGTTCAAGGACTTTGTGAAGATGATGGAGGAGTGGAAGAAGTGAGCCAGCCGAATGCGCTCTCGGTTATTTCTTCTGCGGCAGGATGCCTGACCTTTTCGAATTGTCATCACGAGGAGGCCTTCAGGCCGACGAAGGATCTGCTTTTGAAGGGCCGCGCCTTTACGCGCGCCGTAACTTGGATGCTTAAACGTCGCAACAGTATTGAATTGTCATCACGAGCGCAGCGAGGGATCTGCTGTTTGCCGGGAGTGGAGAAAAGCAGATGCCTCGCTTCGCTCGTCATGACAATCCTTCTCAGAGCAGGCAAGTTATGAATCGCGAGTGGCGCTTCTGGGTATACATCATGGCCAGCAAGTCCCGGCGCATTTATACCGGCGTAACAAACGACATTGAGCGCCACGTGCTTGAACATAAGCACGGTGAAATCGGGGGATTCACTCAACGGTACCGCATCAATCGTCTGGTGTATCGCGAGCGCTTTCACTATATCGACAATGCAATCGCGCGGGAGAAGGAAATCAAAAGCTGGGATCGCGGGAAGAGAGTTGCTTTGATTGAGAGCGTCAATCCGACTTGGGAGGACTTGTCCCTGGAGTGGGGAAAGCCTGTCGAACTACTGCATTCTTCCGGCGCCGACGAGAAGCAGATCCCTCGCGGGCTAAACCCCGCTCGTGATGACAATTCAAATCCACTGGACATTGTCTCTGAAGCCCTTTTTGACAAGAAACACTTGGTGACCAAGACCTAACCCATGCCACGCCGCAACGACATCGCGAAAGTGCTTATCATCGGTTCCGGGCCCATCGTCATTGGCCAGTCGGCGGAGTTCGACTACTCCGGCGCGCAGGCCTGCAAGGCGCTCAAGTCCGAAGGCTATGAAGTAGTGCTGGCCAACTCCAACCCGGCCACCATCATGACCGATCCGGAGATGGCCGACCGCACCTACATCGAGCCGCTCACCCGCACGTACCTCGAAGAGATCATCCGCGTCGAAGCCGAGATGCTGGCCGCCAACGGAACCCCCGGCGTCTTTGCTCTGCTTCCGACTGTGGGCGGACAAACGGCTCTGAACCTCGCGGTCGAGCTGGCCGACGGCGGCGTGCTCGAGAAATACAACGTGCAACTCATCGGCGCGCAGCTTGGCGCCATCAAGAAGGCGGAAGACCGCCTGCTCTTCAAAGACGCGATGACTGCCATCGGCCTCGATGTGCCCAAATCATCACTCGTCAACAACCTGAAAGACGGCATCGACTTCAGCAGCAAGATCGGCTTCCCCGTCATCCTGCGGCCGTCGTTCACCCTCGGCGGCACGGGCGGCGGCATCGCCTACAACCGCGACGAACTGTTGGAACTGCTGGCGCGCGGCCTCGATCTCTCGCCCGTTCACGAAGTGCTGCTGGAAGAATCGGTGCTCGGCTGGAAAGAGTACGAGCTGGAAGTGATGCGCGATCTCGCCGACAACGTCATCATCATCTGCTCCATCGAAAACTTCGATCCCATGGGAACGCACACCGGCGACTCCATCACTGTCGCACCCGCACAGACGCTCACCGATCGCGAATATCAGGCCATGCGCGATGCGGCCATCGCCGTGATCCGCGAGATTGGCGTCGAGACCGGCGGTTCGAACATTCAGTTTGCCGTCGATCCGCACAACGGGCGCATGGTGGTCATCGAGATGAACCCGCGCGTCTCGCGCTCGTCGGCGCTGGCCTCGAAGGCAACCGGCTTCCCCATCGCGAAGATCGCCGCTAAGCTCGCCGTCGGCTACACCCTCGACGAGATCACCAACGACATCACGCGCAAAACGCCCGCCTGCTTCGAGCCAACGCTCGACTATGTCGTCGTCAAAATTCCCAAGTGGCAGTTCGAGAAATTTCCCGGCGCCGATGAGTCGCTCGGCCCGCAGATGAAGTCGGTCGGCGAAGTGATGGCTATCGGCCGCACCTTCAAGCAGGCGCTGCTGAAGGCCGTGCGCTCGCTGGAGACGGGCAAGCGCGTCGACGCCGACGAGATTGAGCCGCGCATCCTGACCAAGCGCCTGGTTACTCCGCACCCCGAACGGCTGCAGTACATTCGCTACGCGCTCTCACAGGAGATGAGCGTCCGCGAGATCGCGCAGATGACCAACATCGATCCCTGGTTCCTGCATCAGCTCAAAGAGATTTCCGATGTACAGTCCAAGCTGGGCACCGAGCCCATCGACGCCGAGCGCCTGCGCGAGATCAAGCGCATGGGCTTCTCCGACGCGCGCCTGGGTGAAGCGCTGAACATGAAGAATGGCCGCGCTGCCGCCGAAAAAATCCGTCAACTGCGCCTGGAACACAACGTTCGCCCGGTCTTCAAGCGCGTCGACACCTGCGCCGCCGAGTTCGAAAGCTACACGCCGTACCTCTATTCGACCTACGAAGAAGAGGACGAGGCAACGCCCACTGATCGCAAGAAAGTTATCATCCTGGGAAGTGGGCCCAATCGCATCGGCCAGGGCATTGAGTTCGACTACTGCTGCTGCCATGCGGCTTTCGCGCTGCGCGAAGACGGTTACGAGACGATCATGATCAATTGCAATCCCGAGACCGTCTCCACCGACTACGACACCAGCGACCGTCTCTACTTTGAGCCTCTAACCTACGAAGACGTGATGGCTGTCTACGAGCACGAAGCGTCAGGCGGTGCGCCGGTGGGCGTCATCGTGCAATTCGGCGGGCAGACGCCGCTCAACCTGGCGCTGCCGCTGAAGGCCGCAGGCGTTCCCATCATCGGCACCTCGCCGGAAAACATCGACCTCGCCGAAGACCGCCGTCGCTTTGGCAAGCTGCTGGAAGAGCTCTCGATTCCGCAGCCGCGCGGCGCAACCGCAGCCACCGTGGAAGAAGCCATTGCGAATGCGAACCGCATCTCGTATCCGGTGCTGGTGCGGCCCTCATACGTGCTCGGCGGGCGCGCCATGGTGCTCGCCTACGATGACGACTCGCTCGTCCAGTACATGAAGGAAGCAGTCGAGTACTCGCAGGAGCGGCCGGTGCTGATCGATCACTTCCTCGAGTCGGCAACTGAGATCGATGTCGATGCCATCTCCGACGGCGAGGACGTCGTCATCGGCGGCATCATGCAGCACATTGAAGAAGCCGGCATTCACTCCGGCGACTCGTCCTGCGTGTTGCCCGCAGTCGACATTCCCAAGCACTTGCTCAACACCATCCGCCAGTACACGTTCCAACTTGCCCGTGCGCTCAAGGTCATTGGCCTGATGAACGTGCAATACGCGATCCAGCGCAACCGCGTGTATGTCATTGAGGTCAACCCGCGCGCCTCGCGTACCGTGCCCTACGTCTCGAAGGCGACGGGCGTGCCGCTGGCCAAGATCGCCGCGCGCCTCATGACCGGCCGCAAGCTGCGCGAGTTTCTGCCGGAGAACATCGAGCGCCAAAGTGATCTCGACACCGGCAACTTTTATTTCGTGAAGTCACCTGTCTTCCCGTGGGGGAAATTTCCTGGCGTCGACACCGTGCTCGGGCCGGAGATGAAGTCCACCGGCGAAGTAATGGGCGTGGCCGACAACTTCGGCGAGGCCTTCGCCAAGGCGCAAACCGCCGCCGGACAGACGCTGCCGACCACGGGCACGGTCTTCATGAGCGGCAACGATCGCGACAAACCCTTCATGCCGGAGCTGGCGCGGCGCTTCGTTGAACTGGGTTTCAGCATCGTTGCGACACACGGCACGGCTCGCGTGCTGGAGCACGCAGGCCTGCGCGTCGAGCGAGTCTACAAAGTGAAAGAAGGCCGCCCGAACGTCGTCGACCTCATCAAAGGCGAGCGCATTCAGCTCATCATCAACACCCCGCACGGCGTCGAGCCATGGTTCGACGAGAAGGCGATCCGCCGCGCTGCCGTGATGGCGCGCATTCCGACCATCACGACGCTCTCAGCCGCGCGTGCCGCCTGCGAGGGAATCGCCGCATTACAGCGCGGCGAAGCCAAGGTCTACGCGCTACAGCAACTGCATGCCGAGCGAGTCGCGGCGGCGAAGTGAGAGGGAAGCCGCTGGCAACGGCTAGACGATCTCCTCCTTTTACTGCATGCTTCCAAATTCCTCCGGCAACTCGTCCCCATCGCTTGCCGGAACTCCTAGTTCGATCAATCCGAATGTGTTTGGAGCCGTTTTCGTGAAGACCTTACCCTGACGCGCGTAGCCTGAGAGGGTTCCGGCGAGAGATACGCGATGCTTCTTATCCTGCGGCTTGCCTATCGCTTTGAGGATGTCGGCAATCGGCATTGGCGCCCCCGCGGTCTTGATCGCATCCCTCGTCTTCGCGAGGCTGCTGTCAGGCCGCAGGACGTGCTCAACCGTGGAATTCACATCACGGGGAAGCAATTTCATTGAATCTTCGAGACCTTGAATGTAGGCCTTTGCCTCTCGAATGCGAAGTTCCAGCTCTGCAACTTCCTGCAGCTTCTTATTGATAAGCTTCTGAAAATTCTCTCGAAGTCCCATAGTTTCACCGATCCTTGAGCAATATACATAGATGGGAATTAAAAAGCAATGATTGGAAATAATGCAGGTGGAATTTCCCAATCCCTGTTATAATCCGGGCTTGAAAGGAGCGCGTTGCATGGAACCTCTGGATTTCGTGATGCGTGCGTTAGATCAGAAAAAACGAACTGCGCCAAACGGGGAAGGCTATTGGATGGGTCGGGATATCCAAGTGATTC
>JBEKTC010000275.1:0-6625 GCA_049516475.1 Candidatus Korobacteraceae bacterium | reverse complement strand
GATCGGTCACCGGCACCGGTAAGTTGAGCGACGGCAACGACGGCGCGCCAGGAGTTCCGCACCCGGCAAGCGCTGCGACCAGCAGGAAACTTCCGATCAAGCCAAAAAGCCGCTGTAGCATGAAGCTAACAGGGTAACAAATCGCGAAGTTTACAGCTCAGGCAACCAGTTAATCCGCATTGAATGTTGGCGGACGGTCTGCGAGAATCCGCCTTTCGGCCATGAAATTCAGGAGTAGGTTTATGCGTCGTGGAAGTCTTGTAGTTTTACTATTTGCTCTCGCCCTGCCCGGTATTGCACAAACGGCAGCGGTGCCGCCATCCACGGCAGCTTCAAAGCCGGCCATGGCTGCCGTCGACAAGGCTTATTTGCAGAGCATCTGGGACGGATGGGCCTCCAGCGATCTCGACAAGCAGGGCCAGTTTTATGCCCAAGGTCCCAGCCACTTGTTCTTCGATGTTGCGCCGCTGAAGTACAACAGTTGGGACGAGTACAAGGCGGGCGTAGCTCCCTCTCTGAAAGACGCCCCCAAGGTCACGTACACCGTGAACGACGACATGCAGATTCATCCCGAAGGGAAAATCACCTGGGTAGCTGGAACTCTGACTATGGCGGGGACCTCGCCGCAGGGTCAAAAAGAAAGCCTGACGCTGCGTTGGACTGCGGTGCTGGAGCAGCAGGATGGCCGCTGGGTCATCACCCACGAACACGTCTCCGCGCCGGCGGAGGCGCCTCCGCAACAGTAACTATGGTGTGTCATCCTGAGCGTAGCGTCCGCTGCGGACGCGGAGTCGAAGGACCCTATTGCCGCTGTAGAGTTTTTTCGTGACACAGGGGTCCCTCGACTTCGCTCGGGATGACACATCTAGAATCAACGTCGAGCTGTTTCTCGCGCTGTGTTGGTCGCTACCCTTCCAATTTCTTCGCCAGCAGTTCATTAACTAGCGTGGGATTGGCCTGGCCTTTGGACGCTTTCATCACCTGTCCCACAAAGTAGGAGATGACGGTTTTCTTGCCGCCGCGATACTGTTCCAACTGCTTGGGACTGGTGGCGATCACCTCGTCGATGATCCTCTCAATTGCCGGAATGTCATTGATCTGCTGCGGCTTTTCTTTCTCGTAGATCGCCGGAAAATCTTCGCCGCACTCGAATGCGAGATCGTACAGATCCTTCAGGATTTTCCCGCTGATGGCGCCGCTCTCTACCAGGTCGGCGGACATAGCCACGCCCTTCATCGAAATCGGCGACTGCTCGATCTCCAGCCCTTTGGCCTTCAGACGGCCCATCAACTCGCCCTGCACCAGGTTGGCCACCCGTTTCGGATTCTTCGCAGCCGTCGCAGCTTCCTCAAACTGGTCAGCCAGTGAACGCGTGCTGGTCAAAGTCGCAGCGTCGTACTCCGTGATGCCGTATTGCGCGACCAGACGCGCGCGTCGCGCTTCGGGCAATTCGGGGAGTTCGGCGATGATCTGTTCGCGCCACTTTGCATCCACCACCAGCGGAAGTAAATCAGGCTCAGGAAAATATCGGTAATCGTGTGCCTGCTCTTTCGACCTCATGCCGTACGTCTTGCCTTCGGCGGCGTTATACAGGCGCGTCTCCTGCTCGATCCTGCCGCCGGACTCCAGCACCCGCTCGTGGCGCTCAATCTCGTATTCCAGCGCGTGGCGAATGAAGCGGAAGGAATTCACGTTCTTCACTTCCGTCTTGGTCCCGAACTCGCGCTGCCCGCGCGGCCGGATGCTGATGTTGGCATCGCAGCGCAGCGAGCCTTCTTCCATGTTGCAGTCGCTGACGCCGGTGTAAAGGATGATCTCCTTCAGGCGCGTGAGGTATTCCCAAGCTTCGTCTGGCGAGGCGATGTCCGGCTCGCTGACGATCTCGATCAGCGGCACCCCGGAACGGTTCAGGTCAATCGAGGTCCACTCGCTGCTGTCAGGCAGGCCGTCGTGCAGGCTTTTGCCGGCGTCTTCTTCCAGGTGCACGCGCGTGATGCCGATGCGCTTGAGGCCGCTCGAGGTCTTGATCGCAATGTAGCCGTGCTCGGCCAGCGGTTTGTCGTACTGCGAAATCTGGTAGCCCTTGGGCAGGTCGGGATAGAAGTAGTTTTTGCGCGCGAAAATCGAGCTCTCGTTGATGCGGCAGTTCAGCGCCGTCGCCGCCAGCACCGCGAACTCGACCGCCCGCTGGTTGAGCACGGGCAGCGCGCCGGGAAGTCCCAGGCACACCGGACAGACATTGGTGTTCGGCGGATCGCCGAAGTGGGTCGAGCATCCGCAGAAGATCTTCGTCCTGGTCAGGAGCTGGACGTGGACTTCCAGCCCAATAACGGGCTCGTACTTCGAACGCGCTGCGACAGGGGCTTCTGGCGTGGTAGCCATGCTTAGATTATAGCGATGACTCTAAGGCGTGAAGGTCAAGCTGCACCAGAATGCGCTGCCCCAAAGCAGAAATCCGGCGACGCCCACCAGCAGATAGAGGCGGCGCTCGTAGGCATTATGTAAGGTCGGCAATGGCAACGGAGATCCCAAACTGCGGTGAAAGGAAGTTACCAGCAGACCGCCGAATCCGACCAGGGTGACGCCGCCACCAAATGCCAGTCCCGCCATGATGAGCACGTATCCGAGGGAGAACACGACGCACCCCAATGCTTCCCCGTAGCCTAGACCTTGGGCGAAACTTCTGCAAGCCGATCCGGGAGCATTGATTCCGAGTTCGGCGATTGGGTGGAAACACCAGAGTTGCGGCCAGCGACGGAACCGCAGATCCCTCGGCTCCGCCCGAAGCGGGCTCCGCTCGGGATGACAAAAATAAAGGGAGTCTCTCGTGAAAAGGGATGGGTCGACCGTCTCCGAAACTAGAAACCGGAAACTCTCTCATTCCCTAGTCCCCAATCCCCAATTCCTAGTCCCGAGTCCCTAGACTAATCTCTGGCCACTGGCAACTGACCACTGGCCACTCTCTTCGCCAGGGCCCACTTCAGCTCCTCGACGCCTTCGCCGGTCACGGCTGAAATCGGAAATAGCTCCAGCTTTTTGCGCTTGCAGTAGCGCTTCAGTTTCGTGAGTTTGTCTTTGTTCACGATGTCCATCTTGGAGGCCACGACAATCGTCGGCTTCGCGTCGAGCCCGCTGCCGAAGTTCGCCAGCTCGTGTGTAATCACCTCGTAGTCCGCGATGGGATCGGGCCGCCCGCTGGCATCGGACACATCTACAAGGTGAGCCAGCACGCGCGTGCGCTCGATGTGCCGTAGAAACTGCGTGCCCAAGCCAGCGCCTTCACTAGCGCCCTCGATGAGCCCCGGAATATCGGCGACGACAAAGCTGACATCGTCGGGCGGTTCGCCGGCAATCACCACGCCGAGGTTCGGCTGCAATGTCGTGAAGGGATAATCGGCGATCTTCGGCCGCGCTGCCGAGATGCGCGAGATCAGCGTGCTCTTGCCGGCGTTGGGATAGCCGACCAGCCCGACATCGGCCAACAGTTTCAGCTCCAGGCGCAGGTCGCGCTCTTCGCCCGGCTTGCCATCTTCATGCTCGCGCGGCGCCTGGTGGACCGAGGTTGCAAAACGCGCGTTGCCACGGCCGCCGCGCCCGCCGCGAGCAATGACAACCCGCTCGTCAGGATGCGAGAAGTCGTGCACCACCTCGCCCGTCATCTCGTCGTAGACGATGGTTCCGACGGGCACCTTCAACACGATGCCCTCGCCCTCGCGGCCGGTCTTGTTGGAACCTTCACCGTGACGGCCGCGCTCGGCTTTGTATTCCGGATTGAAGCGAAAGTGCACCAGCGTGTTGTGGCGCTCGCTGGATTCCATGATGACGTCGCCGCCGCGGCCGCCGTCGCCGCCCGACGGACCGCCGCGCGGCACGAATTTTTCGCGACGGAACGCGAGGCAGCCATTGCCGCCGTCGCCAGCTTTGACCCGGATTTTGGCTTCGTCAACGAACATGGGAAAGAAGCAACTAGCAACTAGCGTAAAACAAAAAGACCTCGTCGCAACGAGGCCTACAGTCTGCACCACCACGTGGAGTGGTTTTTACTAGCTGCTAGTTGCTAATTGCTAGTTGCTTTCCTGCGGAACCACCGACACAAACTTGCCCATGGTGCCGCGGTCCTTGAACTCAACCACGCCTGTGACTTTGGCGAACAGGGTGTCGTCCTTGCCGCGGCCGACGTTGATGCCCGGCTTGATACGCGTGCCGCGCTGCCGCACGATGATGGAGCCGCCCGATATCAGTTGGCCGCCGAACGATTTCACGCCCAGCCGCTGCGCGTTTGAATCGCGGCCATTTCGCGAACTACCTAAGCCTTTTTTATGTGCCATTGCAATATCCTCAAATGTCTCGAACCGCAGGTCCCTCCGCTCGCGCTGAAGCGCTCGGTCGGGATGACAAATCATAGAGAGCTTGTTAACGCTGGCCTAAAGGCCAGCTCCACCCGAGCTGCCGGTGCCTACGTTTCCTGCAAGTCAGCGCTGTCTGCCTTCGCGCGCGAGACCAATCGCCGCACGCTGGCCGGCACGTCCAGCAGGACCGAATCAAAGCGCTTGACCGCTGCAAACAGGGTCAAAATCAACTGATGGAGCAGCATCGGCGGTTAAGCCTTCAGGTCCTTGCCGTCCACATTGATGCCGGTAATCTTCACGGCAGTGTACGGCTGGCGATGTCCATTCAGCTTTTTGTACTGCTTCTTGCGTTTGAAATGGAAGACGAGGATCTTGTCGGCGCGGCCCTGCTCCACCACCTGCGCGGTGACGAAGGCCTTGGACGGCTTGCCCAGTTCGCCTTCGGCGCCGCTGACCGCCAGCACCTCGTCGAACTGCACGTTTTCGCCGCCGGCCTGCGACAGCTTCTCGACCTTGATTACGTCGCCGGGTGCGACGCGATACTGCTTTCCCCCGGCGCGGATCACCGCGTACATGTTGCCTCCCAAGAACTGGTCGCGCACACTGCTGCGCTAAACCGGCTCAAATCTTTTGTGCGCTTGCACTTTCCCTGGCCGGGAAGGAAATCTTTGCCGGATCGAGTGACCCGGCTCCTCCCATGAAACGCACCCCAATCGGCGCATCCCAGAGACCCCGGCTACGGGGCGTCCCTGACGGAACCTAGTAGTACAGGCAAACCATAGAAGTTTAGCGTGTTTGGGCGGGACAGGTCAAACGCAACAGTCGGCTGGGCCGCCATGAAATACAAAAAGGCGCGAGCAGCGCCCCCTTGCGGACGCCGAACTCTGTTCCACTCCGTCATGCGGAGCGAGCGCCTACTCCTCCATGCATTTCGACTGGCGTTCGACGTACTTTTGCAGCTTGCCTTGTTTCTCCAGCGACAGGAGATTGTCGAGGATCGGATATTTGGCGGAAGGATCGAAGCGCAGAATGGCGCGATAGGCGCGCAGAGTACCGGCTAGTCCGGCAGCCTGAATGGTGGCGGAGTTGGTTACGTCCGGATGCTCCAGCTCAAACGCCGCCTGCGAGTACATCGCCTGCATGCGTAACTGCTCCGAATAGGTGTTGTTCACCTCGTCCAGCGATTGCAATTCCTTACAGCAGACATCAACCGTGACGTCGGGGGCTTTCACGATCCATTCCGTCAGCCACATACGCTTGGCCAGGTTGTCCTTAGCGAGGGGATGTTCTTCCAGACTGCGGGCATAGTCAACCACGCGCTCGCGGTCTTCGGGGCTTGTAAGCGTGCGCATCTTCGCCGCACACGGTAGAGAAACCGCGGCAAGCACAACCACAAAAGCAAACAGTTTGCGAGCCATAGTGCTTTTCCCCCACAAACCTCAGAATGCGGCCATTGGTTTTAGAATCATACTCCCTTTCGGGGTAGACAAAGCAAGGCAGAATTACAATCGTCAACGGCAGTACGTGCGCTTCGCCCCATGAAACCGGCGGTTTGTCCCATTGGGACACTTGGAGAATCGCTCGCTAGACAACCTAACCAGGGGTCTTACATTGCAGAGGCTCCACGTCCAAGACATTTGGTACCGAATGGATAGCGCTGGCAATCCTTTCGGATAGTCGAGCCAGGCAAAAGTTACGGCAGCGGAAGCGGCGCTGATTCCGCAACTTGTATCTCACTGGAAATTCAGCGCTATGAAGTTGCTCCGCTCAGTTGAAGACTGGCACGTCGCTTGCAATATTCAAATGCGTTCGCAGCCAGATTCGGAACTGGCAGAGTAATGACGAGCTAAAGTAATTGCTACGTCAAGCGATGACAGGACCCGGGGAAGGGAGCGCCCCGGGTCTTTTTGCTTGTCCAAATGCCCTCGATGCTTCGTGGGATAATCATTACCTACGGTTGTCCTATTCCTATGAAGCGAATTGTCCACGCGGCGTGTCCCCACGATTGTCCGGACGGTTGCGCGGTGCTCATCACCGTGGAAGATGGGCGGGCGACCAAACTCGAGGGCGATCCCGAACATCCCATCACGCGCGGATTTCTGTGCGGCAAAGTTGCCAAGTATCTGGACCGTGTGTACTCGCCTGATCGCGTTCTCTATCCCATGCGGCGAGTTGCTGCCAAGGGAACGCATGGTGACGGCGCCTTCCAGCGCATCACCTGGGAGCAGGCATTCGACGAGATTGTCTCGCGGCTGAAAGAGATCAGCGGCAAGTTC
>JBEKTC010000274.1:0-7218 GCA_049516475.1 Candidatus Korobacteraceae bacterium | reverse complement strand
CGAATCGGGACTATCGGTGCGGCCCTGCTCGATGATGCGCAATTCGTGGCCCTCGAGAGTGAACGTGTCGTGCTCATAGGGCTCAGGTGGAACCAACTTGGTGGGCACTTGCCCAGGAAACAACCGGCGGGCCAACCGCTCCACGGTGGGAGTGAAAGACATCTGCATGGCGTTCACCGTCTTGGGCGTTGCTATCGCCCGAGCGCCCGGGAAACGGTCGAGCAGAATGCCCAGACCGTAGTAGTGGTCGAAATGGGCATGCGTTATATAGATGGTCTCCAGGTTGCGGTTGTGCAGAGCAACCCAATCCGCGAGGGCCTCGGCCTCAGCCACCGTCATCATTGCGTCTACCAGCACCGCGTCGTACTCGCCGAAGATTAAAGTCGACGTGATTGGGTCAAAGCCGAGCGCTTCGCCGAAGGGCCTTGGCCGCTCGCCGACCATGGTCTTTCCCGGGGCGGTAAAAACGTTCACACTAAGCGTGTTCGACGCGACAGGCGCAGTCACGCGCGTGGTCTCTTTCAGTCCATTTTTGCCGTCCATTTGGTATCCCTTTCGCTGTCAGATCGAGTGACTGTTCAAGGCAAGATTGGCAGAAACGCGACGACGCATCCATTGGACGAACGTATAGAGGGACGCCACAGTATTGGTCGGCTGGTCAGGAACGCTCATTCGTGTATCCCAACCGGTCCGGGTATTAACCGTACGTAAGATCGGTGCTCTGTCCGACCTCGATAATGTAACCGTCAGGATCGCGGATGTAACAGCGGATCTCGCCGTACTTTGGTATCGGCTCCGTGATGAACTCGGCGCCTCGACTTTTCCATAATTCATAGCACGCTTGAATATCCGCAACGCGGAAATTCATGAAGCTGTTGAGGTGATTCGGGTCGGGGACGCTGAGCGTTACCGTCGGCTTATCTGGGGTCGGCCCGCCCCCAACGTTCAGGATCATCCAGATATTCGCAAGCTGAAGGTACCCAGGCGCGTTGCCGTCGCCCAGGCTCAGAATGCGAGCGCCGAAGACCTTTTCGTAGTAGCGAGCTGATCGTACGATGTCGGCGACGGTGAGAAACTGCGCAATGCTGATCCCCTCTCGCGGCGGCATCTCATAGCTCTTCTGCTCGACTTGTACAGCGTTCATTGGCGACTCCAATCTCCATACGGTGTCCGCCGAATGTGAGATGCGGTGATTGCGGTACTCACAATCGCTCGTGTCAGCGGCACCTTGATGTTTCACCAACAGCGTTAGAGCGGGGCAAAAACCGAGCGGGAAAAGATGGGCCGCTCGCCAACCCACGTTTGGTGTTGGTCGATACGTTAGTCCAGATAGATTCCCGAAGGAGAAGTTCGTTGCACAAAAAAAACGGATGCCCTGAGACGAGCATTGATGAGATGGCTCCTACTAAAGCCGCAAGTTTCTCGCCCGGGCGTCGCCGCTCTGAATCTGCTCTAGAATGAAGCTGTGTCTGACATCAAGACAACGCGTCTGACGGAGATGGTGAAAGCCGCGGGTTGAGCGAGCAAGCTAAGTCCGGCGGTGCTGGACTCGGTGCTTGGGAAATTAGCCCGGCAACACGATCCCAATGTTCTGGTCGGCTTCGATACAGCCGACGACGCCGGAGTGTATCAACTGACGCCGGAGCTGGCGCTGGTGCAGACGGTGGACTTCTTCACGCCGATTGTGGACGACCCCTACGTCTTCGGCCAGATTGCGGCCACCAACGCGCTCAGCGATGTCTACGCGATGGGCGGCCGGCCGATCAGTTCGCTCGCCCTGGTCTGCTTTCCCGACAGTGGCGATCCCAAAACGCTGGAGGAGATGCTGGCCGGTGGGCTGTCGAAAATGGTCGAGGCCGGCTGCACAATCATTGGCGGACACAGCATTCGGGACGACGAGATCAAGCTTGGCTATTCGGTGACCGGGACGATTCATCCGCAAAAGGTCCTGACCAACAGCGGCGCGCAGGCCGGCGACCGGTTGATCTTCACCAAGGCCATCGGCACCGGCGTTATTTCGACGGCGATCAAACGCGGCGACGCCGACATCACCTGGATTCGCGCTGCGGTGCGTTCGATGACGACGCTGAACAAGGCGGCAGCCGAGGTGATAACATCCGGCGGATTCGGGGTGCACAGCATGACTGACGTGACCGGCTTTGGACTGATTGGCCATGCGCGGGAGATGGCCGTGGCATCGGGCGTCAGTTTGCGCATCGAGGCGTCGCGAGTTCCTCTGTTGCCGGGCGCGCTGGAATGCGTTCGCCGAGGATACGTGCCCGGCGGATTGAAGGCGAACCGCCAGTTCGCCGAGGGCTGCGTGGAGACGGCCGAGGGCGTGGCGCAGGATTTACTCATGCTTCTCTACGATCCGCAGACCGCGGGCGGGTTGCTGATTGCTGTCGCGGCGGGCGACTCAGAGCGATTGGTTGCCGAGCTGCAAAATGCCTGCGTGGAAGCGGTCGAAGTCGGCGAAGTGGTGCCTACGCAGAAGCCGCTGATCGCCGTAGTCCGGGATCGGGAATAGGTTTCTTCTCGGACTTGCCGGGATGATTATTTGTTTCCTGTTGCCAGATATCACTGCCTGGCGATAGATAGAAGTATGCAATGGCTGTGAAAGAGGGCTCACGGCCATATGAATAAACCCACCCCTGTACCCCTTGTGTTCGCAATTCTTGCCTTGATGCTGCTCACCGGGTGCGGCGGCTCTTCGAGTCCCGATCCACCAACGCCGCCAACTCCCGCGCCGCTGAGCGCCAGCAATGTCAATCTGATTTTCGTAGTCAGTGAGGACTTGGCGTATCACGCTCCCGGCGACATCAATCCGAAAACAGCAAACCTTACCAATCAGGGCTTGCAGCGGTCGCTTCGCATGGCCACGTTCCTGAAGCAGCAGGTACTGGGGACGGAGAATGTCACCAGTATCTACGCGCTGGAACCGATGACCCATCTACAAACCGCAAGCCAGTACCCCGACATGGTCGGACTGGAGACGGTCCAGCAGTTCGCCCTTCTCAACCAGATCACTCTGTCCAGTGACGCTAATGGCGGGACCCCATATATCGGCCAGAGCTACCCGCTCAATGCATCCTATTCGTCAGAGTCGATACCCATCGGACTGCCTGTGCCATCGCCGTTCTGCCCAAATTGTAAGGGTCTCGATTTCAATGACCGGGAAGGCGACAACGAAGCCCTGATAACCAGCCTCGTGAAGGCGAATGGCTTTTATGTCTTCTCGGCGCCGTGGGAGACCACCCGCGCCCTGATGGCAAATATCAATAAGGGTGAAGGTTACAACCTGACTGTTCCAGCGCGTTATGCAGGCCCCAACTATATCTATGCGATCTCGATCGCGCCGTCAGGGAGCGCCAGCCTGGTTACCTACAACAGCAATATCAATCCGCCTTCCACTAGCCCGGTGCTGCCGCGCAAGCTGGTCAGCGCTCCATGCGTGCCGCCGGCGCCTTTCAGCATCACCGTGACTGGCGGTAAGGGGGGCGCGGTAATCCCCGCGGGAACCAATACCGACGAAACCGTCTACATCATTCGGCACGCAGAGGCGCATCCCAAGGACTACTGGGACGACAACAACTATGTGGGCGCGGGACAATGGCGCGCGCTGGATCTTCCCAACGCGCTGCGCGGCAAAATCAGCCCCGACCTGGTATATTCGATCGACCCCGCTCAATTTGGTCCCGGCTCCGTTGACAGCGCCACGGGCGATTCCAACTGGTCGAGTGTCGCGCCCTCACTGACGGCCGAACCCTATGCCATCGCCAATAACCTGCCCTACAACCTGTTCTCAAGTTTCTTGCTGACCGATTCGAACGCCCCCAAAGACACCAGTGCGCTCTTGTTCACCGGCGGCACACTCTCTAAACACAAGGTGCTGCTGGCATGGGCTTACCAATACATACAGCCGACAATCAAGGCGCTACTGGCCACCTATCACGGAGATGGCCCGCAGGCGCCGCCTTGGCCTGACAATGACTACGACAGCATCTGGACGGTAAGGCTTGACGCCCACGGCAACTTGTCCGTTGACAATGCAATGTGCGAAGGCATCGACTCAGGAGCGCTGCCGCCGACGCCTCCTCAATTCTGACTGCCGCTCGGGTGCGGAGGACCCGCGGTGTTGGGGATGAATACCTGAGGATTCGAACCGCGGCTTGAGTGAATCCTAGGCGGGCTTTCTCTGGATGGGACGTGTGGCCTTGCTCATCTGTTCCATCCTCTCCATATCGGCGCGATTCTTCGCGGCTTCTTTGGCGGGATCGATCTTCTTTTTCTTTGGCATTGGCCTAGTCTACGCCGGTCGCGGCGGATTCTACCACCGCGGAGCGAAACTGCGCGCCACCCGAACGGCGGTCAGTGGGCCGCGGCGTGCGTTGGCAGAAACAGCTATCCCCCTGCGGGTGTCTGGTCTTCGATTTTTTCCAGGTCCGCAGCTTGAAACTGGTGCGTACCGGTGACCTCCTCAAATTCCACTTGCACCATTTCACCGGGCTCGCTGTCCGCCATCACGGTCCCAATCCAATCTCCATAATTTTTTTCCGTGTCCGGCGGAGTCGCCGGCAGTTTGACTCGCACTTTGTCACCGCGCTTCATTCGCTTTCTCCTTTCCTGAATCTGCGCCCGGAATTATCTCATGGGCGGCGTCTCATCGGTACTCCCTCGGCGGAGGTGGAGGGGGAGGACGTCGACGCCCATTCCGCCGTCAGTCACGAAGGGCTAAAATCAAGGACGGCGAATTTCCTCTCGCACGGAGGACGGTTCGGAGTTAACATAATCGACAACTCTGGTACGGCGAGAGGCCGCGCCCGTGGCGTAAGGGAAGATGCCGCAGGCGTTCCAGCTGGCCTGCAAGTTCGCTGCGGAGACGTTAACCGATTCCCAACTGTTCAGGTTGGTCAGAGCACCACAGCTGCGCATTCATGAGGAGATACGATGAGGGCATCGAGGATTCTTGCGTTATCGAGTTTGGCATTCTTATTTTGCGTGTTTCTGGCCGCTTGCGGCGGCGGCGGGTCGACCCCAAAGCCTCCGGCCGGGCCCCCCAGCATCACCTCAACTGTCCTGCCGCCGGCGACGGTTAATGTCGTCTACAGTTTCTACATGCAGGCCACCGGCGGCACGGGAACGTACACGTGGAGCATTAGCTCGGGAAGTCTGCC
Organism: Candidatus Korobacteraceae bacterium; assembly: GCA_049516475.1. Classification (GTDB taxonomy): domain Bacteria; phylum Acidobacteriota; class Terriglobia; order Terriglobales; family Acidobacteriaceae; genus Bog-257. The sequence continues at coordinate 2,044 of JBEKTC010000274.1, read as the reverse complement.
TCCCGGTTTGACCTTTAACGACCAAACCGCACAGCTCAGCGGTACGCCGACCCTGCTGGGCAGTTATTCGTTTACCGTCAAAGTAACCGACGCGAACAATCTCAGCGGCACCGCAAACCTTACGCTGGTAGTGGGTGGAGCGCTTCTTATCGACTGCAAGTCCTGCATTGGCACACAGAGATTACCTACGGGCAGCCCGGGAGTGCTTTACAACGCCACGCTGTCGGTCAGCGGGGGAAAAACGCCCTACACCTGGTGCGTCCTGAATACGGGTGGTACGGCATGCGATCCGACGCAGTCGGAACTGCCGCCTGGCTTGACCCTCACGACCGACAGCCAAGGCAACGGCATCATCTCGGGCACGCCGACAAGCGTCCCGGCAGTACCGACGCAATTTACGGTGCAGGTGACGGATAGTGAGACGCCGTCCTCGGTAGCCACAGAACCGCTCACCTTGACGATTATGGGCATCCTGACCACATCTCTGCCTGCCGCCACGCTCAATGCTCCCTATAGCCAGCAGTTGACGGGGGCCGGCGGAGTACAGTCGTATGCGTGGTGTGTGATGGAAAGCAGCGGCGCGTGCGACAACGGTTCCGGCGGCGCTTTGCCTCCAGGACTGACTCTCGTGCCTAGCTGCGCGGACACTCACCTACCCATCTGCACCATGAGCGGCACTCCGACCGTGCCCGGCTCTTACCCATTCACGGTGCAGTTGAAGGATAGTGAGAACCCGCCGGCAGTAGCTACGGCACAGCTCACGATCACTGTGCCGGGTATCACGAATGGGCTTCTGAACGGGAACTATGCCCTCTCACTCAACGGTTATGACAACGGAAGTCCGTTCATTATGGCAGCGGCATTCGTTGCGGATGGAAACGGAAACATCACAGTCGGCTTTCTGGACCTGAATGACGGAAGCGGGGAGCAGATCGACAGTCATGGCAACGTAGTCCCGCAGATCATATCCCCTGGCTCGGCATACAACCTGAACCCGAACGGCACGGGGACGGTGACGATCATGACCAATGCGCCGGCAACTTACCAGTTCTCAGTGGTGGTGTCCCCCAATGCATGTGTCGCCGGTCCAAATATTTCCACCTGTGGAACCCTGATCGAGAGCGACCCGTCACATCCGCAAACGTATGGGTCGGGCGTGCTCAAAGTGCAGAATGTGCAGGACTTCCAGATCACCGTGTTCTTCCCGGGAGATTTCGCGCTGCTGGCCACAGGTGTGGACCCGGGCGGACATCAACGACAATGGTCAGGCGGCTTCCGATCCGCTCAAGGGCAGCTTCTCCTCGACCATCGAGGCAGCTACCGGCCGCGGCAACTTCGTCAACATGAGTTTCCCCACCGACCCGAACGGGCGGTGCCTGGGCACGTTGAGCAGCCCCGCCTGCCACTACGCCTACTACATTGTCGACCATTCAGAGATGATGATCATTTCTGCCGATCCCCTCTCCAAGCCGGCCAATCTGACTCTCTGGCGAGCCTATCGTCAGACTTCGTCAGCGGGCGGCTGGGCGCTGACGGCCCTGACCGACAGTACGCCAGCATGCTGCGTGATGGAACTGAATGCGGTAGACCCGAACGGAGGCACCCCTCTAGCCGATGTGACTGCCGGATTCCTCGTCTCTAACGGTGCCGGCAGCGCCACTCTCAATACCGACGAGAATGACGGTGGGACCCTGAATCTGCAGCAGTCCTCGCCAGGAACGTACGCCATCGACTCCGAGGGTCAAAAGACTGGCAGGGTGACCTTTAGCGGCTTCACGACGCAGTTTGGCACAACCCCGCCGGTGTTGTACTTGTTCGGCTCCAACTTTGCCTTTGTCGTGGGCACGGACGCGAAGGTGACTTCGGGAGTCCTGGAGCCGCAGTCGGGTTCTCCGTTCAGTAACAGTTCGGTGGCTAACATCTATGCCGGCGGCTCAATTTCGCCGGTGTTGACTGGGGTCACGAACTCAGTGACGGACCTGATCGCCAACGTCGGCGGCATCACGGCCACGCAGTACACCAGTGGACCGGGCGGGCCAACAGG
>JBEKTC010000273.1:0-9652 GCA_049516475.1 Candidatus Korobacteraceae bacterium | reverse complement strand
CTGAACCCGTGATTTCCGGAAACATGATTTCCGGAAAAACGCCTTCTGGTTCTGGCTGAAGTTCGGTCAGCAACCTGCCCAGTCGAATCGCTTCGCCAGTGAGCTCGGCCCGAGTGACCTCCGCTCCCGCCGCAGCCGAATAACCCTCGTTAAAGACGAGATAGATGACCTGAAGCACCGCGTCCAGCCGTTCCGGCAATTCCTGGGGGGTCGGCACCTCGTAGGGAATCCGTTCCTCTCGAATCTTTGCCTTGGCCCGCACAATGCGCTGCGCCAGCGTACGCGGAGTGGTGAGGAAGGCCTTAGCGATCTCCTCGGTGGTTAGCCCGCACACCTCGCGCAAGGTGAGCGCTACGCGCGCTTCCGGCGCCAGAGAGGGATGACAGCAGGTAAAAATCAGGCGCAGCCGGTCGTCTTCAAGGGAGCCATCCTCAAGGTTGTTTTCTTCATTGGACCTTTCCGCCGAACTCGATTGCGCTTCGATATGTCGCGCGAGTTTGTCTTGCGACGCATCAAACCTGGCCCGCCGACGCAGAGTATCAATGGCTTTGAATCGGGCCGTCGAAATCAACCATGGTCGCGGGTTGCCGGGTACTCCGCTCCTCGGCCACAGGCTCAGCGCGGCCGCAAAGGCTTCGTGCATCGCCTCCTCGGCAAGATCAAAATCACCGAGCAAGCGGATCAGAGTCGCCAGGATCCGTCCCGAATCTACGCGATAAAGAGAGTCGAGCAATTCGCGTATCTGCTCGGTGGAACGCTCGGACATGACGACGACCTTAGCAAAACCAGCTACCCCGAATCAATTTGGCAAACGGCGGATCGATGCAAAGTGCCCAGGTCGTGACTCTGAAATCTGGACAACAGAACGCCCTACGCACGAGCGGGAGTGAAAGTACTCGTCTTGGGAATGCAGCCGTTGATTTCGATGGCGACGATACGTCCGGAATGGTCCAGCTCGAGGGTTGCGGGTGCGGCAAGGACAGCGTCGCCGTTCAGGCCTGGCAAGGCGATGAAGACGCGGTTTTCGACGCAATTAGCGTTGGGATCGCGCTTCAGAAAGGAGAGCGCGTAGTCGTTGCGGCAGATTTTCGGCAAGAGGAAGCTGAGGTCGGCTATGTCGCCGGTCTCTGAAATGGACAACGCTACCTCAATCGAAATCCGCGATTCTACCTCGTCTCCTTCGACTTCCGTCTTCGGCTTAAAGCAGATGTAGTACTCGAAGCCGGACTCGGGATCGAAGGGACTGCGATCAACCTGAAACGACATATGCGCGTCTCCCTTGTCGCGCAGCGTGGGAGTGGATATTAAATCAACGCAGGCCTCCCTGCAACGTCTGCCCGTGCGAAACCCGACTATCAGTAACGCGTTTGACATTACCGCATTCGCGATATGACGCCGCTGCGTGCGGGCGAGGTGCATACGGTGCCGCCTCGCTCTGGTATATTTCGTTGATAGCTGTTTCGGCTCGCTTCATGCCAATTTTCTCGCCCACTGATTTCGCGAAGGAGCAGGTGCAGGCGGTGCAGGATTATTCCCTGCTCGCGGGCCGCTCCATCAGCAATGTCTTTGCGCGTCCGCGCTACCTCGCCGACACATTGTTACAGGCTGACCAGATCGGTGTAGGTTCGCTGCCCATCGTGGTGCTCACGGGCTTTTTTACCGGCGCGGTGCTGGCGCTACAGACCTCCAGCACGCTGCAACAGTTCGGATCGCTTTCGCTGACCGGCAAGCTGGTGGCGCTTTCCATGGTTCGCGAACTCGGTCCAGTGCTGACAGGCTTGATGGTGGCGGGCCGCAATTCCAGCGGCATGGCCAGCGAACTGGGCTCCATGAAGGTGACCGAACAGATCGACGCCATGCGGGCCATGGGAGTGGATCCTTCCAAGAAGCTGGTAACGCCACGGGTGATGGCCACCGTCGTGATGTTGTTTTTTCTCAGCATCATCTCCGACCTGGTGGGATTGACCGGCGGATTCGTAATTTCGTACTTGCTGCTGGGGCTCGACCCCAACCAGTACTGGACCACGGCTTACCAGGCCCTGCGCTTTGGCGACGTTTTCATGGGGCTCACTAAGCCGACAGTGTTCGGCTTTATCATCGCCAGTGTGGGCTGCTATTACGGCTTATCGGCCAAAGGCGGGACGCAAGGCGTGGGCCGCGCCACCACGCAGGCCGTGGTGGCCGCCTCGGTGCTGATCCTGGTCAGCGACTTTTTCATGACCCGCCTGCTCATGGGATTCTTTCAATACTGACGATGCCAATTCTCGCTCCGCCACAAGAGCAGCGCGCGCCGGTCAGCTCCCAACCGGGAGAGCCCGTCTTAACCTTCGAGGACGTTGCCATCGCTTTCGATAATCCCGTGCTGGAGGGAATTTCGTTCACTCTTCCACGCGGCGAAACCAAAATCCTGATGGGCGTGGCCGGTACCGGGAAAACGTTGATCCTGAAGCTGGCGCTGGGCCTGCTGAAGCCCGATTCCGGCCGTATCACCGTTCTCGATGAAGAAATCACGCAGATGCGGGAGCAGGAACTCTTCGCGCTGCGCCGCAAGATCGGCATGGTATTTCAGGAGAGCGCGCTGTTCGACTCGCTGACCGTGGAGGAAAACGTAGCTTATCGCCTGATCGAAGAAACCGGAAGAGTGACGGAAGAGATCCACGCGCGGGTGCTGGAGGCGCTACGTTTCGTTGAACTGGAGCACACCGTCAACTTGTTTCCATCGGAGCTCTCGGGCGGGATGCGGCGGCGCGTGGCTATTGCCCGCGCCATTATTACTCAGCCCGAGGTCCTGCTATACGATTCGCCCACCGGAGGACTCGATCCGGTCACCTCCAACACCATCATCGAGCTGATTGTGAAGCAACGCGATGTTTACCAGACCAGTTCCCTGCTGGTGACCCATCGTCTACAGGACGCCTTCACCATGGCCAGCCACTACTTCGATCGCGCGCAGAATAAAATGGTGCCCATCCAGGACGAAGGGACCGCCGCAGAGCTGTTGCGCTGCAACGATCCCTATATTCGGGAATACCTGAGTTAAGTGTTTTCTGGATTGCTGCGTGTCTACCGATGGGCGGAGTACGCCTTCAGGCGTACAGAAAAATGTCTTGCCCAAGTAAGTAGGCTTCAGCGGCTGCGCTGGGTTGCAGGGGCTGAAGCCCAAACATTTTGGTACGGCTCTACGGCACGACTGAAAGTCGTGCCCTGTTACAAAGCACTCCAAAAGCGACTTTTTGAGCGGCCTGAAAGGCGTGCTCCACGCAACGCCTAAGCCACAGAATTGTGCCTGCCCTAGCCCTGTTTGGCAGCGGCGGCGCGCATCTTGGCGAATTCGGCCATGCGGTCCTGCATCCGCGCCAGACGCTCGCGTTTTTCCGGCGTACCCTCCACCACGTTTTCCACATTCTGCAGGAACTCCGGCGACTTCATCACCTGCCGCATTTGCTTAACAAAAGGCTGTACCTTTGCGTACACAAAGTAAATTTCGCCCAAGGTATCCTCCGCCAGTGCGGCATTCAGAGTTCCGTGGACGATGAGGGCCGCTACCATCTCCCAGTAGCTTAAGACCTGCCGGACGTAGGCGTTTTCCTTGGTGCCAAAAGCGCCCATGACGGCCATCAACTCCTCGAAGGAGGACGGCGAAAATGTGGCGACGAAATCCCGCGCCTGACGCATTACGGCTTCGCGGCGCAGATCATAAAGTTTAAGAACGAGTTTGGCATCTTCGTAAGTAGGCTGTGAATTGCTCATGATTCCTCCAGGCAAGATTAGGTTGGAAAAGCCGTCGTGACGACGGCTTCTCTCTGATTCGATGATGAATCTTCTTCCGGGGCTTCAGCGGCACTACTTCTGTGCTGGAGCCGGCATCTTTGAGAAGGCCTCCTTCGCGCGGCGCTCCATCTCCGCGGGTGCAACATCTTCGACGTGTTGTCCCAGGGCCCAGCGATGGCCGAAAGGATCTTCGATCTGGCCGTAGCGATCGCCCCAGAACTGGTCTCCCAGGGGCATCGTGACCTTCGCGCCCGCGGCTACCGCATTATTGAACAGGCTGTCGACGTCTTCCTTCACGTAGAGATTCAGCACTACCGGGCTGCCGCCAAGGGTCTTGGGCGAGCCGCAGCCAAAGCCAGGAAATACGTCCGCCAGCATCAGCCGGGCGCCACCGATATTCAACTCCGCGTGCATGACCTTGCCATCGGGCGTTTTATGGATCCCAAGAATCTCACCGCCAAACGCATCTCTGTAAAACTCCGCAGCTTTGACGCCGTCATCGACGACCAGGTGTGCAATGATGGTCGCGTCTTTCAAATGTCCTGCCATGGTTCACCCTTTCATTAGAATGCCCGGCGTGCGGCCGAGCGGCTTGGATTGACAATTTGATTATTATGCAACAGCCTCAGGCCTTAGTTCGCGCGAGTAGTCACATTTAACCGAGCTTTCATCCCCGGCTTTTTTCTTACCCCGGCGTTTGGGTTCCTCGGTGTCAGTGCGCTTGTTGTTGGGACATACCAGGAAGGTTCCCGCCTTCAGGGTCTTCTCGAGCAGGTATGGGCTGCCACACTCGGGACAGGGCTCGTCAACCGGCTTGTACGCCGACGTGAACCTGCATTTCGGATAATTCGAACAACCGTAAAAGAAATTGCCGCGACGCGCCTTCTTTTCTGCCAGGTCCCCGGTTTTGCACTCCGGACACTTTACGCCAATGTAGTTCTGCTTGACCCATTTGCACTCGGGATAGCCGCTGCACGAGATGAACTCACCGTAACGGCCGTGGCGCAGCAGGAGATTCCGTCCGCACTGTGGACACTTCTCATCCAACGGGATATCCGGGACCTTCTTGCCTTGATCGAGTCGACGGGTGGTCTTGCAGTCTGGATATCCGGTACAGGCCATGAACTGCCCGAAGCGTCCGCGCTTCAGCACCATGGGCCTGCCGCAATTCTCGCAATACTCTTCCTGCGTGGTCTCCTGTATGTCGGCTGAGTCCAGGTCAGGCAGATCGATCGGATTCTCCTTGGTGAAGGTGCAACTGTTGGGATCGGTCTTGTCGTAGGCACTACAGGCGTAGAACGAGCCGTGCTTACCCCACTTGATGACCAGCGGCGAGCCACACCGTTCGCACTTCTCGTCGGTGGGCTTCTCCATCCGTTTGACGTTCTCCATGTGCTTTTCGGCGTAATGGAGTTCTTTCTCGAACTTCTTGTAGAAGTCCTTCAGCGCATCAGTCCAGGTCTCCTTGCCCTCTTCGATCTCGTCCAACTCCTCTTCCAATCGTGCTGTGTACTGCGGATCGAAGATGTCCTTGAAATTGGCCACCAGCAGGTCGGTGACGACCAACCCGATTTCGGTGGGAATGAACTTGCCTCCCACCTTCTGCACGTATTGCCGCTCCTGGATGGTGCTGATGATCGCGGAGTAGGTTGATGGCCGGCCGATGCCGCGCTCTTCCAGTTCCTTTACCAGAGACGCCTCATTGAAGCGCGGCGGCGGCTCGGTAAAGTGCTGCTCGGGATTCAAGTCCTTCAAGGTCAGCTTCTGCCCCGCCACCAGCAGCGGCAGCTTGTGCTTGAGCGCCTCATCTTCCTCGTCCTTGCTGTCCTTCGACTCTTCGTACACCTTCAGGAAGCCTTCGAACTTCAGCACTGAACCGGTCACGCGGAAGCGGTACACCGTGTCGCCCGTCTTCGATTTGGCGTCGATATCGACGGTCGTCTGGTCGAAGACTGCGGGATTCATCTGCGAGGCAACGAACCGCTGCCAGATGAGCTTGTAAACCTTGTACTCGTCTTCCTGCAAGTACTGCTTCATCTGGTCGGGATGACGTGCCACGGACGTTGGACGTATCGCTTCGTGGGCCTCCTGCGCACTCTTTTTCGATTTGTAGGTGTTAGGCGATTCGGGCAGGAATTCCCGGCCAAAGCCCTTGCCGATGTACTCTCGCACCTCTGCCAGCGCGTCGTTCGACACCTGGGGCGAGTCGGTACGCATGTAGGTGATGAGACCGACAGTTCCCTCTTCCCCGCCGAGATCGACGCCCTCATAGAGGCGCTGGGCGATCATCATGGCGCGCTTCACGCTGAAGCGCAGCTTGCGCGAGGCGTCCTGCTGGAACTTGCTGGTGGTGAACGGCGCGGCAGGACTGCGGCGCCGCTCGCGCGTATCGACCGAGCGGACGGCCCAATCCGCGTTGTCCAGTGCAGCTTTGATCTTCTCGGCTTCTTCGCCGTTGGAAATCGGCGTCTTCTCGTCGCCGATGCCGATGAAGCGAGCATCGAACGCCGGCGGTTTCGGCCCCTGCAAGTGGGCGTCAATGGTCCAGTACTCTTCCTTGACGAAGGCCTTGATCTCGCGTTCGCGCTCGACGATGAGGCGCAGGGCGACGGTTTGCACGCGGCCGGCCGAGAGACCGCGGCGGACCTTGTCCCACAGCAGCGGAGAAATCTGGTAGCCGACCAGACGGTCGAGGACGCGGCGGGTCTGCTGCGCATCGACCAGGTTGGTATCGATGTCGCGGGGATGGAGGAAGGCCTCCTGCACGGCACGCTTGGTACTCTCGTTGAAGGTCACGCGGCGGATGGGGATGACGGCGCTCTTCTTGGTCTTCTTGCCGTCGACACGATTGCCGCCCAGCTCTTCCGCCAGGTGGGCGGCGATGGCTTCGCCCTCGCGGTCCGGGTCAGGCGCCAGATAAATGGCATTCGCCGTCTTGGCCAGCTTCTTCAGCCTGGCGACAACCTTCTCCTTGCCGGGAATGACGACGTACTCGGTGGAGAAATCGTTGTCCAAGTCGACGCCCAGCGACTTCTTGGGCAAGTCCTTGATGTGCCCGAGCGAGGCTTCCACGTCGTAGCCCGGGCCGAGATATTTTTGGATCGTCTTCGCTTTAGCGGGCGATTCGACGATAACTAAACCTTTTGCCAATAGAACCTCTGGATTCCTGTTTACGTGTATGAAGCTAGCATGGTTTCGCCGGCGGGGGCAAAGCCGGTGGCGCTCTTCGCTTCTCGCTCTTCGCTATTCGCCAGAAAATGTAAGGAGGTGACCGTCTGTCACGCGAACGCCGCACACTCTCTGGAGAAAAGCCGTCAACATCTGCCGAACGCTGGTTTGCTCCTTGAAAAGCTGGGCATATTGCGCATCTTCGAGAAACCCTAAGTCCCTCGCCAAGCGCAGATGATTTTGCAACTCGCTAGCCGAGCCCATCGCATTCTGGATGTAGCGAGCCAGTTCTCCGTCGCTCCAACGGCCACATCCTTCTGCCAGGTTCGCTCCGATGGAACCGGCAGCTCGCCGAATCTGGCTTCTCAGTCCGAAGGTTTCGGACCGTGGGAGGGCTTCAGTCGAACGGTATATCTTCAAAGTAAGCTGATGTGCCTTCTGCCAAACTTCAAGCTCCTCGTGATTTCTCATGTCGATTGTTCCGCCGCTCTGTCGAAGAGCGAACAGCGAAAGGCGAATAGCGACTCCGCGTCGCCCTCACATCGTCCGCACATAATACTTCCCCGGCAGCTGCCGGATGTTACCGCTCATTTCCAACTCAAATAGTGCGGCGAAGATCTCCGATGACGACAGATGCGAGGAGAGGCGTTCAACCAGTTGATCGATATGGGTGGATTCGTCGGACCGCAACAACCCTAGCACCCTTTTTTCATGAGGCGACAGCTGTGCCCCCTGAAACAATGATGCTGAAGTCCCTGTCTCCGATGCAGGCTGTGCCGGAGGAGTCAAGGCCAGGCGGGTGTCCGCCGGCAGCTCTTCCCACACATCTTCCCACGTGGCGACTAGCGCAGCCCCCTGCTTTATCAAGGTGTTAGGGCCCCAAGACATTTTGTTGGTCACGTTGCCCGGGACCGCGAGAACTTCCCGTCCCTGCTCCAGCGCGCAACGGGCAGTCACGCGGGTCCCGCTGTATTCTCCTGCCTCGATGACCAGGACGCCGATCGAGATGCCGCTGATGATCCGGTTGCGAATCGGAAAGTTTTGCGGAGCGGGAAATGTGCCCAGGGGGAATTCGGTCAAGATTGCTCCACCGGTGTCCAGAATTTGGTCAGCGATCTTACGGTTTTCCTTGGGGTAAACCTCATCGATTCCAGTGCCCCAGATCGCGACCGTACAACCGTGGGCGTTGAGAGCGCCCCGATGGGCGGCGCTATCGACGCCGCGCGCCATCCCGCTGAAGATGACCAGGCCCCGGGCCGCGAGATCGCACGCCAGGCGCTCCGCCATGCCTATTCCATAGGGAGTGGGATGCCTGGTACCTACGACTGCAATCCCCGGTTTATCAATAACTTCAGCATTACCTTTAAGGTACAACACGAGAGGCGGGTCATAGATTTCCAGCAGTTGCCTGGGGAACTCCGCGTCGCCCGGAACGATGATGGAGACGCCGGCCTCGCGCGCTTGGTCGTATTCGGCGGCGGCAAGTTCGAGCGACTTGCCCAAGGCAATGCTCTGCGCAGCTGCCGCGGGCAGTCCTGCGGCTTCCAGTTCGGTCAACGATGCGGTGAAGAGCCGATCAGTTCCGCCGAAGCGTTCAACCAGTTTTCGTCCTCGTCCCGCCCCCACGCCCGGGGTCAGGGACAAGGCCAGCCATTGCAGTTTGCGGGTCAGTGCGAAATCTTCTGCTCGAACCAATACTTCGGCGTCCATGGCAACTCCAGGATCCGGCTGGGCCCAGATGAGCGCAGGGTAACCTTCGCGCTGGTTACCGTCAAGGACGCTCGTCACAGGACGCTCGTCACGCGCGCCAGTGCCGGAAGTTTTCACCACGGAGGCACGGAGGGGGATTCACCACAGAGACACAGAGACACAGAAACACAGAGTATTTTTGCTTTGGAGTCTTGCCGGAGCATCAGGTTCGAAAGAGGTGAGCCATTTTGCTGAGCAGTCTTGCCTAGTCAGAAAAATGAAAAGAACTCTGTGTTTCTGTGTCTCTGTGGTGAAAAAAATTTCCTCCGTGCACTCCGCAGTGAAATGCATTCAACGAAACGGCAACGCTCCACCCTCCGTTTTGTTAGACTCAGTTCTTCATGCCGGGCTTGCGAATCTCTGCTATTTCCTTCCTGAACACAGCGCCCCTGATGTGGGACTTCGAACACGGCGATGCTGGCCGGGACTTCGAAATCAGCTACACCCTGCCTTCGGCGTGCGCCTCTGCGCTGGCGGCCGGGCAAGCCGATATTGGCATCATTCCCGCATTCACTTATGCCCAAATACCGGGGCTGGTCATCCTGCCTAACATCGCCATCGCCGCCAAAGACCGCGTCCGCTCCATCCTGCTCGTCAGCAAAAAGCCCATCGGCGATGTCCGCACCGTCGCCGCCGACACCTCTTCGCGCACTTCTGTTGCCCTATTGCAGGTCTTATTCGCGAAGTTCTTTGGCGGCGCGCGCGGGCTGACGCCCCATCCGCCGAAGCTCGATGAGATGCTGCAAAACCATGACGCAGCACTGCTGATCGGTGATGCTGCCCTGCAGGTGCCGCTGAATGCCGGGTATCATCTCTACGACCTGGCACACCTCTGGCACCGGGCGACCGGGAAACCATTCGTCTTCGCATTCTGGGCGGTTCGGCTTGACGCGCTGAACCGGCAACCCGCAGGAATGAATCTGGCGAAGGTGTTCCAGCAGTCCCGCGACCATGGGCTCGAACC